>JAYGEB010000078.1:0-3424 GCA_046582595.1 Alphaproteobacteria bacterium | reverse complement strand
GCTGCTTGATGCCGACGAGACCGTGATCGTGGGCGTAATGGACCTCTCGGGTCTGCGCGACACCAAAAACCTGGTGGACCGCCTGCGCCAACAACGGGGCGAGACCTCGCCGCTGCGGCTCGTGCTCAACCATCAGGGCGCCTACAAAAAAACCGAGCTTTCGCCAAAAGATTTTGAAACGGCGATTGAAATGAAACCAGACATCGTGATCCCGCACGCGGCCGCGTTATTCGGCACGGCCTCCAACAATGGGCAAATGGTGGGACAGGTCAACGGTAAACATAAATCGGTCGAAGCCTTGCGCAATTTGGCGATACTCGTTAGTGGACGGCAACCGCAACAAAAGGCTAAAAAGGGTCTCTTGGCCCAGTTGGGCCTGAAGGGTAAGGCAAAGCCTAAATCCAAAGCTAGGGCGGGTTAATCATGTTTGGCAAACGCACGGGCGGACCAGAAGTTAAAATCGAGACCCCGCCCCAGACTCCCGGCCCGGAAGCATTGGCGGAAGAGCCGGCAAAGGTTGTACCGGCGCCAAAGCCCATAGCGGTGCCGGTGCCGGTGCCGCATGCGGTCGAGCCGGCGCCGGAATCTGTACCCGATCACAGCGACCTGTTCGGCGATGAGCGGGACCGCTACAACGAAACCAAACAAAGCATTTTTTCATCCCTGGTCGAGGCCGTCGATCTGACCGAATTGGGTAAACTGGAATCCTCCCAGGTCCGGGAGGAGATTACCGATATCGTCGGCGAGATCATCGCCATGAAGGCCATGGTGCTGTCCAGCACCGAACAGCAGGCTCTGATTACGGATATTTGCAACGACGTATTGGGCCTGGGCCCATTGGAACCGCTGCTGGCGCGGGACGACATTGCCGATATCATGGTCAACGGCGCGGATAAAGTTTACATCGAAGTCGATGGCCATATTGAACTGACCGATATCCGCTTTCGCGACAATGCCCAGTTGATGAATATCTGCCAGCGTATCGTCTCGGCGGTGGGACGCCGGGTGGATGAGTCCAGCCCCATTTGCGATGCCCGTCTGCTGGATGGCAGCCGCGTCAATGTGATCGCGCCACCCCTGTCGATCGACGGCCCGACCTTGACCATTCGTAAGTTCAAGAAAGATAAACTGCGCATAGAAAATCTTGTGGAGTTCGGATCCATCACCCCCATGGGTGCGAAATTGCTGGGCGTGATTGGCGCATGCCGCCTGAATATTCTGGTTTCGGGCGGTACGGGTTCGGGTAAAACGACCTTGCTGAATGCGATGACCGCCTTTATCGAAGAGGGCGAGCGGACGATTACGTGCGAGGATTCCGCCGAATTGCAATTGCAACAGCCCCACGTCGTGCGCCTGGAGACACGGCCCCCCAACCTGGAAGGCGCCGGCGAGATTACCATGCGGGATTTGGTCCGGAACTGCCTGCGCATGCGCCCGGAACGCATTATCGTGGGCGAGGTGCGCGGGCCGGAGGCATTTGATCTACTGCAGGCCATGAATACGGGCCATGACGGATCCATGGGCACGATCCATGCCAATAACCCGCGCGAGGCCCTTAGCCGGGTAGAAAACATGATCGCCATGGCCGGCTTCAATCTACCGGCCAAGACCGTGCGGGAACAAATCGCCTCCGCCGTGCACATCATTGTTCAGGCCGCCCGCCTGCGCGACGGCAGCCGCAAAATTACCCACATCACGGAAGTGGTCGGCATGGAAGGCGACGTGGTTACCCTGCAAGATCTCTATACCTATGAAATTTTGGGCGAGGATGAAAACGGCAAATTGATCGGCGAGCATAAGCCGACGGGCCTGCGCCCGTCATTCTGGGACCGGGCCAAGTATTTCGGCCGGGAAGAAGATCTGGTTGTATCGCTGGGTATGTAAGCGCGCGGACCGGGCCAGGCCGCCTGGCGGATACGCCGCTCCAGCTTAAGAGGACGGAGATTGGGAGACCGGCATGGATCTTGGCATTCTTGTATATCTCGTCGCGGGCACCGTCTTTCTGTCGATGACCGTCCTGACCTTTCTGCTGGTCATGCCGCAGGTCAAGGCCCGGGCGACTTTAAAGCATCGCGTGGCCATCGCCTCGGGCAAGGCCGGGGCTGGCCGCGGCGGACGCGGCGGCGGCCGCGACAGCAGCGGGCGGAAACGCAACATCCAATCGCGCCTGCGCGAACTGGAGGATGCAAAAACAAAGAAATCCTTTGCCGTGAAGATGCGGGAGATACTGCGCCAGGCGGGGTTGCGCACCAGCGTGCGAAACTATTTTCTTTTGTGCGGCGGCCTGGCGATCAGTTCCGCCATTCTATATCTGATCATGGGTTACCCCACCGTCGGCGTCCTACCCGTCGCCATAACCGTTGGCTTTGGCCTGCCCCGTTATGTGGTCAAAACCAAGACAAAACGCCGGATCGCCAAATTCACCAAGTCGTTCGCCAACGCCGTCGATGTCATCGTCCGCGGCATCAAATCCGGTCTGCCGGTCGGTGAATGCCTGAACGTCATCGCCTCGGAAAGCCCGGAACCGGTTGCCGGTGTTTTTCGGGAAATCGTGGAATCGCAAAAGCTGGGATTGTCCCTGGATGAAGCGCTGGTTCGGGGGCAAGAGCAGTTGAACACGCCGGAAATGCAATTCTTCGCCATTGTCCTTGCCATCCAGTCCCAGACCGGCGGTAATCTGGCCGACACGCTGTCTAATCTTTCCTCCATTCTGCGGGACCGCAAAAAAATGGCGGACAAGGTCAAGGCGCTATCGTCGGAGGCGAAATCCTCCGCCAGCATCATCGGCTCCCTACCATTCCTCATGACCGTCCTGCTGTATTTGATCAGCCCGGAATACATTATCCCCCTGTTCACCGACAGCAGAGGCCAGATCATGATTGCCGGCGGCATTTGCTGGATGAGCTGCGGCGTCTTTATCATGAAACAAATGATCAATTTTGAAGTCTGATGGATACCCTCCTCGCACCGGAAAATATCATTATCGCGCTGGGCAGCATCGGCGCCTTTTTGACCATTGTCGCCTTTGGCATGCCGTTCATGGGCAGCGACAACCTGCGCTCGCGGCTAAAGACCGTGGCCGCCCAACGGGAGGAATTGAGCGCCCAGGCACGCAACAAATTCGCCAACCAAACCTCCACCCTGCGCCAGAAGTCCGGCCGGGGCTATGTCACATATTTGGTGGAAAAGCTGAAACTGGTGAACCCGGCCGACAGCGTGGCGATGAAGAATAAGTTGGCCCAGGGCGGCATGCGGTCCGAGGCGCATTTATACACCTATGCTTTTTTCCGCTTCGTGGCGCCCATCATTTTCGGCCTTTTGACGGCGATATATCTGTTTTTACTGGCCAAGGTCGAGATGGGACCGTCCGGTAAACTGATCTATTCCTTCGGCGCCGCCGTGATTGAGATCGGAAGAGCACACG
>JAYGEB010000192.1:0-5998 GCA_046582595.1 Alphaproteobacteria bacterium | reverse complement strand
GGCGGCTACGGCTGTTCAACGATCAAAGCGGGGGCGCCGCGCGGAAACTGAAAATATTCGGACTTCCCGGCACCATTCTTGTCGATCCCCAAGGCCGCGAAATCGGCCGGATTATCGGCGCGGTGGAATGGGACGCAGCCGAGATCATCGCCTTTCTAAGAGGTATCCTGGAGGGAAACCAGGAGCGGAATGGCAATGACCCCCTGCAGAAAACAGGTGGTTGAATTGGCTTTAGTCAACAAGCGATTTTGCCAGTTGCCGGGCGCGGGCGGCCTGGGTTTCGGCGAGTTCGCCGCACAGGCCGGTATATTGCGTTGGATCGAGCATGCCTTGCATCTGGCTTTGCGACAGGTGTTGGCTGAAACGGGTATCTGCGGCCAATAGATCGGAAAATCTGCCCTCGCCCTTGGCCGCCGCCTGCGCCGCGTCGTAGACGATGTCGTGGGCCTCTTGACGGCCCACGTGTTCGCCCAGGGCCAGCATGATCGGTTCCGCCATGATCAGGCCTTCGGTCAACTCAAGATTGGCGCGCATGCGTTCTGGCTTCAGGACCAGACCTTCGGCCAGAATGCGGACCCGTTCAAGGGTGTCGCCCATGAGGCCACAAACCTGGTTTTGCGCGTGCCGCATCATCAGCGAGGTTTGCCGGTTCGCTTCATGCTCCGTCATCACGGCTTCCAGCGCCAGGGGGACCATGGTGCGGATTTGCGCCGCATAAGCCATGACGTCTTGCGAGAGATGGGGGTTTCGTTTCTGCGGCATGGTGGAGGAACCGACCGTACCAGGGGAAATCGGTTCCTCGACTTCGCCAAATTCCTGCTTCATGCCGGTGTAAATTTCATTGGCGAATTTGCCGCAACTGGCCGCCAGCAGCGCCAGCAGCAAAATATGCTCGGCAAGGTGATCCATGATACTGCGCGCCGGCACCGCCATGGGCACCATGTCCAGATGCGCCGCCATGCGCGCCTGCACCTCAAGGCCCCGGTCGCCAAACGAGGCGGCGGTCCCGGCGGCGCCACCCAGCAGCGCCTGAAAGACGCGGGGTTCACATTCTCTCAGACGCTCCACATGGCGGGCGAATTCATCGATCCAGATCGCCACCTTGAGCCCGTACGTCGCGGGCACCGCGTGCTGGCCGTGGGTACGGCCCGGCAGCGCCATGTCCTTCGAACGCAGGGCAAGATCCGCCAGGGCGGCGAGAATGGCGCCGATCTGGCCCAGGAATATCCGGTGCGCCTTGCGAAGCTGCAGCAAGTCGCCGGTCTGCGTGATGTTCTGCGTTGTCGCGCCCCAGTGCACATAGTTTCCCGCATCGCCATCGCACAACCGCGACAATTCCCAAACCAACGGCACCAGAGAGTGCCCGGTGCGCTGAAAACCCTCCGCCATGCGCGCCCGGTCGAACAACGAGATGTCGCACTTGGCAGCGATCTCAACCGCCGCCGGCGCCGGGATCATGCCAAGTTCGGCCTCCGCCTTGGCCAACGCCGCCTCGACATCCAGCCAGGCCTGCCAGCGGGCATCCTGTTCAAACAGCGCCGCGACGCCGGGGTCGGGCACGCGCGACGACGTCGGATTACCCTGCCGCATGATCTCAGAACCTCGAACGCCGTTCTTCGATATTCGCTTGCACATCGATCAGCACGGTCTTTCCAGCGGCATTAAGACGCCGGGCCTCCCGCAGGGCCGGTGCGATTTCGCTGACCTTGCTCACTCTCAGACCGACCGCGCCCATGCCTTCGGCGATCTTGGCATAGTCTCCTTGCATGGAGGAAACGCCGTAGCGTTCACGCGCCTCCGCGCCGATGGCGCCTTGTGATGGCCCGGAATAGGTCGCCATGGCGCTGTTGTTCAACAGCACCGTGGTGATGGCCACTTCCGCCCGCGCCGACGTCTCGATGTCGGTCCCCGACATGCCGAAGGCGCCATCGCCCATTAAATTGAGGCAGAATTTGTCGGGCTCGGCCATCTTCGCCCCGATCATCAGGGGGATGCCGAAACCAAGATGGGTGGTCTTGCCCCAACCGATATAGCTGTGCGGCGTGGTCGCGTTGAAGAACGGCACGATGGAATCGCGCGGGGCGCCGGCGTCATGGGTGACAATGCTGTTTTCCAGATCGAGGTTCTGGTTGATCTCGTGGATCACGCGATAATAGCTCAACGGCTCCTCGTCGGAGTTCAACAGCGGCGTCCATTCCTCCATCCATTGGTCCTTGATCGCCGCGATTTCGGCCTCCGCCTGTTTTCCATCGCCAAATCCCTGGCCGTCCGTGCGCGCCTTGATCTCTTCGATCAGCGCCTGGATGGCCAGTTGCGTATCGCCGATCAGACCGATGTCCGCCGCCTCGTCCTTGTTGAGATCATCCGGGTTGACGGTGTTGTGGATGAGCACCTTGCCAGGGTGGATCGGCTGGGCGTAGGGCGAGCGGGTCAGGCTCGCGCCCAGCGCCAACAGAACATCACTGTCCGACAGCCAGCGATGGGCCGGCAGGGTGGTGGCGCCGCTGCCCGCCCCCAGGGCGAGGGGATGGCGTTCGTCGAAGGCCGACTTGCCCGGCATGGTGCAGAATACCGCCATTCCGGTGAGTTCGGCCAACTGCCGCAGCTCGGCGGTGGCGCCGCCAAACAAGACCCCCGCGCCGGCCCAAATCATGGGCTTTTTGGCGGCCATCAAGGCATCGACCGCGGCACCGATTTCGCTTGCCTCGGGCACCTGGCGGACCAACTTGGGCGATCGGTAGTTCAAGGCCGCTTCCGGAATTTCCTGGCCGCAGACATCCGCCGTCAATTCGACCACCACGGGACCAGGCGTGCCGTTGCGCAGGGCATGGAAGGCCCGGCGCATGATATCGCCGACCTGGCTGGGCGTATAGATCGCCTCTATCCGTTTGGCCCAGCCCTGCATTTTTTGCACGGCGGAGAAATTCGGCCGGACGGAAATCTGCTCCAGATCGTTGCCGCCAAGCATGACCAGGACTGGAATATTGTCGGCATAGGCCTGGGACAGCCCGCCCATGATGTTTTCCGCCCCGGCCTGGGCCTGAACGGCGACCACGCCGAAGCGACGGCGGTCGCTGATGCGGCTGTAACCATCCGCCGCCATGATCGCGCCGCGCTCGTGGCGAAAGGCGATGGGGCGGATGCCTATCCTGGCCGCCGCCGAAATCAGCGGATTGGAGGGGAAACAGGACATCCATTCGACCCCTTCCTGCTGCAATATTTGCGCGATGTAGTCGATCCCGTTCATAACCTAACTCCCACATGCCGGCCCAATCCTGGCGCCATTTTCGTTTCCAAAAACCATGATACGTCTCCCCCTATCAACGGGGCAACGGCGCACATGGATTTATCGGCGGATCGCCGCTAATCTCCCCGCTAGGTGACTGGAATTTGAGGGGGACCAAATGCTTGAAACCACCGTTGCGGGCAGCCTGCCGAAGCCTGCCTGGCTGGCGGAGCCTGAAAAACTATGGCCGTCCTGGCGGCTTGAGGGCAAAACCCTGGTCGAAGGCCAGCAGGACGCGGCACTCGCCTGGATAAAATGCCAGGAGGATGCGGGTATAGATATCGTCAGCGACGGCGAGCAATTCCGCAAGCATTTCGTCCACGGCTTTCTTGAAACCATCGAAGGTATTGATTGGCGGCGCATGACCACCATGGGCATCCGCAACGACCGCTATGATGCCGAAGTGCCGACCGTGACCTCGGCGTTGCGCCGGCCCGGCTCCGTGCATGGCCCGGGCGCCAAGTTCTGCCGGGACCACACCAGCCGCAAGCTCAAGTTAACCCTGCCCGGCCCCATGACCATTTGCGACACCATCGCGGATGCCCACTACGGCAGCCGGCCGGACATGGCTATGGCCTTTGCCGAATTGTTGAACCAGGAAGCCCGTGAGCTGGAAGCCCTTGGCGTCGATGTCATTCAGTTCGACGAACCGGCTTTCAATGCCTTCATGGATGATGTGCTGGAATGGGGTATCGAGGCGCTGCACCGCGCCACGGAAGGGCTGCGATGCAAGACGGCGGTGCATATCTGTTATGGCTATGGCATCCAGCAGAACATCGATTGGAAAGCTACCCTGGGCGAGGAATGGCGCCAGTACGAGGCGTTTTTTCCAGCCCTCAACCGCAGCCGCATTGATCAGGTTTCATTGGAATGCGCCAACTCAAAAGTTCCACTGTCCGTCCTCGGTCTGCTGCCGGACAAGGAGATATTGGTTGGCGCCATTGACGTGGCCACGAATGAAATCGAGAGCCCGGAACAAGTGGCCGAAACCCTGCGCGGGGCCATGGAATTTGTCGATCCAGAGCGGATCGTCGCCTGCACCAATTGCGGCCTGGCGCCTCTTCCCCGCGCCGTGGCGGAGGCAAAGATCGCCGCACTGGGCCAAGGCGCGGCGCTGTTGCGCCAGGAGCTGACGGGTATCACACCATGAAATTTGGTCTTGGGCAGCCGGCGCCAAGGGTAGAGGATATCCGCTTTCTCAAAGGCGGCGGGCGCTATACCGATGATATCAACCTGGCCCGCCAGGCGCACGCCCATATGCTGCGCTCGCCCCATGCCCATGCCCAAATCCGCTCCATCGATGTCGAAGCGGCGCGCACGGCGCCGGGGGTTCTGGCCGTCTATACCGGCGCCGACGTGGCCGCCGACGGGCTTGGCGACATGCCCTGCCTAGCCGCCAAGATCGCGCCGCTGGAACGGCCCGATGGCAGTCCCATATTCGTGCCGCCACGTCCCGCCCTGGTCCGGGACAAGGTGGCTTTCGTCGGCGACTACGTGGCCTTCGTGGTGGCCGTAAGCCCGCTCGAGGCGAGGGATGCGGCGGAGCTTATCGTGGTCGATTACATGCCCCTGCCCCTCAATGTGCTGACGGCCGAGGCCATCGGCGAGGGGGCGCCGGCGGTATGGGAGGATTGCTCCGACAACATCTGTTTCCGCATGGAATTGGGCGACAGAAAGGCGGTCGACGAGGCTTTCAAGGCCGCCGCTCATGTCACCCGGCTGGAACTACCCATGCCGCGGGTGGCAATCAACCCCATGGAGCCCCGCGCCGCCCTTGGTGACTATGACCCGTTCGAGGACCGCTACACGCTCTACTCCGGCAACCAATTTCCCCACGACATAAGAAACTGGCTGTCGGAGGCCGTATTGGGCGTCCCGGAAAGCCGGCTGCGGGTCGTTAGTCCCGACATGGGCGGCTCCTTCGGCCTGCGGGCCAATATTTTCCCGGAACTTCCCCTGGTGCTCTGGGCGGCGAAGAAACTCAAGCGGCCGGTGAAATGGGTCAACGAGCGCTCGGACGGTATTTTGGACGAACAGGCCCGCGACATGATCATGGCGGCCGAACTGGCGCTTGATGCAGATGGCCGCTTCCTCGCCCTGCGGGTGCGCTGCCGGGCCAACATGGGCGCCTACCTGTCCAATTTCGGGCCGCTGCCGGCGTTCGGCAATCTGGGCGGCGTGGCCGGTGTCTATACGACCCCCGTCATCCACGCCGAAGTTCTGGGCGTCTTCACCAACACCAGCCCGACGGGACCTTATCGGGGCGCCGGCCGGCCGGAAGCCACCTCGGCCATCGAACAGGTCATCGATCTGGCGGCGCGGCAGCTTGGCATCGACCGGGTGGAATTGCGCCGGGCCAACATCATCCCGCCGTCCGCGATGCCGTACCAGACCGGGCTGAGCTACAACTACGACTGTGGGGAATTCGAGCGCAACATGGACCAGGCCCTGGCCATGGCCGATGCCGCCGGCTTCGAAGGGCGCCGGGCGGCGGCGCGTTCAGAGGGCAAGTTGCTGGGTTTCGGCCTGGCCAACGCCATTGAGCAGGCGGCGGGGATGTTTGACGAGGCCGGCGAAATTCGTTTCGACCGGCAGGGCCATGCCACCATCCTCATGGGCACGCATTCCCACGGCCAGGGCCACGAGACGGTCTTCCGGTCTTGGCGGCGGGGCTCTGCTGGCCGCCGCCGAAAAAATCATCGAGAAGGGCCG
>JAYGEB010000091.1:0-8270 GCA_046582595.1 Alphaproteobacteria bacterium | reverse complement strand
CTTCAACGTGGCCAGGCCGACCAGGGCCAGGATGACGGCGATGATCCAAAAACGGATGACGATGGTGGGTTCGGCCCAGCCTTTTTGTTCAAAATGATGGTGTAGGGGCGCCATGCGGAAGACCCGCCGTCCGGTCAACTTGAAGGATGCCACCTGCACGATGACGGAGACCGTCTCCAGCACGAACAATCCGCCGATCACGGCCAGCACCAATTCATGCTTGGTCACCACGGCGGCGGCGCCCAGGCCGCCGCCCAGGGACAGGCTGCCCGTATCGCCCATGAAAACCATCGCCGGCGGAGCGTTGAACCACAAAAATCCCAGGCCCGCCCCGACCATGGCGCCGCAGTATATCGCCAGTTCACCCGCGCCCGGCACGGCGTGAAGCTGCAAGTACCCGGCAAAAACCACATTGCCGGTCAGATAGGCGATCAGCGCGAAGGCGCCACTGGCGATGATCAGCGGGCCAATTGCCAGGCCGTCCAGCCCATCGGTCAGATTGACGGCGTTGGACGAACCGACCATGACCAGCGCCGCGAAGGGAACGAAAAACAGCCCCAGATCGATGAGCAGATTCTTGGCGAAGGGCACCGCCAGATGGGAGGACATGGCGTCGGGTTGAAAGGACATGATCCACAGGGTGGCCGCCACCGCGACGACGAATTCCAGCACCAGCTTCAGCTTTCCGGGCAGGCCGCGCACGTTCGATTGGGTCACCTTCAGGTAATCATCGGCGAACCCGATCAGGCCGAACCCGGCGGTGACCAACAATACGGCCCAGACAAAACGGTTGGAAAGGTCCGCCCACAGCAGGGTGGAAACCGACAGCGCCAGCAATATCATGAAGCCGCCCATGGTGGGGGTGCCCTGTTTGGCCACGATATGCCGTTCCGGCCCGTCATCGCGGATCGGCTGGCCCCGGCCCTGCTTGCTGCGCAGCCAGCGGATCAGCGGCGGGCCGACGATGAAGCTGATGATCAACGCCGTCATCACCGCCGAGCCGGTGCGGAAGGTAAGATAGCGGAACAGATTGAAAATCCGGAAATCTTCGGCCAAGGGATAAAGCAGATTGAAAAGCATCGCCTCCTCCCTATCCCCTCGCCGCCGCCGCCGCGGCGTCGAATTCCGGGCCAAGACCGCGCAGGGCCTGAACGATTGGCGCCATGTCCAGGCCCAGGGAGCCCTTGACCAATACCGTATCGCCAGGCCGGACGGCGGCCTCGACTTGTGGCAACAGGCGCGCCGACGTGGTCTCGTAAGCGCCCCGCATGTGTTTGGGCAGAGCCTCGAACAAGCCCCGCATATGGGCCCCACAGGCCAGAACCTTATCGACGCCGGCGGCTTCCAGGGCCGGGGCCAGGGCGGCATGAAGTTCCGGCGCCGCCGCGCCCAATTCCAACATGTCGCCCAATACGGCGATACGCCGGCCCAGGGGTTCGGCCTCGACCGTGCCCAGGGTCTCGATCGCGGCGGCCATGGCGGCGGGCGAAGCGTTATAGCTTTCATCGATAATCAACAGGCTGCCGTCGCCAATCTCGATGCGGTGGCGCTCGCCCCGTCCCTTGGCGGCCGAAATTTCGGCCATGGCCAGGGCGGCCAAACCGATATCCGCGCCCAGGGCCCGCACGGCGGCCAGCACGGCCAGGCTGTTGATGGCCCAATGACGGCCCGGCGCGCCGACCTTGTAGGTCACGGCCTGGCCATCGATATCGGCGGAAATGCAGTTGCAGTCGGGGTGCTGGGCCAGCCCGATCAAGCGCGCATCGGCCTCGCCGTGGGCGCCAAAGGAAATCACCCGGCCAACGCCAGCCGCCTTGGCGGCCGCTTGCAAATGCCCGAAGTGGGCATTGTCCCGGTTCAGGATGGCCACGCCGTCCGGCTCCAGCCCGGCGAATATTTCCGCCTTGGCGTCGGCGATCCGGCTTAGCGAGGAAAAGAATTCCAGATGCACCGGCTCCACATTGGTGATGATGGCCACGTGGGGGCGGACCATGCGGCTAAGGGGGGCAATCTCGCCGGCATGGTTCATGCCCAGTTCAAACACTCCGAAGGCGGTGGGGCCGGGCATCCTGGCCAAACTGAGCGGCGCGCCCCAGTGATTGTTCAAGTTACCTTGGGAGGCATGGGTCGGGGCGCCGCGCGCCAAGGCCCGCGACAGCGCCTCCTTGGTGCCGGTTTTACCAACACTGCCCGTGACGGCGACGATCCGGGCGGCGCTACGCGCGCGGGCGGCCCGGCCCAACGCCTCCAACCCGGCCAGGGTATCGGGCACCATCAGCAACGGCGCATCGGCCGCCATATCATCCGGCCGGTGACTGACCATGGCGGCCACGGCGCCACGGGCCAGGGCATCGGCGACGAAACGGTGGCCGTCAAAATTCGGGCCCTGGATCGCCACGAACAGATCGCCGGCCCGCACGGTGCGGCTGTCCATGGAAACGCCGGTGGCGCGCCAATCACCGCTGACCCGGGCATCAACCGCTGCCGCGGCCTCGGCGGCGCGCCAAAGGATGGCAGCCGTCATGCGCCCGCCCCCCGCAATATAGTCCGCGCCACCTCGCCATCATCAAAGGGATGCGTGATGCCGGCAATCTCTTGCCCGGTTTCATGCCCCTTGCCGGCGATGATCAAAACGTCGCCGGCGGCCAGCCCGCCGATCGCCGTGGCGATGGCCTCGCCACGCTCGCCAATCTCGACGGCGTCCGGACAGCCAGCCAGGATTTCCCTCCGGATCAACGCCGGATCCTCACCGCGCGGATTGTCGTCGGTGATTATGACCTTGTCGGCCAGGGCGCCGGCGATCCGCCCCATTTGCGCCCGTTTGCCCCGGTCCCTGTCGCCGCCGCAGCCGAACACGACGATCAGATTTCCAGCCGCGTGGGGCCGCAGGGCGGTAAGCGCCGCGCGCAAGGCTTCGGGCTTGTGGGCGTAATCCACATAGACGCCGCCGCCGACCGCCTGCAAGCGGCCCGGCACGCCCGTCAGTTTCGCGGCGGCGGCAAGTACCGCTTCCGGGGCCTCGCCGCAGGCAATGACCAGGGCGATGGCGCACAGCACGTTCTCGGCCTGAAAGGCGCCGATCAACGGCAATTCAAGGTCTGCCCGTTGGTCCATGGCCGCGATGCTCAGGCCTTGTCCATCCGCCCGAGCCTCGCGCCGCAACAATTTTATATCGCCGCCCATGCCGAAGCTCAGGATATCATGACCGCTGGCCGCGCAGGCGGCGGCAAGGCGCTCCGTCAAGTCCGATGCGCTGGGCAATACAGCCACGCCGCCCGGCGCCATGACGGTTTCGAACAAAAGCAGCTTGGCCTGCAAATAGGCCTCTTCATCGGCGTGATAATCCAGATGGTCGCGGGACAGATTGGTGAAGGCGGCCGTCCGTACCCGGACGCCGTCCAACCGCTGTTGTTCGAGGCCGTGGCTGGAGGCCTCCAAGGCCAGATGATCCACGCCCGCCCCGGCCAGTTCCGCCAAGGCCTGGTGCAGGGTGACCGGGTCCGGCGTGGTATGGGCCAATTCGCGCCGCACCGGCGCCGAGATCACGCCCAATGTGCCCAGGCTGGCGCCCTGGCGGCCCAGGGCAAGCCAAATCTGGCGGACAAAATCGACGACGGAAGTTTTGCCGGAGGTTCCCGTGACCGCCACGATGGTTGCCGGCTGGGCGGCAAAAAAGCGCGCCGCCATCAGGGATAGGCGGCGGCGCGGTTGCTTGTCCTCGATGACGGGAACATCGATGGGGGTTTTCAAGTTGACCGCCAGACCGGGTGGACCCAATAGGGCGGCGGCGCCGCGGCGCACCGCCTCGGCCGCGAAGTCGGCGCCGTTCAAGGTACTATCGGCGAGGCTGCTGGGCAGGGCGGCGAACAGATAGCCGGGCCGGACCCGGCGGCTATCCGCCGTCAACCCAACAATCTCCCTATCCGCCAACTGGCTCACTTGTCCCTCCATGAGGTCAATTAACCGCACTGTTCCGTTTCCGGCTGTACAGCGGCATGGCCATGGCCTGCTTGATGGCCGCCGCCGCCGCATCGTCCACGGGCCGGACACCCAGGATCGGCGCGATCCGGCTCACGACACGGCCGACCAAGGGCGCCACCGTCCAGCCGGCGGTGGCATAACCATGTGTCTCGGCGTCGCCCTGGGGTTCATCCAGCAGCAGATAGACGACGTATTTCGGTTTGGTCATGGGAAACGCCGCGACGAAGGAGGAGATCAAGGCCTTGCGGCGATAGCCCCCCGCGCCGGCCTTTTCCGCCGTCCCTGTTTTGCCGCCAACCAAATAACCGGGCGCCTGGGCCTTGCGCCCCGTGCCCTTTTCGACCACGGCGCGCAGCAGGCGGCGCAATTGGTTCGAGGTCCGTTCGCTGATCACTTGCACGCCCACGACGCGCTCGCCGGGCTTTCGTTTCAGCAAGGTGGCGGGCAGCAGAACGCCGCCGTTGACCATTGCCGCAAAGGCCGAGGCGAATTGCACCGGCGATACCGCCAAGCCGTGGCCGTAAGCCGCCGTCATGGTGGAGATATCACTCCAACGGACCGGGCTGAGGGGGGCGCCGACTTCGGGCAACTCCAAACTGGGCCGGCTCAACAGGCCAAACCGGGCAAGATATTTGCGCTGCCCGTCCCGGCCCACGTCCAAGGCCATCTTGGCGGCGCCGATATTGGAGGAATAGATCAGAATTTCCGGCACCGACAGCCAGCGCTTCTTGGCGTGACTGTCGCGAATGGTAAAGCGGGCAACGCGGATCGGCTTGCTGGCGTCATAACCGCCGCGCAATTTGGTGGCGCCACTGTCCAGCGCCATGGCCACGGTAAAGACCTTGAACACCGAGCCAAGCTCATAGACACCCTTGGTGGCGCGGTTAAAGCGGGACAAGGCGGGCGCCGCCGTGGGATGGTTGGGGTCGAAATCCGGCAGGGAGGTCAAGGCCAGAATTTCACCGGTATCGGCATCCATCACCAGCCCGGCGGCGCCGATCGCCCGGAACCGGACAATAGCCGCCGTCAATTCGTCGTGCAGCACATGCTGCACGCGGCTATCCAGCGACAATTGCAGGGCCTGGCCTTGCGGACCGCGGTCGCGCATGTCCTGGTCGAAGAATTTTTCGATGCCGGAGATGCCATTGCCGTCCACGTCCGTGAAGCCGAGTACGTGGGATTCCAACGGACCATGGGGATATATGCGGCGCTGTTCATTGCGGAAATGCAGGCCGGGAATGCCAAGATCATTGACCGCCGCCTGTTGCGAGGGCGTCAGGTTCCGCTTCAACCAGACGAAGGCGCGGCCCGTGGCCAGCCGCTCCCGTAGCGCGGCGGGACTCAAACCGGGCAGCACCTTGACCAGACGCCGGGCCGCCTTCGCGCCATCGGGAACCACCCTGGCATCGGCATACAGCGAGGCCGTCAACAGGTTCGTCGCCAGCAGAACGCCATTGCGGTCCAAGATATCGGCCCTGCCGGCCGCCGGCCTGCTCGGCGCGGGGGCAACAAAGGCAAGGCTTTTGCCCGGTTCGCGAATGACCGTCAGCTCGATCAGGCGGCCGGCCAGTACGGAGAAACATACGGCGAAAACCAGGGCCACGGTTAACAGCCGGGCGCGGCCGACGCAGATGGCCTGGGCCTTGCTGCCGACCAAATGGGCCGGGCTTTCAACGGCGTCATCATGGGTATCATTGATGGTCATTGCCGCGCCCTCCCGCGTTCCGCCAGAACGATCCGTTCGCCTTGGCGCGGTTTGACCGGTTTCCATCCCGGCAAGGGTGGCGGGTTCGTCCGTTCCGGAGCCGGGGGGCCCGCCGCTTCGCCATTATCCGGCTGGTCGGGCGCCTTTAGGGGCAGGCCGGCCAGGCGGCCAATTTGCCCTGGCGCCACATTGGCCAGATCAAGGTGCCGGCGGGCCAGGGCCTGGAGACGGCTGGGTTGGTTCAGAAAACTCCATTCCGCCGCCAGGATACGGCTGTCGCGGCGGTTTTCCTCCAACCGGGCCGATGCGGCGGCCAGGCGCCGCTCCAATTTCTGAACCTCCGATTCCAGGCGGTAAAGGCCCAGGGACACCGCCAGAACCAGCAGCAGAACGATGACGGTAATTGGCCACCTCATGCCGCCACCTCGCCACGGGGCAGCGCCACATCGGTGCGTTGCGCCACCCGCAGCCGGGCCGAACGGGCCCGGGGGTTGGCGGCAATCTCGTCCGCGCCGGGTTTCGTGGCGCCACGGCGGGGCAATTGGAAGGTGACGGGACGATTGTCGTCACTGGGTGGGCGGTGGCGCGAACCCTGAGGCCGCGGCCCGGCCCGTTCGGACAGGAACTGTTTGACTTCCCGGTCCTCCAACGAATGGAAGGAGACCACGGCCAGCCAGCCTTGCGGCGCCAACAGCCGCTCCGCCGCGCGCAGACCAAGGCGCAGCTCATCGATCTCGCCGTTCACATAAATGCGCAAGGCCTGAAAGGTGCGCGTGGCGGGATGAATGCGCCCGCTGCCGCCGACCGCCTTGGCGACGATTTCCGCCAACCGCACCGTGCGTTCGATGGCCGCTTCCTCGCGGGCGCGGACAATGGCGCGGGCCACGGCGCGGGAACGGCGCTCGTCACCGAATTGGTAAATGATATCGGCCAGATCGTCCTGGGCCCGGCTGTTGACCACGTCGGCGGCGCTTTCCCCCGACTGCGACATGCGCATGTCCAGGGGGCCGTCGGCGGCGAAGGAAAAGCCGCGCGCCGGCTGATCCAGTTGCATGGAGGACACACCCAAATCCAGGGCGACGCCCCGCACCCGCTCGGCGCCGGCTTCCGCCGCAAGTTCCGCCATCTGGGAAAACCGCCCCTGGATCAAGGTCAGGCGGCCATGATAGCGCGCGGCAAGCGCCGCGCCGGCGGCAACCGCGTCCGGATCCCGGTCAAGGGCGATCAGGCAGCAATCGGCGGCATCCAGGATCGCCCGGGCATAGCCGCCGGCGCCAAATGTGCCGTCCACATAGATGCCGCCATCGACGGGCGCCAGGGCATCGACCACTTGCGCCGCCATGACGGGAATGTGGGGGCGGACGGTCATTCGCCGGCTCCCAAATTGTCGCGGCGCTGCAGTTCGAACTGAGCGGCCTGATCCCTGGCCCGCTCCGTCGCCTCGATCTCGTAGGCTTCATAGGCTTCCGGCGCCCAGATCTGAAAGGTGGCGCCAAGGCCGGCGAAAGTCGCCATGTTGGTGATGCCCGCGTGTCGCAGTAATTTTTCCGGCAAAAGGATACGGCCCGCGGTATCGAAAGGTAATTTGTGAGATCCGGCCATAATCGTGGTGCCGAAATCACGATTTTCAACAGAGAACGGGTTTAATGAATTGATACCATCGGATAATTGCTGCATGCGGCCGATATCACAGGCGTCGACGGCGCCATTGGTATTGAGCGAGGGAAAGGCGACGACGCCGGCGAAGACATCCGAGGTCAAGTCGGCACGGAACGAGGCCGGCACGGAAACCCGCCCCTTCCCGTCCACCTTGTTGTCAAACCGCGACAAAAATAGCGCCACGACAATTCTCCAGACCTTGATCGTCTTTCACCATCGCGGCGGCGATCGACGGCAAATGACCGCAATCCACACCACGATACCCACGCTGGGTTTTTGTGGGATATCATGCCATTTTATGCCCGTCAATGATTTCTAAATAAAAAACTGAAGCCCTCGAAGTCAAAGTTCCGAGTTCTGAAGTGTTCCACCAAGTGCCATGGGTGATCAATTCGAAGGTGGTCCATGAATTCGCCAAGCAATTTAGGCAAACAATAAGGCGAGAGTTTGTTCGAGTTATGTTCTTTTTCGAACAATTGCGATTTCATGGAATGAATGAAGGGCGCCAGACGGCCTGTAAGCCGGGTTCTGTCCACGCCACGGCCACACATTTTATAGTGTTTCGCGGCGCTGAACGGTCATTCATCTAGGACGTCCGTTGCCGGACGCCTCGTGCAACCTACCCGGACGGCGGTGCGAATACACCTGCCGGGGGGCGCCGAAACGCCGCGCCGACGCGCCATCCCTATTCGGTTTTGCTCCCGGTGGGGTTTACCATGCCGCCGCTGTTACCAGCCGCGCGGTGCGCTCTTACCGCACCCTTTCACCCTTGCCGCGCCCAAAGACGCCGGCGGTTTGCTTTCTGTGGCACTTTCCCTGGGGTCGCCCCCGCCGGGCGTTACCCGGCACCGTTATTTCGTGGAGCCCGGACTTTCCTCCCCCATCGCCATTCCAATGAAATGGCAAAGGCGGCGACCGTCCAGCC
>JAYGEB010000075.1:0-4648 GCA_046582595.1 Alphaproteobacteria bacterium | reverse complement strand
CCAGCAGTCAAGCGACCGGATATGCTTGTCGCCACAATAACGATCCACAATCGGTTGCAAGCGAGAGCGTGGAATATGCTTGAGCAAACAGTGAAATATCCTATTCTGATGGCGCATGGCATTGATCTCCATTTCGTGTCTCAAACGCGGCAAAACGTCCGATAACGAGTAGAATCAATGTCATGCGCATTGTCTATAAAATTAAACCGGACAGCAGTGGGTCAAGCCCGGCAATCCATGGCGCCGCCTGGCCCGATCTTACCGGCGGCGCGCCTGGGTGCCCGGATCGAGTCTGGGCATGACAATGGTTTATGGCGGAAGGGGGCGGCGTAGGGCATGAAAAAGGCCGATATCGAGAGCTTCTTCGCCCGTCTGCGGGCCGCCGACCCCGAACCCAAGGGCGAATTGAACTATGTCAATAACTACACCCTGCTGGTCGCCGTGGTGCTGTCGGCCCAGGCCACGGACGTCGGCGTGAACAAGGCCACCAAGGCGCTGTTCGAAGCGGCGGACAACCCGGCGGCCATGGTAAAGCTGGGGGAGGCCAAGCTGAAACGGCACATCCGCACGATTGGTCTGTTCAATTCCAAGGCCAAGAACGTCATGGCCCTGAGCCGGCAGTTGTTGTCGGAGTTTGACGGCCAGGTGCCTGAAACCCGGGAGGAGTTGGAAACCCTACCCGGCGTGGGCCACAAAACCGCCAACGTGGTCTGCAATAACGCCTTTGGACAGCCCACCATCGCCGTGGATACCCACCTTTTCCGTCTGGGCAACCGTACCGGCCTGGCGCCCGGCAAGACGCCCCTGGAAGTCGAGCGCAAGCTGGAGAAGCGCGTGCCGAAAGCCTATTTGCAGCATGCCCACCACTGGCTGATCCTGCATGGCCGCTATGTCTGCAAGGCCCGCAAGCCGGACTGCCCCGCCTGCATCGTCAACGATGTCTGCGGCTACAAAGCTAAAACGACGCTCTAGACTTTTTTCGATATTCATTGAATCAAGCCTAATCTTCTTCGCTCACGCTTGTGCGCAAGAGCGCACCGCTCCGCGCGGGCGGCGCATAAGCGCCGGGCTGCCGTCGCAGCCTTGTCTGCGCAATCCGATACCAAAAATAATCTAAAGCATGTCGTCCACCGAATTTATTATTCCGCCGCCGCCTTTGTTTCCGGCCGCCAACGCAATACCGGCTTGCGGGCGGCCAGGGTTTCATCCAGCCGGCGGTAGGGGGCGAGATAGGGCGCGCCGGCGAAGAATTCAGCGTCGCCCGCCACGGCGCGCGCCGCCAGATGCCGCATGGAGGCGATGAATTGATCCAGGCCGTCCTTGGATTCCGATTCGGTGGGTTCGATCAGCATGGCGCCCGAGACCACGAGGGGGAAATACATGGTCATGGGATGGAAGCCTTCGTCGATCATCGCCTTGGCGAAATCCAGCGTCGAAATACCGCTGTCCTCGAGGAATTGATCGTCAAACAAAACCTCGTGCATGCAAGGCCCGGCAAACGGCAAGGAAAACAAATCCCGCAGCCGGGCCAGAATATAGTTGGCGTTCAACACCGCATCTTCCGAGGCTTGCCGCAGGCCGTCCCCGCCGTGGCTGAAAATAAACGCCAGGGCGCGGACGAACATGCCCATTTGCCCGTGGAAGCCCTTCAGGCGGCCAAAGCTCGCGGCGGTGCCGGCGGCCGCCGATTTCCGCTCCACCAGCTCCAGGCCGTCGGCGCCGCGCACCACCTTTGGCAGCGGCGCGAAGGGCGCCAGGGCCGCCGCCAGGACAACCGGGCCGCTGCCCGGTCCGCCGCCGCCATGGGGAGTGGAAAACGTCTTGTGCAGGTTCAAATGCATGCAATCGATGCCCAGATCACCAGGCCGGACCTTGCCGATGATGGCATTGAAATTGGCGCCGTCGCAATAGAAGTAGGCGCCGGCCTCGTGCACCGCCTCGGCGATCTCAAGAATTTGATCTTCGAACAGACCGCAGGTGTTTGGATTGGTCAGCATGATGGCCGCCACGCGCGGGCCCAGTTTTTCCTTCAAGGCCGGCAGATCGACCCGGCCGCGTTCATTGGCCGGGATCTGTTCGACGCGATAGCCGCAGATGGCGGCGGTGGCGGGATTTGTGCCATGGGCCGAGGTTGGCACCAGAACCACCTCGCGGGGGTCGCCCTTGGCTTCCAAGGCGGCGCGGATGCACATTAGGCCGCAAAGTTCGCCATGGGCGCCGGCCGCCGGCGACATGGCGACGGCCGACATGCCGGTCAGGGTCAACAGCCAATCCGACAGGGTGTCGATCAACTCCAACGCCCCTTGCACGGTCGCCACCGGCTGGAGGGGATGCAGATCGGCGAAGCCCGGCAGCCGCGCCAGTTTTTCGTTCAGGCGCGGATTATGTTTCATGGTGCAGGAGCCCAGAGGATACAGCCCCGCGTCGATGGCGAAATTGTTGCGCGAGAGGCGCACGAAATGGCGCACGACCTGGGGTTCGGACAATCCGGGAAGGCCAATGGGCGCGCGGCGTTCCAGCCCGCCCAGACGGTTCGGCACGGCCGGGGCGTCCGGCAGATCGACGCCGCAACGGCCGGGGCCATCCAATTCGAAGATCAACGGCTCGGCCAGATCCAGGCCGCGATGGCCGCTGCTGGTCGCATGTTTATTCGGGCCGGCCATCAAAGTGCCTCCCGCAACGCATCGATCAAGGCGGCGATCAGGGCGGCGATATCATCATCGGTGTTGGTCTCGGTGACCGCGACCAACAACAGATCCGCCAAGCCGGGATCATCCGGGCATAACCGGCTGACCGGCACCCCGGCGAGGACGCCCCGGCCGGCCAGTTCATCGACCACCGCCGCCGCCGGTCTGGACAGACGCAGGGTGAATTCATTGAAGAAACTATCGTTCAGCACCTCGATCCCCTCCACGCCACCCAGCAATTCCGCCAGATGGACGGCGCGGCCATGGTTTATTTGCGCCAAGCGGCGCAGCCCGGTCTCTCCCAACAGGGACAGATGGATGCAAAAGGCCAGGCAGCACAATCCGGAATTGGTGCAGATGTTGGAGGTCGCCTTTTCGCGGCGGATATGTTGTTCCCGCGTGGACAGGGTCAGCACATAGCCGCGCCGGCCGGTCTCGTCCACGGTTTCGCCGCACAGGCGGCCCGGCATCTGCCGCACGTACTTTTGCCGGGTCGCGAACAGGCCGAGATAGGGCCCGCCGAAGTTCAGGGCGT
Source organism: Alphaproteobacteria bacterium (assembly GCA_046582595.1). Lineage (GTDB taxonomy): Bacteria > Pseudomonadota > Alphaproteobacteria. Next base: position 1,426 of record JAYGEB010000075.1, on the reverse strand, counting down.
TGCCAATGGACTGCCCCTCGCCGACCACGATATCGGCGCCCATTTCACCTGGCGAGGTTACCGCGCCCAGGGACACCACTTCCGTCACCACGGCGACAAGCAGCGCCCCCTTGGCATGCGCCGCCTCCGACAGCGGCTTGAGATCATGCAGGCGGCCGAACAGATCCGGCGTCTGGACCACGACGCAGGCGGTATCTTCATCGATCAAGGCGGCCAAATCTTCCACTTCGTCCGGATCGGCCCGGCGCGCATCAATCTGAAAATCGACAAACTGGGTCACGGTTTCCGTTGCTTCGCGGTAATGGGGATGCAGGCCGCCGCACAATATTGCCCGCTTCCGCTTGGTCACCCGCCGCGCCATCAGAACGGCTTCGGCGCAGGCCGAGGCGCCGTCATACATGGAGGCGTTGGCCACATCCATGCCGGTCAACATCGCCACCTGGGTCTGAAATTCGAACAGATAGTGCAGGGTGCCTTGGCTGATCTCCGGCTGGTATGGGGTATAGGCGGTCAGAAACTCGGACCGTTGGATCAGATGATCCACCGCCGCAGGCACATGGTGGCGATAGGCCCCGGCGCCCAAAAAGGTGGCGGCGGCGCCGGCGCTCAGATTTCTCGCCGCCATGGCGGCGAGGGTTTTTTCGACCGCCATTTCACCCGCATGGCCCGGCAGATCCAGGGCCGCCGGCAACAGGGCCTGGGCCGGCACATCGGCGAACAAATCATCGATGCCGGCCACGCCAATCGCGGCCAGCATGGCCTGGCGGTCCGCGTCCGTATGGGGCAGATAGCGCATTAACCCCGCCCCGCGATCAGGGCGGCATAGGCCTCCGCATCCAGCAATTTCTCCAACTCCGCCATATCGCTCAGACGCAGCTTGAAGAACCAGCCTTCACCCATGGCATCGGCGTTGACCTTGGCCGGATCGTCCGCCAAGGCATCGTTGCTTGCCGTGACCTCGCCGCCGACCGGGGCGTAAAGTTCCGAGGCGGCCTTGACGGACTCGACCACGGCGATCTCGTCATTCATGGCGACGGCACGGCCCACTTCGGGCAGTTCCACATAGACGATATCGCCCAACTGTTCCTGGGCGAATTCAGTGATGCCGCAGGTGCCGATATCTCCCTCGACCTCCAACCACTCATGCTCTTCGGTGTAATAAATTTCGCTCATGATATTTCCTCTCGTCTAAAGCAATTTTCGGCTAATTGGATTCGCTCTTGCGATCCAAGTAGTTGGTTCAATTGCTCTTTTCTTAAGAATTCGAGCATGTTCAAAGAGGACATGCTCTAGCGCCGGGCCGCCGTCGCGACCTTGATCGACCATTTCAATCCCGAAAATGCTATAGCGCCGTCTTAATTGGTCGTCTGTTAAGAAGCGGCTCTGAGTGCTGAGAACGGTATCATGGCGGCCCAAATGGCGGCGA
>JAYGEB010000035.1:0-3769 GCA_046582595.1 Alphaproteobacteria bacterium | reverse complement strand
CTTCAACATATGCACCTTCTGGTATATTGAAGCCTTGGCCCTGATGGGCCGGACCGACGAAGCCCGGGCCATATTCGGCGCCATGCTGGAATGCCGCAACCGCTCCGGTCTGCTGTCCGAGGATATCGATCCCAAGAGCCGGGAGCTGTGGGGCAACTATCCCCAGACCTATTCCCTGGTCGGGATCATCAATAGCGCTATTCGCCTAAGCCGTTCGTGGGAGGATGCCGTATGAGCCGTCTGATCGTCGTCTCCAACCGTGTCTCGGTACCCGGCCCCAAGGACAAAGCCGCCGCCGGCGGCTTGGCCGTGGCGCTTTACGCCGCCTTGAAAAAATATGAAGGCATCTGGTTCGGCTGGAGCGGCAAGGTCGTCGAAAGCGTCTCCACCGCCATCCATATGGAACATGCCGATGGCGTAACCATAGCCACCACCGACCTTAGTCATGAAGACTATGACGAATACTACAATGGTTTCGCCAATAGCACCCTGTGGCCCTTGTTTCATTACCGCATCGACCTTGCGGCTTTCGACAGACGCTTCGACAAACGGTATTACCGCGTCAATTCGCGATTTGCCTACGGCCTGGCGCCATTGCTGCGGGATGACGACCTGATCTGGGTGCATGATTTCCAGTTGATCGCCTGCGCCGAGGAATTGCGGCGCATGGGCCTGGAGCAGCGCATCGGGTTTTTTCTGCATATTCCGTTTCCCGCGCCCCAAGTTCTGGCCACCCTGCCAAATCATCAGGCGCTGGTCCGGGCCTTGTTTGCCTACGACCTGATCGGCTTTCAAACCGCCATGGATCTGGTCGCCTTTCAGGATTACGTTATCTATGAAGCCGCCGGCAGCATTGGCGAAGACGGCCGGCTAACGGCTTTTGGCCGCACCATTTGCGCGGGCGTCTTTCCCATCGGCATTGACGCGCAAGAGATGACCGAAATGTCCTGGTCGGCGGAAGCCGTGCGCCATTTTGACCGCATTTCGCGCAGCATGGCGGGGCGCAATCTGATTCTCGGCGTCGACCGGCTGGACTACACCAAGGGACTGCCCGAGCGCCTGGCGGCGTTCGAGAAATTTCTCGAAACCAATCCCGGTCATCAGGGTCAGGTGACATTTCTGCAAATCGCGCCGTCATCGCGGGCCGATGTAAAGGATTATATTGAAATCCGTGAAGAGTTGGAAAGCGCCGCCGGCCGCATCAACGGCCGTTTCGCGGATTTCGATTGGGTGCCCGTGCGCTATGTCAACCGCTCCTACCCGCGCCGCTCCCTGGCGGGGCTTTACCGGGCCAGCCATGTCGGTCTGGTCACCCCCCTGCGCGATGGCATGAACCTCGTGGCCAAGGAATTCGTGGCGGCGCAAGACCCGGAAGATCCCGATGTTCTGATTTTGTCGCAATTCGCCGGCGCGGCGGAACAGCTTCGCAGCGCCCTGATCGTCAATCCCTATGATGTGGACAACGTCGTGGATGCCCTGAACAAAGCCCTGCATATGCCCCTGCCGGAGCGGGTGGAGCGCTGGCGCGAGATGATGGGCACGGTCAGCCGGGATAATGTTGCCGCCTGGCGCGATTCATTCGTCGAGGCTTTGGTAAAAGTCCCTCTGGCCACCGCGTAGAAGCCCTTCAAGCATGGCAAATGCCGAAATAAACATGCCTCGGATCAGCCTCCTCGGCGCCATTTTTGTTGTCGCCGCGATCCTGTTGGCGGCGCATTCCTTTCACACCGAATACGCCGAACTGTCCCCCATTGGCCGCTGGATCAGAACCCTGGTCTACGGTTTTGGACCCTGGCTGTGCGCCCTGGCCTTCGCCGGCGCCAAGATGTGCTTCCAAATTTTGCTGCGCAAGGAGACAACCGGCTTCCGCAAGACCTTTACCTGGGTCACCGGCACCGTTATCGGGCTGATGGCCTTCACGAAAATCATCGCCTAATGTCTTGCCTGGGATTGGCTGTAGCTTATTATTCCGGCTCGGAAGTCCATCAAGCAAAAATATTAAAGGCATAATGACATGAGTGGTCCGCTGGAGGGTATCCGGGTACTGGATATCGCAACAATTCTCGCCGCCCCCCTGGCCGGAACCATGATGGCGGATTTCGGCGCCGAGGTGGTGAAGGCGGAACTGCCGGGCACGGGCGACGGCTTGCGCACCTTCCCCCCCTTCAAGGACGGCAAATCAATCTGGTGGAAGGCCGCCAACCGCAACAAAAAATTCATCACCCTGGATCTGCGCAAGCCCGAGGGCGCCGAGCTGTTGTTGCAGATGTTGCCGAAGTTCGAAGTGCTTTTGGAAAACTTCCGCACCGGCACTCTGGCGCGCTGGGGCCTGGACAGGGAAACCTTGTGGCGGGCCAATCCGAAGCTGATCATCCTGCGCGCCACGGCCTTCGGCCAGACCGGGCCCTACGCCGAAAAACCCGGTTTCGCAAGAATATTCGAGGCCATGTCGGGCCTGGCCTTTATCACCGGCGACCCGGACCGCTCGCCCATGCACAACGGCTATCCCATCGGCGATTCCATTGGCGGTCTGTTCGCCTGCAATGCGGTGCTGATGGCGCTGTTGGGCCAGGCCCGGGGCACCATAAAGGGCGGCGAGGAAATCGATCTATCCATGACGGAAGCGACCTTTCGCCTGCTGGATTCGCAAACCATACAATATGATCAATTGGGCGAGGAACCTCAACGCACCGGCAACGCCTCTCATTATTCGGCGCCGGCCAATGTCTTCCGCACTTCGGATGATCAATTCGTTTCGCTATCGGGCAGCACCCAGGCCACCTTCAAGGGCAATGCCAGGGCCATTGGCCAGCCGGACATGCCGGACGATCCGAAATACGCCTCCAACCCCAAACGGTTCGAGAACCGGGCCGAGTTGGATGTTATTTTCAACCAATGGTTCGCCGATCATACCCAGTCGGAGGCCATTGAAACCTTCGAACGGGAGGGCGGCACCCTGGCGCCGATTTACTCCATCAGCCAGATTTTCAAGGATCCCCAGTTCCTGGCCCGCGAAGCCATCGTGCCCGTCCACGACGATGACTATGGCGAGGTGCGGCTGCAAAACGTCGTGCCCAGGCTGACCAATACCCCCGGCGAGGTACGGCACACCGCGCGCGACCTGGGCGCAGACAATGGCGCCGTCTATGGCGACCTGCTCGATTTGAACGATGGCGACATCGCCGCCCTGCGGGAAAAAGGCATCGTCTGAAGTTTTCGGCCCCGCGCTTGGGTCATCCGACCGTATTGTGGGGACACGTAACAAGTACATGTCCCCACAATACTCCGCCCGAACCAGTCGTGAAATTAGGGATGCACAGGCGGACATGTACTTTTTACGTGTCGCCGTGTTCATGGCGCAATAGCGTTTCCATGATCCGCTGCCGCGACAGCGGCATATGATGGATACGGACGCCCAGGGCATGGGCGACGGCGTTGCCGATGGCGGCGGCCGTTGGCGCCACGGCGCATTCACCCACGCCCAACGAGGGCTGTTCCGGTTGATCGAGAACCTCGGCCTCGATCTCGGGGACTTCGCTGAAACGCAGGATCGGATAGCTGTCCCAATCCAGCGAGGTAACGCCGGCGCCTTGCATCCGCACCTGTTCCTTCAGGGTCCATGACGCCGCTTGCACCGCGCCGCCCTCCAACTGGTTGCGCACGCCGTCGGGGTTGATCACCAGGCCGGCGTCCGCCACCACCCAGATTTTCCGCAAACGCACGTCTTCATCGACATCAAGGGCGACCACGACGGCGGCATGGGCGGCGG
>JAYGEB010000027.1:0-7423 GCA_046582595.1 Alphaproteobacteria bacterium | reverse complement strand
AGGCCGGCATCCCAGAAAAGCCGCACCGGATGATCCTTGATCGCCGCGATGGCGCCGGTGGCGACATTGGATAGGGGGCAAAGCTCGATCGGCACCTGGCGTTCGGCCAGCAAGGCCAGCACCGACGGGTCCTGGCGGGCGGCGGTGGCGTGGCCGATACGGTCCACCGCCAAGGCGTCCACCGCGCCGCGGATGCTCTCGGGGCCCGCCGCCTCGCCGGCATGGGCCGATGTGCGCAGACCCAACTCGCGGGCGGCGGCAAAGATGGGCGCGAAGGGTTCGGGGGGAAAAAGATGCTCCGAGCCGCCAATGCCGATGCCGACAATGCCGCAATCCATTACCTCGCTAATTTTGGCCAGAGTATCGCGGGCCTGTTCGGGGCCATGGTCGCGGACCAGATCGGCGATCAGCCGGACCTCCGTCTCCGCCACCTTGTCCAGCCCCTTGCGGATCGCCTGGGCCAGACCCTGGGGCGTCAGCCCCTGATCGAGAAACCGGGTCGGCGAGAAGAATACTTCCGCATAGCCGATGTTTTGCGCCGCCAGGTCCCGCGCCACGGCCTCGGCGATAAAAGTGAAATCGTCGTAGGAGCGGATAAATCGGTTCTTCCAGATCCAGGCGGCGATGAAGTCGGGGAAATCCTTGTAGGTCAGACGCCGGCGCAGGGCCGCCAAATCGGGAACCTCTGGGTCGCCGCCGTATTTTTCCAGCAACCGCCACAGCGCCGGCGGCGGAATGGCCCCTTCCAGATGCAGATGCAGCTCCACCTTCGGCACGGCCCGCAGCCATGTTTCCATATCGTCCGCCATATGGTGTTTCCCATTAATCTCTTAACTTGCCCCGCCGATTTGCTAGTCTAGGCGCCAAGCAGGCGGAGGCAACCCGCCGGCATTTTCCAGGAGGAACGGAACCATGAAATTTGGCGTCTTTTATGAACTGCAATTACCGAAACCCTGGAAGGCGGGGGACGAGCACCGGCTGTTTCAGGACTCCCTGGAACAGATCGTCCTGGCCGACAAGCTGGGGCTGGATTACGCCTGGGCCGTGGAGCATCATTTTCTGGACGAATATTCCCACTGCTCCTCGCCGGAGGTGTTCCTGGCCGCCGCCACCGGGTTGACCAAAAATATCCGTCTGGGCCACGGCATCCGCCAGGTGATCCCCAACTATAATCACCCCGCCCGCACGGCGGAGGGTTTGGCGACCCTTGATCTGGTGTCCAACGGCCGGGTGGATTTCGGCATCGGCGAGGGCGCGACGCGGCTGGAATTGGGCGCCTTCGATATTCCCGCCAAGCAAAAACGCGCCATGGCCATCGAGGCGGCCGAGCAGATCGCCAATATGATGGTGATGACGCCCTATCCGGGTTTCGAGGGCGAGTATTTTTCCATGCCCTGCCGCAACGTTCTGCCGAAGCCGTTGCAGACCCCCCATCCGCCCATGTGGATGGCCTGCACCAACCGCGACACCATCAAAATCGCCGCCGCCCTGGGCGTGGGCGCCTTGGCCTTCTCGTTCCTGGACCGGGAGGAGGCCAAGGCCTGGGCCGATATCTACTACGGCATCATCAAGAGCGATGCCTGCGTGCCCATCGGCCACAGCGTGAACGCCAATATCGCCATTGTCTCGAATTTCTCCCTGCACCAGGACCGGGAAGAGGCGATCCGCCGGGGCCAGGTTAATTTTGAATTCTTCGGCTATGCCATGAATGCCCTGGTGGCCCATGACACCGTGCCGGGCCGCACCAATCTGTGGGATGAGTATATCGCCCAGCACGGCTCCAAGACCGAAGACCTGATCGCCTCCGTCAAGCGGGTCCGCACCCACAATTCGGGCATCGGCACGCCCGATGATCTGGCCGGCCATATCGCCGAGTTCGAAGAGGCCGGCGTGGATCAGATCATCTTCCTGCAACAGGCCGGGCGCAATCCTCATGGCGAGATTTGTCAATCCCTGGAATTGTTCGCGGCCGAGGTCCTGCCCCGCTTCCAACCCAAACAAGCCGCCAAGGCGGACGCCAAGACCGCCGAACTGGCCCCCTATATCGAGGCCGCCTTGGCCCGCAAGACCTTCATGCGGCCCCTGTCCGAGGACGAGATCCCGGTGGTCAGGGCCTCGGTCAAGGCGGCGCAAATTGCCGGAACGTAAGGCTTCGAGGTCTGGTGCCGGGCCATGACCGGGGCCCGGCCCCTGGACGGCGTCCGGGTGCTGGACCTGGCCACCTTCATCGCCGCGCCTTTCACGGCCGCCATTCTGGCCGAGTTCGGCGCCGAAGTGATCAAGGTGGAGCAGCCGGGCGGCGGCGATCCCATGCGCCAGTTCGGCACCGCCACCGAAATTCCGGACAGCAGCCTGGCCTGGTTGAGCGAGGCGCGGAACAAGCATTCCATCACCTTGAACCTGAAGGCCCCCGAAGGCGCCGAATTGTTCAAGCGCCTGGCCGCCGAGGCGGACGTGGTTTGCGAGAATTTCCGGCCCGGCACGTTGGAGAAATGGGGCCTGGGATATGACGTTCTCCACGCCATCAATCCCAGGCTGATCTTGTTCCAGATCAGCGGCTATGGCCAGGACGGCCCCTATCGCGACCGGCCCGGTTTCGCCCGCATCGCCCATGCGGTGGGCGGCCTGACCTATCTGGCGGGGATGCCGGGCGAGGCGCCGGTGACGCCGGGGTCCACCTCCCTGGCCGACTATATCTCCGGCCTGTACGGCGCCGTCGGCGTGATGATGGCGCTACGCGTCGCGGAGCGGACCGGCCAGGGACAGACCATCGATATCGCGCTGTTCGAGACCATCTTCAGGGTACTTGATGAACTGGCGCCGGCCTACGCCCGCCATGGCACCGTGCGCGGGCGGGAGGGCCTGGGCACCCGCAACGTCTGCCCGCACGGCCATTTCCCCACCAGGGACGGCGGCTGGGTCGCCATCGCCTGCACCTCGGACAAAATCTGGCGGCGCATGGCCAACAATGTCCTGGCCCGGCCCGATCTGGCGGAAAGCCATCCCACGACCGCCCAGAGGGTGCGCGACCGCGCCCTGATCGACGGCGTTGTCTCTGGCTTCACGACCGCGCACGCCACGGCCGAGGTGGTTGCCCACTGCGCCGCCGGAGACGTGCCCTGTTCGGCCATCAATTCCATCGCCGATATTTTCGCCGATCCGCAGTTCGAGGCCCGCGGCACCCTGCGGCGCATACAACATGCCGTGCTGGGCGAAATCGTCGTGCCGGACGTTTTGCCCAAGCTTTCCGGCACCCCTGGCGCTATCGACGGCCTAGGCCCCCGTTTGGGCGATTGGAACCAGGAAATCTATGGCGAACGGCTCGGATTAAGCGCCGCGCAGCTAGAAAAACTGCGTAATTCCGGTGTCATCTAGAGCCGGCCACGCTTTGAGGTACCCTACCCGCTTGCCAGGATGGAACGGCTATGCTACGAAACGCCGCGCCTTACGAAAGGGCTGTCGGAGAGGGCAAAACATCGTAAGTTTCCGCGCATGATTTCAAGGGCTTAGGCCCGACCACCCACGGATTACTTTCCGCGACGAGGACCCCGCTAACGTGTCTGCTGAAGTGAGCGTCGTAACCGGCATCGCAGGACGGTATGCCACCGCCCTGTTCGAACTCGCGCGCGATAGTGACGTGCTGGACCAGGTGGCGGCGGATGTCGCCGGTCTGGGCGCCATGATCGACCAATCGGACGACCTGAACCGCCTGTTGCGCAGCCCGGTCATCGCCTCCGGCGATCAGGGCAAGGGCATGGCCGCCATCATGGAAAAGGCCGGCGCCACGGAACTGGTGAGCAATTTCGTCGCCGTCGTGGCGAAAAACCGCCGCCTGTTCGCGCTGCGCGACATGGTCAAGGATTTCCGCTCGCTTTTGGCCGCCCACCGGGGCGAAGTGGTGGCCGAGGTGACCTCGGCCAAAAGCCTGAACGATGAACAGTTGGCCAAGATCAAGGCCGAACTGGTGTCTTCCATGAAAACGGATGTAGAAGTTGAAACAGCGGTTGATGAACGCCTCCTGGGCGGCATGATCGTCAAGGTCGGCTCTCGCATGGTCGATTCATCGCTGCGGACGAAAATACAAAATCTAAGATTTGCCATGAGGGGAGTTGATTAATGGATCTGCGCGCCGCGGAAATTTCCGCCATTTTGAAGGAGCAGATCGCTAATTTCGGTACCGAAGCCGAAGTTTCCGAAGTTGGCCAGGTGCTGTCGGTTGGCGATGGCATCGCCCGTGTTTACGGTCTGGATCAGGTCCAGGCCGGCGAGATGGTTGAGTTTCCCGGCGGCGTCAAGGGCATGGCCCTGAATTTGGAAAGCGATAATGTCGGCGTCGTGATCTTTGGCAACGACAGCACCATTACCGAAGGCGACACGGTAAAGCGGACCGGCGATATCGTTGATGTGCCCGTGGGCAAGGGCCTGCTGGGCCGGGTTGTAGATGCCTTGGGCAACCCCATCGACGGCAAGGGGCCGATCGAATTCGAAGAGCGCCGCATGGTCGAGGTTAAGGCGCCGGGCATAATCCCGCGCAAATCGGTGAACGAGCCCATGCAGACCGGCTTGAAGGCGCTGGATGCCCTGGTTCCGGTTGGCCGCGGCCAGCGCGAATTGATCATCGGTGACCGCCAGACCGGCAAGACCGCCGTGGCCATCGATACCTTCATTAACCAAAAGGCCATGAACCAGGGCAACGACGAGAGCAAAAAGCTGTATTGCATCTATGTCGCCATCGGCCAGAAACGTTCCTCCGTGGCGCAGATCGTCAAGACCCTGGAAGACAACGGCGCCATGGAATATACCATCGTCGTGGCCGCCACCGCGTCCGAGCCCGCGCCCTTGCAATTCCTCGCGCCCTACGCCGGCTGCGCCATGGGCGAATATTTCCGCGACAACGGCATGCACGCGGTCATCGTCTATGACGATTTGACCAAGCAGGCCGTGGCCTACCGGCAAATGTCCCTACTGCTGCGCCGCCCGCCGGGGCGCGAGGCCTATCCGGGCGATGTCTTCTATCTGCATTCGCGTTTGCTGGAACGCGCCGCCAAGATGAACGAGGACAACGGTCTGGGCTCGCTGACCGCGCTGCCGATTATTGAAACCCAGGCCAACGACGTCTCGGCCTATATCCCCACCAACGTGATTTCCATCACCGATGGCCAGATCTTCCTGGAAACGGACCTGTTCTATAAGGGTATCCGCCCGGCCATCAACGTCGGCCTGTCGGTCTCCCGCGTGGGATCGGCGGCGCAGGTCAAGGCCATGAAGAAAGTCGCCGGCACCATCAAGCTGGATTTGGCCCAATACCGCGAGATGGAGGCGTTTGCCCAGTTCGGCTCCGACCTAGATGCCTCGACCCAGCAATTGTTGAAGCGGGGCGTGCGCCTGACCGAACTGCTAAAACAGGGTCAATACGCCCCCATGGCCGTGGAAGAACAGGTTGTCTCCATTTTTTCCGGCGTCCGTGGCTTCCTCGACAATATCAAGGTGGATCAGATTGGCCGCTTCGAGCGGGAACTGCTCAACGATATACGGGATAACAAACCGGAAATTTTGTCAACCATCAAGGAAAGCGGTGATTTGTCCGACAATACGGACAAACAGTTGACTGCGCATTTGCAAGAGTTCTCCAAGAAGTTCGCCTGAGTTTTTTGGGTCAGCATCTGATTTACGTATAAGTTAGGGCGCCTCGTTCATGGCCAACCTGAAAGAATTGAAGAACCGGATCACCTCCGTCACCTCGACGCAGAAGATCACCAAGGCCATGCAGATGGTGGCCGCGGCGAAGCTGCGCCGGGCCCAGGAAGCGGCCGAGAATTCACGCCCCTATGCCCAGCGCATGGAGCGGATGATCGCCTCGGTCGCCGCCAATCTGCCCAGTCTTGATGCCGCGCCGCCGCTGGTGGTCGGCACCGGCGGTGATGATGTGCATTTGCTGGTGGTGGTGACGGCCGAGCGGGGCCTTTGCGGCGCCTTCAACACCAATATCGTCCGCGCCGTCCGCGCCCGGGCGCGCTCCTTGCAGGCCGCCGGGAAAAAGGTGAAATTGTTTTGCGTTGGCCGCAAGGGTCAGGAAAGCCTGCGCCGTGACCTGCAAGACTTGATCGTTGAATACGTAACCCTGCGGGATGTGAAGCGGTTGAGCTTTGCCGATATCCGGCCGATCGCCGAAAAGCTGTCGCAAATGTTCGAGGACGGCGAGTTCGATATTTGCACCCTCTACTATAACGCTTTTAAATCCGTGATCAGCCAAGTCGTCACCGACCAGCAACTGATCCCGGTGAAGCTGCCGGAGGCCGACGCGGCGGTTGATGATGATGATGATGATGATGCCGTCGATCTGGGTGGCGCCATCTACGACTACGAGCCGGAAGAGAATGATCTGCTGGCGGTTTTGGTGCCCCGCAACATCTCGGTGCAGATCTACCGTTCGTTGCTTGAAAGTAACGCGGCGGAACAGGCGGCGCGCATGACATCCATGGACAACGCGACCCGCAATGCCGGCGACATGATCGATAGCCTGACCCTGACCTATAACCGTAGGCGCCAGGCCAAAATCACCACGGAATTAATTGAAATCGTATCCGGAGCCGAGGCGCTTTAGCCTGGCCTGGAATCAAACCGTTACGCACAGTCCAAGGGAATTTCGAACATGACCAGTACTCTTGTGGGACGGGTTCAGCAAATCATTGGCGCCGTCGTCGACGTGCAGTTCGAGAAAGAACTGCCGGCCATCCTCTCGGCCCTGGAAATCAGGCAGGAGAACCGCATCTTGGTCCTGGAAGTGGCCCAGCATTTAGGCGAATCCGCCGTCCGCACCATCGCCATGGACACCACCGAAGGCTTGGTGCGCGGCCAGGAAGTATTCGCCACGGGCGAGGCCATTACCGTGCCCGTGGGCGCGGCGACCCTAGGCCGCATCATGAACGTGGTCGGCGAGCCGGTTGACGAACGCGGCCCCATCTCACGGGACCAAGTCCGAGCCATCCATCAGGACGCCCCCGCCTTCGTTGAACAATCCACGGAGACGGAAATGCTGGCCACCGGCATCAAGGTCGTCGATCTGTTGGCGCCTTACGTACGGGGCGGCAAGATCGGCCTGTTCGGCGGCGCCGGCGTGGGCAAGACCGTGATTATCATGGAATTGATCAACAACATCGCCAACGCTCATGGCGGCTATTCGGTGTTCGCCGGCGTCGGCGAGCGGACCCGCGAGGGCAACGATCTGTACTACGAAATGATTGAATCCGGCGTCATCAACCTGGACGGCGAGGGCTCCAAGGCGTCGCTGGTGTATGGCCAGATGAACGAGCCTCCCGGCGCCCGCGCCCGCGTCGGCCTGACCGGTCTGACCGTGGCGGAACAGTTCCGCGACGAGGGCCGGGACGTATTGTTCTTTGTCGATAACATTTTCCGTTTCACC
>JAYGEB010000439.1:0-15066 GCA_046582595.1 Alphaproteobacteria bacterium | reverse complement strand
GCCTTGACAGCCTTTGAAACCGGGGCAAAATGGTCTGCAAGAGTTGAATGGCGGAGAGTGGCTGAACGTTGTGTTAGCCAGTTCGGGATTTTCCCGTTGGATAAGCCGTAAAATCATATCTCATGGATTCCACTTCCAACGTCGAGGAGCCAAAATTGCTCTAGGGTTCGTGCGCCGGTTTTTGGTTGAAACGCGCAAAAGAAGTCATTTGTCCGCTGTCCATCCGCATGGATTATTGGGGCAGTGGCGGCTACACTCCATTTCATGACCGAGCGAACACAACGTCGACTGGCGGCCATCGTTGCCATGGATGTCGCGGGTTATTCGCGTCTCATGGGGGTGGACGAGGAAGCGACGCTTGCGGTCTTAAAGGCGCATCGGAAGGTTACCGATCAGATAAGTGTGCGGCATGGCGGACGCATCGTGGGCAGTGCGGGCGACGGCCTTCTTCTGGAGTTTCCAAGTGTCGTGGAAGCTGTCAATTACGCAATCGAGATACAATCGGTGATGGCCGGCCGCGACGGCGATTTTCCAGATGACCGGAAGATGCTTTATCGCATCGGCATCAATGTCGGGGATGTGCTGGTCGACGCCGACGACGATATTTTCGGCGACGGCGTCAATGTGGCGGCACGCCTGGAGGCGCTGTCCGAACCAGGCGGCATATGTATATCCAGGACCGCGCGTGATCAAGTCCGTGATCGCATGGATGTGGCCCTCGAAGACATGGGCGAGGTTGAAGTTAAGAACATCACCCGGCCTGTTAGGGTATTTCGAGTATTGGGCGAAGGCGAGGAAGCAAGCGCGCCGGTACGCCGGAGGACGTCGCGGTGGAAGTACGCGGCGGCGGCGGTTGGTGGTGGATGGGCCAGGCGGATATTGGATCGGTTGACCCGGAGAGCTTTTCGCATGAAAGAGGGGACAAGCCATCCATCGCGGTCCTACCCTTTGTCAATCTGTCCGACGAAAAGGCACAGGAGTATTTTGCCGACGGTATAACCGAGGATATCATCACCGACCTTGCCAAAATCGTGGGCCTGCGCGTCACCTCGCGGTCCGCGACTTTGCGCTTCCGAGATAGTACGGCTGATCCACGACACATTGCCGACGAACTTGGAATTGGTCACATCCTTGCCGGCAGTGTGCGCCGGGCGGGCGCGATGGTGCGCATTACCGCCAAACTGATTGACGGCGCTAGTGGAGATCAGCTCTGGGCCGTCCGGTTCGATCGCGAAACCAGGGATATTTTCGCCATTCAGGACGAGATCGCCGAGCGTGTCGTGGCGGCGCTGTCGAAGACATTCGAAGGGGAGGCCCTTAGTCGTGCCGCGCGTACATACACGCCGAACATCGAGGCCTACGATCACTACATTCAGGGCCGCGCGAAGCGCATTCCGCCAACACCGGGAAACCTGGCGCGGCGTTAAATATGTTCAAACAGGCAATTGCCGTCGATCCGAAGTTCGCCGGCGGCTATGCCGGCGCCGCGTTCATTCATATACTCTCGGTGGATTCGACGACAAAACCGCTTGCGCCATTGGAGCAAATCGAAACCGCTCTGGGCTATGCCCGCAAGGCGGTCGAACTGGACCCTACGTTCGGCCCGGCCTGGGGGTAGTCTGTCTGGCGCTTATGCGCGTAAGGGCTTATTCGACGAGGCCATGGACGCCATTCAGAATGCCATCAAGGTGGCGCCCAACGATTCATTGATGCGTGCCCTCTATGGCCGCCATCTTGGCCTTGCCGGCCGCCCGCTCAAGGGCATCGCCCAGGTCAAACAAGCCATGCGCATGAGTCCCGACAGCCTGCCGCTGCTGTTTTTCCTGGGCCTGAATTACCGTGGCGCCGGTGATTACGAAAACGCTATCGAAGCTTTGGTTGAACACCGCAAGCGGTTGGCCGACCGGATATTGCCGGCGCCGACGACACAACTAATCGCGGCACTGATACAAGCCGGTCGTCCGCGGGAAGCCCGTGCGGAAGTGCAAAAGCTGTTGAAAGTCGCGCCACACTACGACAGCAAATTCGCCGCCATGACGCATGTCTATAAAAGCCCCGCCGACAGGGAAACTTTTTTCCAGGCGCTGCGCCAAGCGGGGCTTCCAAAATGATAAGCATGAAGGAAGATGCGCCCGCGGAAATAACGGCTATCAGTTCCAGGGCGGCTCAATATTAACCTGATTTCCTCGCCCTGATTGACGTTCGCGTCCGTGCGCGCGGGGAAAATGGCGGCAGACTGCATTGAAAATTCTCAAAAGTTGTCCTGGCCCGGTGATACTGTTATAGGCGAAACTCCGCCACCAACGAGTTTTGAGAAGAGTATGCTGCGCGCATTGTACAACTGGACCATGGACCTTGCCGGCCATCGCCACGCCAATTGGGCGCTGGGCGCGGTGTCCTTCATCGAGAGTTCGGTGTTCCCGATCCCGCCCGACGTGATGTTGATACCCATGGTCCTGGCCCGGCGCCACAAGGCGCTGTTGATCGCCACCATCTGTACGGTGGCTTCGGTCCTGGGCGGACTGTTGGGCTACGCCATCGGGTATTATCTGTTCGACGCCATTGGCCAGCCGATCCTGAATTTCTATGGCTACGGCGAGAAATTCGCCTCGTTCCAGAGCCGCTACAATGAATGGGGCGTCTGGATCGTGCTGATCGCCGGCGTGACGCCTTTTCCCTACAAGGTGATCACGATTGCCTCCGGCGTCACGGGGCTGAGCCTGCCGGTGTTTTTGCTTGCCTCCATCGTCGCCCGCGGCCTGCGCTTTGCCATCGTGACGGCCCTGTTGTGGCGCTTTGGCGAACCGATCCGTGAATTCATCGAACGTTATCTGGGCATCCTGTTCACGGTCTTCATGGTCTTGTTGATTGGCGGCTTCGCGGCCGTCAAGCTGGTCTTTTAACGGGCCGGGCCATGCGCCATTTTCTCAATCCGGGAACGGCGATGTTGCTGCTGGCGGGGGCCTCGGCCACGGCCCTGGCCGCCGCCTTCATCGGGCAGTACCTTTTTGATCTGCAGCCCTGTGTCTTGTGCATCTATCAACGCTGGCCCTACGCCCTTGCCATTGCCGTGTGCCTGGGCGGCCGCACGCCATGGGCGCGAGGGGCCGCCCAATGGGTGCTATTGCTGACGGCCCTGGCGCTGGCGGTCAATGCGGGCATCGCCGTCTATCATGTGGGGGTGGAGCAGCATTGGTGGCTGGGCAGTGAAGCCTGTGTCGGGGCGGGCGGCGCGGCCCAAACGCTAGAGGCCCTGCGGGCCCAGATCATGGCCACGCCCGTCACCCGCTGCGATGAAATCGCATTTTCGCTGTTTGGTGTTTCCATGGCGGGCTACAACGTCCTATTCTCTCTCGGCTTGGCCCTTTACGCTGGCGTGGCCGGCTGGCGGGCCATCGGGAACAACGGGATTACGCCGCCGTCATGACATTGACCTACCCCATGCCCAACCGCCCGCGCCCGGCAACCCTGCCCGGCGACCGGACGGGCGCGGCGGATGTGGCGCGCATGATACGGGTCGATCAGGCCGGTGAACTTGGCGCCAAGGCAATCTATCAGGGGCAAATGGCGGTGCTGGGACGACATCCCAGCGCGCCGTTGCTGGCTGAAATGGCAGCACAAGAGGCCGAGCATCTGGCCGTCTTCGACAGATTGGTGGTTGAGCGGGGCGTTCGCCCCTCGGCCCTGTCGCCGCTCTGGCGGGCGGCCGGGTATGCCTTGGGCGCGGGCGGCGCCCTGTTGGGCGCGCGGGCGGCCATGGCCACCACGGTGGCAGTGGAAGAGGTGATCGAGGACCATTACCGGGAACAGCTAGACAGGCTGGGCGAGGATGAGGCCGGGCTGCGGGCGACTATTGCTGAATTCCGCGAAGATGAGTTGAAACATCGGGACACGGCTTTGCAAAATGGCGCCGAGGATGCGCCCGCTTACCAAATATTAAGCTGCGGCGTTAAAGCTGGCGCCAGGCTGGCCATTTGGCTGGCCGAACGTGTCTGACAAGTGTCTGAAATGGGTCTGACGGATCTTGAGCGAGTTGGGGGAATAGAAAATATCATGATCAGGCACACCCGGAATGCGCTTCGCCGCTTCCCGTTCCCCCCGCGGCTTAAATGGTTGCCGTCACGGCCGCCAATAAAACCGCCATTTGCGGCGGTGCTGGCCATGCTTGCCGCCGTCATGGTCCCACACCTCCTCACGGGCGCCATTGCCAAGGGAACCAATGA
Source organism: Alphaproteobacteria bacterium (assembly GCA_046582595.1). Classification (GTDB taxonomy): domain Bacteria; phylum Pseudomonadota; class Alphaproteobacteria. Next base: position 10,843 of record JAYGEB010000439.1, on the reverse strand, counting down.
TCTGATCATGGAATTGGCGGCGCAACAGGGCGTCACCCTCAATGAAGAAGAATCGGCCGTGCTGCGCCGCGCCCTGCCCATTATCGGCCGCCGTTACCTGCACGAACTGGACCCGACGCCGCTGTTGAAGGAAACCATGCGGGGCCTGCGGCAATACGACGGCGCCCTGGCCGCCAGGCGCAAGAAAGCGGCCGCCGAAAAACAGGCTGGAAAGCCGGAACAGGCGGCGTCCCCCCCCATCAACGCCTTTCGCCGCGTCGCCCTGGCCCTGAACAAGGGGTTGAACGTGCTGGACGCTCATAGCGCCTATCTTGATCCGGAAAGCTATGACGAGTTGAAAATCCGCATCAGCGGCAAGTTCGCCGGCCTGGGCCTCGAGGTCACCATGGATAAAGGCCTGGTCAAGGTCATCGCGCCGATCGACGATACCCCGGCCCAGCGCGCCGGCATGAAGGCCGGCGACAAAATCAGCCATGTGGACGGCACGCCCATCAAGGGCATGACCCTGCGCGAAGCGGTGGGCCGCATGCGCGGCCTGGTCGGCACAACCATCCGCCTGACCGTGCTTCGCCCCGACGTGGCGGCGGCCTTCGAGGTGCTGATCGTGCGCGACATCATCCGGGTGCCGGCGGTGCGCCATACCGTGGAAAAGGACTATGGCTATGTCCGCATTTCAGGCTTCAGCCAGCGCACGGAACCGGGCCTGCGCAAGGCCATGGCGAAGATCGAGGATGCCCTGGGGAGCAACAGCCTGGGCCTGATCCTTGACCTGCGCAACAACCCCGGCGGGCTGCTGCGCCAGGCGATCCGGGTTTCGGACATCTTCCTCAACCAGGGCACCATCGTCTCCGTGCGCGGGCGGCTGGAAGCGGACAACGAAGTCTTCAAGGCCAGGGACGGCGATCTGGCGCTGGGCCAGACCATCGTGGTGCTGGTCAACGAGGGCACGGCATCGGCGGCGGAAATCGTCGCCGGCGCGTTGAAGGAAAATGACCGGGCGATCATCGTTGGCAGCCGTTCCTTCGGCAAGGGTTCAGTCCAGACCATTTTCTCCATGGGCGATTCCGGCGCCCTGCGCTTGACCACGGCGCTGTATTACACGCCTTCGGGGCGGACCATCCAGGCCTGGGGTATCCTGCCGCATTTGTTGATCGAGGGTGACCGCCAGCAAGCCGGCCGGCGGGAGGAGGAATTGCAAGGCGCCTTGAGCCGGGGCAAGGGCGTGCCCCCCGCCGTCGGGCCCCGGGCCACCATCACCGGCAAACGCTGCAACGAACTGCTAAGCGAGGCGATCGAGGATCTCGACCGCGCCTGCGCCGTGGCCTTGTTGCGGGCCGGCGGTCTGGACCGTTTGATCCACCTTGCCGACAGCCTGGCGGACGACAGCGGCACGAAAACCCGGCGGCAATAATCGCGACATCATGCCAACCGGCGCCGATATGCCGCACGGGTTCGTCTTGGCGTCGGGGGCTTGTTGGTGTAAATCCCAAGGGCCCAAGGGCCGTTGTGAAAAGGATAGGTTATGCATGAATTGTTTCTGTTGATCGCGATCATGGTCGCCACATTCGTCCTTCTGGGCGGCATGATGGTCCTGTTCAAGGGATATTTGGCCCGGCGCGAGGAAATCGAGCAAGAAGCCGGACGTTGATGCCCAGCCGCCGCCGAGGCGTTTCGGGTGCCCGCCATGAACGATGACCAACTCGCCTTTCTGGACGCCACCGCCCAGGCCGATCTGGTCCGCCTTGGCGAGGTCGGCGCCGGTGAATTGGTCGAGGCCACGATTGCCCGCATCGAACGCTTGAACCCGGACTTGAACGCGGTCATCACCCGCATGGATGGGCCGGCCCGCGCCGCCGCCAGGGAAGCTGTCGTGGACCCAAATGCGCCCTTCCCCGGCGTGCCCTTCCTGTTGAAGGATCTGATCGCCGAATATGGCGGCGTCGCCATCGCGGAGGGCAGCCGATTCCTCGACGGGCATTGCGTCTCGGCCCAGGACAGCGAACTGGTTGTCCGCCTGAAGCGATCCGGCGTCATTATCGCGGGCAAGACCAATACACCGGAATTCGGCTTGCTGCCGACGACGGAGCCGGTCCTGCACGGCCCCAGCCGCAACCCGTGGGATACCCAGCGCACCCCCGGCGGCTCATCGGGGGGCTCGGCGGCGGCGGTGGCGGCGGGGATCGTCGCCATGGCGCACGCCAACGACGGCGGCGGCTCGATCCGCATTCCGGCCTCCTGCTGCGGCCTGTTCGGGCTGAAGCCGACGCGGGGCCGCAACCCCCTGGGCCCGGACTACGGCGATATGGCCGGCGGCCTGGCGGTGGAACATGCCGTCACCCGCAGCGTGCGTGACAGCGCGAGGCTGCTGGATGCCACATCCGGCCCGGACCGGGGCGATCCCTATTGCGCCCCGCCCCCCGAACGCCCGTTCGCCGACGAGGTCGGCCGGGACCCCGGCGCCTTGCGCATCGCCGTTTCCCTGCACGCCCTGACCGGCGCGGATGTGCACCCGGAATGCCGGCAAGCGGTCGAGGATGCGGCCAGGCTGTGCGAGGATCTGGGCCATCACGTGGAATGGGCGGCGCCGGAATTTGATGAACGGCGCTATCTGAAGGCCTTCGGCGCCGCCTGGACCGCCTTTGCCTCTTGGGCCATCCGCGACTGGGCCGACAAATATGACCTGAGCCCAAGCGAGGCGCAGTTCGAGCCCATTACCTGGCAGATGTATTTGAGTGGCGAGCGCCGCTCGTCGGGCAGCTATCTGCGCGCCGTTCAGGATATTCAGCGCACGGCGCGGCAGGTTGCGGGTTTTTTCGAAACTTATGACATGACCTTGACGCCAACCCTGGCGCGGCCGCCCGTGCCGCTGGGCTATTTCACCTGGGACCAGCGCAACCGTGACGAATTCCTGTCCCATTTGGGCGAATATTCCGGCTTCACCTCGCTTGCCAACGGCACCGGCCAGCCGGCCATGTCCGTGCCCCTGCATTGGACCGCCGATAACCTGCCCGTGGGGGTGCATTTCATGGCACGCTTTGGTGACGAAGGCGGCTTGTTCCGACTGGCCGCGCAATTGGAGCAGGCCCGCCCCTGGGCCCAGCGCCGCCCGCCCATGGCCGCTTGAATTCGACACGGCGGGGCCCGCGGGAGCCGCATGAATAGGTCGACACGTAGCAAGTACATGTCACCATATTCACCCAGAATATCTGTACCGTCGGAGTATTGTGGGGACATGTACTTGTTACGTGTCCCCACAATACGGTCAGATTTCTAATGCTTGGTGATTCCCCTGAGGGCCTGATCGCCCCATAGGTCGTCGAGCCGGGCGTCGCGACCGCAGCCGTAGCGGTAGAGTTTGTAGCGCAGGGGGTTTTCCATGTAGTAGCCCTGATGAAAGCTCTCGGCCGGGTAGAACGGCCCGGCGTCCTCGATCGGCGTGACGATGGGTTTTTTCAGGATACCCGAGGCCTGCAAGGCTTTCTTCGAGGCTTCGGCCAGGCGGCGCTGTTCCGGTGAGGTGACGAAAATCGCGGTTTCATAACTGACACCCCGGTCGCAAAACTGGCCGCCGCCATCGGTCGGATCGACACTGCGCCACAGCACATCCAACAATGTTTCATAGCTCACCTTGCTCGGGTCGTAGACGATCCGCACCGCCTCCCGGTGGCCGGTGCCACCCGAGCTGACCGATTTGTAGGTCGGGTTTTCCAGGCTGCCGCCGGTGTAGCCCGACATGGTCTCTATGACGCCGGGCACGCCGTCGAAATCGGACTCGACGCACCAGAAACATCCCCCCGCGAAGATCGCCACCGCCCTGTCGTTCGATGCGGTACCGGCGGCGAGCCCGCCCCAGGAGATGAAAACGGCCATGCAAGCGGCGGCGGCGAATTCGAGGTTGCGTGAGAACATCAATCCTCTCCCGATGTAAAACAGATATGCGACAACATTTAGTATGCGTCACCGCGATCGGCCAGCCTGGAGCCATCAAACCGCGATCAATTCCCCGGCATTGAAAAAAAGTCGGCTCCACCTCTGTGAACCCGACCCCTTCATGGCTTAGACTGACCAGATTACAAAAAAATCGGCGGGCGGGGCCCATACATGATTGATGCCACATGAGCGATCTTCAGTCGCAATTTTCCGGCACCCAGGAGGTTCTGGAACAGCACCGCATCGACGCCGGGCGTTTGGCCGAATATATGCGCGCCCATGTGGACGGCTTTTCGGGCAAAATTGAGCTGAGCCAGTTCAAGGGCGGGCAGTCGAACCCAACCTACCGCGTGGATGCGGGCGGCCAGGCTTACGTGCTGCGCCGCAAGCCGCCCGGTGAATTGCTGCCCTCGGCCCATGCCGTGGACCGGGAATTCCGCGTCATCACCGCGCTCGGCCAAACGGATGTGCCGGTGCCCAGAACTTATTGCCTGTGCGAGGATCCGGAGGTCATCGGCACCGCCTTTTACATCATGGAAATGGTCCAGGGCCGGGTGCTGTGGGACGGCGCCCTGCCGGAGTTGGGCCGGGAAGAGCGGGGCGCCGTCTACCGCTCCGTCAACGAGGCCATGGCCGCCCTGCACCGGGTGGATTTCAACGCCATCGGGCTGGGGAATTTTGGCAAGCTCGGGGAGTACCGGGAGCGGCAAATTCACCGCTGGAGCAAAACCTACCGAATTTCGGAGATGGAGCCGATCCCGGCCATGGACCGGCTGATCGAATGGCTGCCCGAAAATATCCCGGCCGGCGATGAAACCACCCTGATCCACGGCGACTACCGCCTGGACAACATTGTTTTTCACCCGACCGAGCCGAAAGTGGTCGCCCTGCTGGACTGGGAACTGGCCACCCTGGGCCATCCGGTGGGGGATTTCACCTATACCCTGATGGGCTGGCGCCTGGACAAGGATTTGTTCCGGGGCATTGCCCAGGCTGATCTGCCCGCCTTGGGCATCCCCACCGAGGACGAATATATCGCCCATTACTGCGCCATGACCGGACGGGACGGCATCCCGAACCTGGAATGGTATCTGGCCTATAACATGTTCCGTCTGGCGGCCATTTTGCAGGGCATAGCACTCCGCGCCCAGGACGGCACCGCCGCCTCTCCCCATGCCGTGGAACAGGGCCGCCGCGCCCGCCCCCTGGCGGAGGCGGCCTGGAAACAGGTGGAAAGCCTGGTTTGAAGCGAACGGGATTGAAGCGAACGGGTTTGGACCATATGAGCGACTATCAAAACGAAACCATCCCCGTGCGCGCGGCCCACCGCCTGGACGAGGACAAGCTGCGGGCCTATCTGGCGGCCAACATGGACGGCATTGGCGATGATATCGCCCTGCACCAGTTCGCCGTCGGGCAATCCAACCCAACCTACATGGTCACCACCGGGGGGCGGGACTATGTCCTGCGCAAGAAGCCGCCCGGCGTCTTGCTGCCCTCGGCCCATGCGGTGGACCGGGAATACCGGGTCATCACGGCCCTGGACGGATCCGATGTGCCGGTGCCCAAGACCTATCTGTTGTGCGAGGACGAGGGGGTATTGGGCACCGCCTTTTTTGTCATGGACATGGTGGCGGGCCGGGTGCTGGACGACCAGTTCGCGCCGGCCTTCACGGCCCAGGAACGCAGCGCCGTTTACGACCATTTAGCGGAGGTTCTGGCGGCCTTGCACGGGGTTGACCACGATGCCGTGGGCCTGGGCGATTTCGGCCGGCCGGGGAATTATTACACGCGCCAGATCAACCGCTGGACAAAGCAATATATCGCCTCCCAGACCGCCGAAATTCCGGCCATGGACAGCCTGATGAAATGGCTGCCGGAAAAGGTGCCCCAAGACGACACCACGACCCTGGTGCATGGCGACTACCGCCTGGGCAACACCATCGTGCACCCCACCCAGCCGCGCATCAGCGCCGTGCTGGACTGGGAATTGTCCACCCTGGGCCATCCCCTGGCCGATCTGGCCTATTGCTACGTGGCCTGCTTCATGGGCACGGGCGAGCCGCTGGAACTGTTGCCCGGCCTGCCGAACGAGGATGACTTCATCCAGCTCTATTGCACCCGGACCAACCGCGGCGGCATCCCCGATTGGACGTTCTACAAGGTGTTCCAACTGTTCCGCCTGGCGGCCATCGTCCAGGGGGTCTACAAGCGCGGCCTGGACGGCATCTCGTCTTCCGCCAAGGCGGTGACCTACGGCGAGAAATGCCGCGACCGGGCCGTCGCCGCCTGGGCCATGGTCGGCGGCTAACCCGCGCCATGGTAGAATTCCTGGACCGCGTCGCCGCCGCCGAGAAGGCCAACAAATCCCTGTTATGTGTCGGCCTGGACCCCGACCCCGGCCGCCTGCCGGGCCATCTGCGCGGGGAACCCGACGGTATATACCGTTTCTGCAAGGAGATCGTCGATGCGACCCATGATCTGGTCCTGGCCTTCAAGCCGCAGATCGCCTATTTCGCGGCCCAGGGCGCCGAAGAGCAATTGCGCCGTCTGATCGCATATATTCACGACAGCACCGAAATTCCCGTAATCCTGGATGCCAAGCGGGCCGACATCGCCTCCACTTCGAAGATGTATGCCCGCGAGGCATTCGAGATTTATGGCGCCGACGCCCTGACCGTGAACCCCTATTTCGGCCTGGACTCCCTGCAGCCGTTTTTGGATTACCAGGACAAGGGGATCATCATTTTGTGCCGCACCTCGAACCCGGGCGGCGCGGAAATTCAAAATATCACGACCATGGACGGCGTGCCGATCTACGAAGTGGTGGCGCGAAAGGCCGCCCGTGAATGGAACCGGCACGGCAATATCCTGCTGGTCGCCGGCGCCACCCATCCGGGCGAGTTGGCCCGCATCCGCGAGATCGTCGGGGGCATGACGCTGCTGATCCCCGGCGTCGGCGCCCAGGGCGGCGAGGTCGCGGCGATGATTGAAAGCGCCCGGGGCGGCGGCGTCATCATCTCCTCCTCCCGCGCCGTGATCTTTGCCGGCGGGGACAGAAATTTCGCCGACGCCGCCCGTCAGGCCGCCATGGCGACCCGCAATTTCATCAACGACGCGCTCCATGCCATCTGCGACGACAACCGGGCGTAGGGCACATTTTTCCATGGATTTCGGAATTTTTTCCAAATCCAGGGCCAATCATCGCAAATGTCGATAGGCAGTCAAGACCGAATCGCAATAACTGGGCTTCGCCGGCAACGGCCCGGCAACCGTCGAACAGGCCATGAACTGGTATTGGGAACGAATTCCTTCAGCCAAGCGGCCCTCGCATGGCCGGGTCGCCGCGCCGCTTGACCTTGCCGCGTGATTGAGTAAAGATTCCGGCCGAGCGTCGGGTAATGGCCTAGATTCAACCTAAGATCGGACAAATTAAACCATGTCTGGCACGAACGAAGTTGGTCAATCTATTTCGGGCGGTGAAACGGAATCGAATGTGACAAGGGTCACGGAGGGCCCGCCTCAGGCAGAAGACTCCGCCCGGCCGGGCAGTGGTATAGGACGGTTTGCGATTAATTCCAATATTTCCGTTCGTGTCGCGCTTGCCATGGGGATCGTGTGGAGTTCCTTCATGGTCACCACGTTTGTCGCGCTGGTTCTGATCTCGGATCTGAACATCGAGGCGGAAGCCCGTCTGATCACGGTTTTTCTTGGCGTCATGGCGATTGTCGGGGCGGCCTCGGGCGCAACCGCTTCCATCATGCTGATCCGCGGGATCATCCGGCCGATCCGGCAGCTCACCGACGGCGTGGCGGCGCTGGGCCGGGGCGATGCCGATGTTTCGATGGATATCCGCGATGACCGGGAGTTGAACAATCTGGCCCGCACGATTTTGGCGATGGACCGGGAGCGGCGGGAGACGGAAGCGCAACTACAGGAACTTGCGCACTACGACCCCCTGACCGGTCTGCCCAACCGCACGCTGTTCCACCTGCGCCTTTCGGAGGCGATTGCAAATTCCGAACGTACCGGCCAAAAGATCGCTTTGCAGTTGCTTGATCTGGATGATTTCAAGATCGTCAACGACACCCTGGGCCATCCGGCGGGCGATGAGCTGTTGAAGGAAATCAGCCGCCGCCTGCTCAAATGTATCCGCGACACCGATACCGTCGCCCGCCTGGGCGGCGATGAATTCGCCATCATCCAGAATCACTTATCGGAAACCTTCCGCGTCGAAATACTGGCCCAGCGGGTTATCGATTCCCTGCATGACCCGGTCCATATCAATGGCGATCTTGTGCAAACCGGGACCTCGGTGGGCATTACCATATATCCCGATGACGCCACCGAGGCGGACGAATTGCTGCGCAGCGCCGATCTGGCGCTCTATCACGCGAAACGGGAAAGCCCCGGCAGCTTCTATCTTTATGACCTGACGCTGGACGAGGAAGTCAAGGCGAGAACGCGGCTCGAAAATGACTTGCGCAAGGCGATCGACAACGACGAATTTCATCTGGTTTATCAACCGAAATCCGATCTCGCTACCGGCGCAATCACCGGCGCCGAGGCCCTGATCCGCTGGCAGCAGCCCGAGCGCGGCATGGTCTCGCCGGGCGAGTTTATTCCGGTCGCCGAACAAGCCGGATTGATCCCGCAAATTACCGAATTCGTATTGCGGCAAATCGGCCGCGACACGGCCGATTGGCCGGAAGGGCCACTGGACAATATCCGCATTTCGGTGAATTTGTCCGCGCTGGATCTGAAACGGCCGAATTTCGTGGATTGGCTCCACGGCGTCCTGCAGCGGACGAATTTCGAAGCCAGCAATCTGGAACTCGAAATCACCGAATACGCCTTGGTCGATAATGTTGAACGCACACGGGAAACTTTGGAGAGCTTGCGGGAAAATGACATCGAGCTCTCGGTGGATGATTTCGGCACCGGTTATTCCTCGCTCAGCTACCTCAAGCATTTCCCCCTCAATTATCTTAAGATCGACCGCTCCTTCATCCAGGACATCACCAAGGAGAGCGCCGATGTGAGCATCGCCACTTCGGTGATTACCATGGCCCATGGCATGGGCATGCGGGTCATCGCGGAAGGCGTAGAGACCGAGGAACAGGCAACATTGCTGCGAAATTTGGGTTGCGACCAGATGCAGGGCTATTACCTCTCGTTCCCGTTGTTAGCGAATGAATTTCTTGATTACTACCTGGCCTCGATTGGACCCAGCCCAACGGTCTCCGAAGGCAAAAGTTAAGTTAAACCGGGCGGCGGCGAACCCATTCCGCCCCTCGCCGCCGCGGCCGGTGACCGTGGGCCGGGAATGGCTGGTGTCGCTTGAATTTAATTGTGTTCCCACAAACCAAATCCGCATGAAAGAATTAGCGCCATTGATGATCAATTGTTCCCGCAATGAATACTGACAAACAACGCGATCCTTCCTTGGCCGTGGAATTGCTGGCGATTGGCGATGTTCATCTGGGGACGCGGTGTTCCGGCCTTCCCCCGGACGTGCGCGACTGGGGGATCAACGCCGACGAACTGACACCGGCCACCGCCTTGGCATCGGCCGTGGATTTGGCGATTGGCCGCGATGTCGATGCCGTGCTGTTTGCCGGCGATGTGGTCGAGAGCACGAACGCCCGGTTTGAAGCGATCCTGCCGTTTGAGCGGAATATCCGGCGGTTGGCGGCGGCCGGCATTGACGTGATCGCCGTCGCGGGGAACCACGATGTCGAGGCGCTGCCGCGCCTCGCCGGGTTGATGGATGGCTTTGCCGTGCTGGGCGCCGGTGGGCGCTGGGCCCGGCACGTGATCAAGCGCGACGGACGGCCACTGGCCGAGATTATTGGCTGGTCGTTCGGCGAACGCGCCGTCCGCCAGAGCCCCGTGGCGGACCTTTTGTCGAACCCGCTCGAGGCGCATGCGCCGGGGCTCCCCCGGATCGGTTTATTGCATGCGGATCTGGAGGCCTCGGGCGGACATTATGCGCCAATCAAACAGCGGGAATTGGACGCGGCCGGCCTGGATGCCTGGCTGTTGGGGCATATTCACAAGCCTTCATTGTCGGCGCCGGCAACTGGGAAGCGGACGGCGCCCAGCGGTTATCTTGGCTCCCTTATTGGTCTCGACCCGAGCGAAACCGGACCCCACGGCCCGTGGCTGATAAAAATCGATGCGCAAAATGCCGTCCATGTGGAGCAGGTCCCGAATGCCCTCCTGCGATGGGAAAACATCACGGTAGAAATCGATGATATCCTCGATGTTGAAGATGTCGGGGACCGTCTGCTGCGGGCCGCCGAGGAATCGGCGCGGCAACTTAATGAAACGGCCGTCAACCCGCGGGTGCTGGGTTTACGCGTGCGGCTTGCGGGCGCCAGCGCCCATTACCAGGCCATTCGCCGCGCGATATCGGACGGCAAATGGAACATGATGGCCCGGCCGGTGGGCGACACAATGGTATTCGTCAACAAAGTTCTGGATGGCCTGGAATTGCCATTGGACCTTATGGAGATTTCGGCGGGCAATGATCCCGCCGCATTATTGGCCGGGCGTATTTTGGCGCTGCAAGGCAACGATGGAAGCGCGCAACCACTTTTGCGGGATTATCGCGCCAGGCTTTTTGATACCGCCCGCGACGACCGATGGTCGCCCCTGAACGACCAACGCGACGCGCCCGACCCCCTTGACGATACCCACCTGCGGGAGCTGCTGTTGCGCGCCGCCAAGGCGGCGCTGTACGCCATGCTCGAGCAGCAAAACACCGGCGCTCCGTCATGAAATTACGCCGCCTGCAAATCAGACAATTGCCCGGCATCGATACGCCCTTCGAAATCATCACCGAAGGGGACGGTATTCACGTGGTGCATGGACCGAACACCATCGGCAAGTCCAGTATCTGCCGCGCGGT
>JAYGEB010000318.1:0-9628 GCA_046582595.1 Alphaproteobacteria bacterium | reverse complement strand
ATCGGGTCGTTGATAGGTAAACCCAAAGCAAAATTGAAAATGAGCGCTGCGAAAATTAAAGGCAAGAAATTGGAAAATTTGGTGGTATATTTAGAAACCCTAAAATAGGAGACTGCGGCGCTGCATTGGTCAGAATACCGGCCTTGTTGCCGGCCGTGACGCGCCGCCGTACTATTCGGCCGGCACCGCTTGGCGCTGTTTCACCACCTGCAGGGTAAAGCCCTCATAACCATTGGCCGCGACCTCGTCGCATTTCGCGCGATAGGCATCGACGCCACCGATGTAGGGTAGAAACAGGCGCGGTTTGCCGGGAATATTTGCCCCCATGTACCAGGAATTCGCCCGCGGATAGAGCGTTAGGTAGGCTACTTCGTTGACATGTTCGACCCAGGCCTGCTCGGCCTCGCCTTCGGGTTCCATGGTATCGAGATTGCCCTTTCGAAGGTAATCGATGCCGTCCGCCACCCAGTCCACATGCTGTTCGATGGAAACCATCATGTTGGAAAGGACGGAGGGGCTGCCCGGTCCGGTGATCATGAACATATTGGGAAAGCCTTCCGACATCAGCCCAAGGTAGGTGCGCGGGCCGGCCCGCCACTTATCGCCCAGGGTCCGCCCGCCGCGCCCTTGAATATCGACCTTCAGCAAGGCGCCGGTCATGGCGTCGAAGCCGGTGGCGAAGACGATGGCGTCAAATTCGTAAGCCTGTCCGCCGGTCACCAGGCCGTCCGGGGTCATCTCCTCGATCGGCGCCTGGCTGACATCGACCAGGGTGACGTTCTTGCGGTTGAAGGTCTCGAAATACTGGCTGTCGACGCAGATCCGTTTGGTGCCGATGGGATAGCCCTTCGCCGCCAATAGTTCCGCCGTGGCGGGATCATCGACGATGGCGCGGATCTTATCGCGGACGAAGTCCGAGGCGGTGTCGTTCGAGGCCTGGTCCATGGCCAGATCATTGAAGGCGGCCATGAAATAGGTGCCGCCAATCTCCCAGCGTTCCTCGTATATCCGCTTACGTTCCGCCTCCGTTACAGACAGTGCCGAGACATCGTTCGGGTTCGCCAATACGCCGGTGTGGGTTTGCCGCGCTTCGGCCCGGAAAATCCCATAGTCGGATTTCCATTGCCGTTCGTAGTCCGGCGTCATCGGACAATTTCGGGTCGGAATGGAATAGTTCGGCGTGCGCTGGAACACCGTCAAATGCGCCGCCTGCCCGGCGATTTCGGGAATGGCCTGAATGGCGGAAGAGCCGGTGCCGATGATGCCAACCCGCAGGCCGGTGAAATCAACCGCTTCATGGGGCCAGTCGCCGGTGTGGTAGGTCTTGCCCCGATAGCTGTCCAGGCCCTTGAAATCCGGCACCTGGGTGGACGACAGACAGCCCGTCGCCATGACCAGGAACTGGGCCGAAAGGCGCTCGCCCTGGTCGGTCTCGACCCGCCAGCGTCCGTCCCCCTCATCGAAATGCGCGGCGGTGACCAGGGTGTCGAAGTCAATATCGCGGCGCAGCTCGAACCGCTCGGCGACGTGCCGGGCGTATTCCAGAATTTCAGGCTGGCCGGAAAAACGTTCGCTCCACCGCCATTCCTGCTGCAGTTCCTCCGAAAAGGAATAGGAATACTGCATGCTCTCCACATCGCAACGCGCGCCCGGATAGCGGTTCCAATACCACGTGCCGCCGACATCGCCGGCGCCCTCGAACACCCGTGTCCGCAGCCCCAGGGCGCGCAGCTTATGCAACAGATACAGACCGGAAAAACCGGCCCCCACGACAACCACGTCAACTTCATTTGGATTTCCCCGGATACGGCTTACCGGATTGGGTATCTGACTGGACACGGACGTCTCCTCCGAAGGCATTTTTTTATAGCATCTATTTTACAAAGTATTTCCCTCCGGCGGTACAACGAATTTTGCCTGCCCATCCGGCTAATGCGGACACCCACGACATTTCGGGCGGCCACCCATGTCCTTTTACGGCTGCCATGTGCCAAGGGCCGTTTTGCGCCACCGTAACCGCGGTCTATCGCCATCGAAAAAATAAGCTGCTCTTGGTCTATGTCCCTTGACCTGAATTTCGCCACGCGGGAATGTCTGGTATCGGTCGGGGAGCATTTCCCGGGTTTCCGCTGAAATCTGGTTTTGATCGGGAATGCCTTCGGATTCCATCCGGCCGGCAATGTTCACGGTGTCCCCCCAAGGGTCATATGAGAATTTCTGTTTGCCGATGACGCCGGCGATGACCGCGCCAGAATGCACGCCAAGCCTGGGCTTCAAATCGACTTTGTTGTCCCGGCGAAATTCACCAAAGGCCTGTTGCATTGCCAATGCCAATGCCAATTCTGCAAATTTTTCAGCATGGTCGGCAACGCTTCCTCCGATGGTCGATTTCAACGCGCCTATAAAAATCGCGGGAGCGATTTAATTCGATGACCCGAAGCGGGCTTCGCGTGATTTAGGAAGGCCGTGGTACGCTTGTGCTTCCGACGGCCTTGGACCTCACTTTCGGCCGTCCAGGACCTCCCGCACCCGCTGCGCCAGGATTTGTGTCCGATACGGTTTGCTCATGAGCGCCGCACCATCCTCAAGCTGGCCGTGACTAAAGAGTATATCCCGTGAGTAACCCGATGAATACAATACGCCGGCTGCTGGAAATTGTTCGCGAAAGGCGCTGGAGACATCCCGCCCACTCATGCCTTGCGGCAGGATCACATCGGTCAATAACAGATCAATCGCGCCGGAAGCCGCCATGATCTCCAACGCCGCCGGCCCATCCTTCGCTTGCAAGACATTATAGCCGAGACGGTTGAGAGCCTTCGCAATGAAAGCCAACACATCCTTTTCGTCCTCGACCAAAAGGATCGTTTCGCGGCCCGTAGGTTCACTCTTGTCGGATGCTTCCGTAGCCATTTCATCGTCTGTCGCCGCATCCGTCCTAGGTAAGTAGACCCTGACCGTCGTGCCCTCATCTTTTTTGCTGTCAATCAAAACCTGGCCGCCTGATTGTCTGGCGAAGCCAAAAACCATGCTCAAACCCAAGCCACTACCCTCACCAACATCTTTAGTGGTGAAGAAAGGTTCGAACGCTCGTTTTAGTGCTTCTGCTTCCATCCCCGTGCCGCTGTCGCCAACGGCTATCATCACATAGTCTCCGGGTACCAGGTCCTCGAATGCCGCTGTGTCGTCTTCCTCCAGAAATTGGTTGGCTGATACAATAGTTAACTTGCCACCACCCAGCATAGCATCGCGGGCATTGGTTACAAGGTTCAAAAGCGCATTCTCGAGCTGTCCCACATCGACCACGGCCGGCCAAAGATCTGCAGCCAATTTCAACTCGATGGTGATGTCCTCGCCAAGCATGCTCTCGGCAAGCAAGCAGAACTGCGGCAGTATCTCATTGATCTGGGTCGTTTTGGCTTCCAATGGCTGTTGCCGAGAGAACGCCAGCAGGCGATCGATCAGTTCCGCGCCTCTGTGCGCCGCCCTAAGGGTGACGGCAATGGTTTCTCTGTCAATCTCATCCTTGATGCCGCCACCATCCTGGAAAATGCCAAGATGGCCGATGATGATTGCCAAAATGTTGTTGAAATCTTGCGCGATGCCGCCCGTGAGTTGCCCTACCGCTTCCATCTTTTGTGCGCGGCGCAGTTGTTCCTCGATCTGCCTGCGTTCCGTGATGTCTTGGATGGTGCAAATTTTCTGAACCACGGAGCCGTTTTCATCCAGGCGCGGTTCGGCGATCTCTCTGACGTACCTCACTTCGCCATCGGGCGAAATTGTTCGGTATTCCAATTCGAAACCGGCGCCCTGCCGCAGGTTCTGGATTGCCGCTCTGCAGGCGTCCCGGTCGTCCGGATGAACAAAGTTCATACCGGCAGCCGATGACCGCTCGATGAATTCCTCAGGCGAAACGCCATGAACGTTTGCATACTCCTCGGAGCAGAAAATGCATCGGTCTGAGAGGATATCCCAAATACAATGGCCGAGTTTGACCAATTGCACCGCTTGTCCCAGACGCTCCTCGCTCTCGCGCAACTGCCGTTCCACGCGATTGTGCGCCGTTAAGTCAACGACAAGGCCGAAATAACCCAGAATATCCCCACTTTTATCAATATCCGGAACATATGAAATTTGAACATCCCGACACTTGCCATCAGGGTATTTGAGACTCTCCTCAAATACCGCTGTTTCCCCAATTAAGTACGCCTTCAATTCTATGCTGAATCTTGCTGTACGCCTCTTCTCCGAAGATATTGGCAACTGTCTTGCCAATGATGTCGCTGCTTGGCAGGTCGTACCATTCCTCGGCTGTCCTGTTGGCAAACCGAAACCGTTGATCCTTGTCAAAATGAGCAATCAGCACCGGCAAATTATTGGTGACAAGGTTCAATTGCGCTTCCCTGGCAATCAGTTCCTCCTCCATCCGCTTGCGCAAGGTAACGTCGGTACTGATCGAGCCGACGCCCATCATCGCGCCGTCAGCGTCGTATGCGGGAAATTTGATTACCGAGCGCGTCACCCGCGCGTTGTCCTGGCCAATGACATCGCGTTCGTGAACGACCATCTCCCCTTTCTCGATAACCTCTTGATCGTGCGCATCGACGATCGCCGCTTGCTCGGCTGTTTCGATTTGCGCCGCCGTTTTTCCGATCGCCTGTTCGACGGATATGTTCCTCGATTTCCCATAGAATTCATTGACCAGAAGGTAACGACCTTCCAAATCCTTCAAAGTGATGAGCCACGGGTAATTGTCAATGATCGTACGAAGCCGACTTTCGCTCCCGACCAACGCCTCCTCAGCGAGTTTTTGCTCGGTGATGTCCTGTATCGTTCCTACGGATCGAACAATCGCGCCCTGATCATCAACCGCCGTACCGGCTCTTTCGCGGACATGGCGGATTTCGCCGTCCTTCGTGACTATTCTATATTCCAGTTCAAATGGATCTACATTTTCCGGATCATCTGCAAAATTCTGATAGAAAACCCGGACCGCGGCATCGACTGCCCGCCGGTCGCCCGGAAAAACTAGTTCCAGATATTCGTCGTGGCTACCGGACATGGCCAGGAATTCAGGCTGCGACAACCCATATATCGATGCAGCTTGTTCCGAGCACCAAATCATTTGGCTACCTTCATGGTTCCATTTCCAGTGGCCCAATTTTGCTATTCGCTCAATATCATTTGCGACACGCGCGATCTCTCTTGATGACCTTTCCCAAGGCAAATGCCCTTGGTATTCGATCTCGGAGTCCACATTGGAAAGTGTATGAGGTTTGCCGGAACTCAAGGTCCGCGCTTCATTCCGGCTCCGCGCTTCTTGCTGAATTGACTGTAACAACTGGCGGCGGAGTTCAAGCACCTCGTCAACAAGTTCACGCTTACATTTGCGGATCAATTTAGAACGTTGGCTGTCGCCGTCAGAAATCGGCATATCTACACCGCCTGCTGAGGTGGTACCCACTCAGCCTCGAAGATTAGATGATAAAGTCTTAACGGTCCACCTACGGAGGTGAGACTGTCAGTAACATGTGATCTGTCCGTCGCATCCAAGTCCTCCCTATGGAGACCTTCTAAAACCGGACAGATCACAATGGTACTGACAGCGGTCGAATATTTTGTTCCAATGGTTGTGGGACATGGACAAGCTTACCGGCGATCCGAATATTTCTCGAAAGTCCTGGCCTGATTTTACTCATTCAGGCCGTGCGGGGGGAGGCAATTATGACAGGCGCTAGATACGGGATGATCAACAAAATAAGAATACCGCCGGACCGGCGCCGAAGGATGCATGAGACGCCAGCATGAAACCGGCTCCATTTGCCTTTTGCGCGCCGGTGGATCTGGCGGGCGTACTTGAAGCCCTGGCCGCCAATGGCGAGGACGGACGTATCCTCGCCGGCGGGCAAAGTCTGGTGCCGTTGATGAATCTGCGCCTGGTGCGGCCTGAAATGCTGATCAGCATCAATCGTTGCGAAGAACTGGACTATCTGCGGGTGGAAGGCGACCGCCTGGTCTGCGGCGCCCTCGTGCGCCAGGCCATGGCGGAGGAGTCCGATCTGGTGCGACGGGAATGCCCCCTGCTGGCCATGGTCCTGCCCCATGTCGGGGGACAGGCAAACCGCAACCGCGGCACGGTCTGCGGCAGTCTCGCCCATGGCGATCCCTTGGCCGAACTGGCGGCGGCGGCCCTGGTACTGGATGGTGAAATGCGGATCGCCTCCAAGGATGGCCAGCGCATTGTCGCGGCGGAGGATTTCTTTCTCGATGGCTTGACCACCGCGCTCCAACCCGGGGAAATATTGGCGGCCGTGGCCTTTCGGCGCCAGGGCGGCAACGAACGTTCCGCCTTCCTTGAAATGGGCAACCGCGAACATGGCTTTGCCGTCGCCGCCGTCGCCACTCGTCTGGGCATGAACGGCGGGCATTGCGAATTCGCGCGCATCGCCATGCTGGGCGCCGGTCCGACGGCGAGGCGTATTAGGGAGGCGGAGGATGTTCTGACCAGCGGCGAAATCGATGATACGGCGATTGCAGCGGCGGTCACGGCGGCGCGCGAGACCATCGAACCGGCCAGTGACCTGCATGCCGACGGCGAATTCCGCCGGCACGTATTGGCGACGCTGTTGGAACGCGCCCTGCGCCAATCCATGGCCGGAGAAATACGATGACCGCGAAAGTCGAAGTCAGCCTGACCATCAATGGCGAAACGCGGCGCGGTCTGGCCGAACCGCGAATGCTGCTGGCCGATTTCCTGCGTCACGAGTTGGGCCTGACGGGAGCTCATATCGGGTGCGAACATGGGGTCTGCGGCGCCTGTACCATTCTGATCGATGGCCGCACGGCGCGAAGCTGCCTGCATTTCGCCGTTGCCCTGGATGGCGCCGTGATCGACACCGTGGAAGGGCTGGCCGGCCCGGACGAATTGCATCCCATACAGGAGGCGTTTCACCGCAATCATGCGCTGCAATGCGGCTACTGCACATCGGGCTTTTTGCTGACCACGCTGGAATTTTTGCGCCGCAATCCCGACCCCGATGAAAGCGAGGTCCGCCGGGCCCTGACCAACAACCTGTGCCGTTGCACCGGCTATGCCAACATCGTCAAGGCGGTGACCGAGGCTGCGGCGGCCTTGCGGGCGACCGGGTAGGGAGACACGAATGCCGGACACGCCAGACTATATCGGCCAGTCTATTCCGCGCCGCGAAGACGACTACCTGTTGCGGGGCCAAGGCCGCTTTGTCGATGATCTGCCGACGCCGGGGGATACCTTACATCTTGGATTCGTGCTCAGCCCCCATGCCCATGCCCGTATCCTCGGCGTCGATGCCAGCCAGGCGCTGGCCCTGGACGGCGTGACCGCCGTGCTGACGGGCGACGATCTGGCCAAACTTGTCCGGCCGCCCTTCGCGGAGATCGAATTCCCCGGCTACCACGTCCACGGTCGCGATGTGATCGCCCGCGAAAAGGTCCGCTTCGTGGGCGAGACGGTGGCCGTGGTCATGGCCCGGTCCGCGTACCTGGCCCAGGACGCGATTGAATTGGTCGAGGTCGAATACGATCCCCTGCCCGCCGCCGCCAACCTGGAAAGTGCGGCCAGCCCGGACGCGCCGCAAGTGCATGACGACATTCCCAACAACACCATATTCAAGGGTGATTTCACCACGCCCGATTTCGAGGCCGCCTTTGATGGCGCCGAACACGTCATCCGCGAACGCTTCCGTTCCGGCCGGGTCGGCGGCGTGCCGCTGGAACCGCGCGGCTGCCTGGCCCTGCCGGAACATGGCGACGGCCTGGTGTTCTATTCCTCTACCCAGGTACCGCATCTTTTGCGCACCGCGCTGGCCCGTTTCATGGAACATCCCGAATCCCGCATCCGCGTCATCGTACCCGAAGTTGGCGGCGGCTTCGGCACCAAGGCGCAAATCTATCCGGAGGAATTCATCACCGCCGCGCTGGCCCTGAAATACCGCCGGCCGGTGAAATGGATCCAGGACCGGCGCGAGGAATTGCTGACCAATATCCATGCCCGCGACCATATATTCGACGTGGAAATTGCCTTCAACGGCGACGGCATCGTGCAGGCCCTGCGGGCCGATATCGTCACCAACGCCGGGGCCTATTCCTCGCTGCCGTTCGGCTGCACCCTCGAAACCACCGGCGGCGCCAGAATGATCGTGGGACCCTACCGGATCACCAATTACACCTACACGGCCCGCGCCGTCGCCACCCACACGGCGCCGTCGGGCGCCTATCGCGGCGTGGCGCAGCCGACCTGTTTCATGGCCATAGAAGGACTGATGGACCGCATCGCCCGGCGGCTTTCCCTCGACCCGGCGGCCGTGCGGCTGGCCAATATGGTGCCCACGGCGGATTTGCCCTGGACCAACGTCGTCGGTGTCCGCTACGACACCGGCAGCTTCATGGAATCCCTGCAACGGGCCATGGAAATGATCGACTATGAAGGTTTCCGGAAGCGCCAACCCGCCGACCGGCTGGTGGATGGGAAATACCGTGGCATCGGCATCGCCTCCTTTACCGAAGTCAGCGGCACCGGCGCGCCTGGCTGGCGGGCCCGCGGCCTGGTGCGCATGCCGGGCTTTGATAGCGGCATCGTGACGGTGGAGCCCACGGGCAAGATCACGGCCTATGTCTCCCATGCTCATGCCGGCCAGGGTCACTACACCACCTTTGCCCAAGTCGTGGCCGACGCCCTGGGCACCAATTTCGAGGACGTCACGATTGTCGAGGGCGATACCGCCACCACGCCCTACGGCACCAATACCTTTGCCTCCCGAAGTGCCGTGACGGGCGGCGGCGCCTTGATCCGCGCCGCCACCAAGGTACGCGAGAAAATGCGCCGCATCGCCGCCCACATGCTGGAAACCGCCAGCGAGGATATCGTCATCGAAGCCGGCCGCGCCCATGTCGCGGGCGTGCCAGAGCACGGGTTGAGTTTCATGGAAATCGCCGAGACGGCTTATTCCATGAACAACCATACCCTGCCCGAGGGCGATGGCTATGGCCTGGAAGAAACCGATTTCTACGACCCGCCCCTGGTGACCATGGCAAATGCCGCGCATATCGTCGAGGTCGCGGTGGATGCGGACGATGGGCGCGTGAAAATTGAAAACTATGCCGTGGTGCATGATTGCGGCCGCCTAATCAATCCGATGATCGTGGACGGGCAAATTCACGGCGGCGCGGCGCAAGGTATCGGCGAGGCCTTGATGGAGGAGTTCGTCTACGACGGCGAAGGCCAACTGCAGAACGCGTCCCTGCTGGATTACCTGCTGCCGACGTCCGAGGATATCCCGAATTTCAATGTTGAACATATAGAATCGCCCTCGATCGACACCGTCGGCGGTTTCAAGGGCGTGGGCGAAGGCGGCCTGATCGGCGCCGTTCCCGCCGTGATCAACGCCGTTGCCGATGCGCTCGCCGGCCTTGAAATCAATATCAACGTCAAACCCCTTCGCCCAACCCTTCTCGGCAACTTGATACGGGAGGCACGCGGCAAGCGCGGCTAAAGCATTTCAAGGTTGTTCCAAGTCGCCCGGATAAGAACGGAAATTCGCAGCCCCGTTTGAACCGGTTTCGCGGGCCGCATTCCCCGTAGGGCCCGCATCAT
>JAYGEB010000279.1:0-4287 GCA_046582595.1 Alphaproteobacteria bacterium | reverse complement strand
TGAAAAACCTATACCCCGTGCTTTAGATGATTCAGACCACTAGTGTCTCGATCGATAAGTTTCTATGGTTAATATCTTTATGATTCGGAGACTTATCTTATGGCACGTGGTCGTGTGGCGGTAGCGATAGAATTGTCGGATTTTGAGCGTGATGAGTTGGAGGGTTTAACCCGTAGGCACAAGACGGCTCAGAGTTTGGCACGTCGTGCGCGGATTGTTTTGGCGGCGGCTAACGGACTCGAAAACCAGATGATTGCCGCCCGCCTCGGGGTGAACGTGAATACGGTTGGGACATGGCGGCGCCGCTATGCGGAGCGTGGTCTTGACGGTCTTCATGACGAGCCCCGGCCCGGCGCGCCACGGACAATTACGGACGCCGAGATTGCCGAGACGGTGCGTCTGACCCTGGAGACGACGCCGCGCAATGCCAGCCATTGGAGCCTGCGCTCCATGGCGCGGGCGGTGGGCCATTCGCCTTCGACGATCCATGAGATATGGAAAGCCTTTGGCCTGCAGCCCCATCGCAGCGAGACCTTCAAGTTGTCCACTGATCCCTACTTCGTGGAGAAGGTGCGGGATATCGTCGGGCTGTACTTGACGCCACCGGAGCGCGCCCTGGTGCTGTGCGTCGATGAAAAGAGCCAAATTCAAGCCCTGGACCGTAGCCAGCCCATGTTGCCCATGCGCCCCGGTCAAGTGGAGCGGCGCAGCCATGACTACAAGCGCCATGGCACGACCCCTCGCTGTTCGCGGCCCTCGACGTCGCCACGGGAAAGATCATCGGCCAGTGTTTTCCCCGGCACCGAAGTCGGGAATTCCGCAAGTTCCTCGACTGCATCGAGGCCGGGGTGCCTGACGATCTCGACGTTCACATCATCATGGATAATTACGCCACCCACAAAACCAAGCTGATCCGAAACTGGTTTGCCAAACGCCCGCGCTGGCATGTCCATTTCACGCCGACCTCCGCTTCCTGGATCAACCAGGTCGAGAGGTTCTTCGCGCTGCTGACCGACGACAAGCTGCGCCGAGGTATCCATCGTTCCACGGCGGAATTGGAACAAGCAATTCTCGACTATCTCGACATCGTCAACGAAGATCCCAAACCGTTCCGATGGACAAAGTCGGCCGATGATATTCTTGCTGCTATCCAACGGTTCTGCCTCAGAACTCTGCAAACCGCTGAAATCCAAGATACACTATGCCGAACTTCAGAATCAGGACACTAGCCGCCCTGCAATTTTTTCATGGCCCGGCGCATGGCGCGGCCGGCGGCCTTGGCGGGATCTTTGTCCTGGGCGATTTGCTTGACCTCCCTGGCGACACCTTTGGCGGCACGCGCCGCCTGCTCGCGGGCTACCGGATCGGAGGCGATCTTTTTCGCCGCGTAGCGGGCGATATGGCGGAGCAGGAATACCATTGTTCCAGCATAGCGAATTGCCCCTTCCCCGGCCAGTGTGCTGTTGACAGTGTGCCGTTGACAGAGTGCTGTTGACGAATGGAAGGCCGCTGCCGATAGTGCCCGAGTTCAATGTTATTCGTCGCAGGTTCGCCACCCATGCCCAAGATCCAGTCCCAGATCGACCCCAACGACCCTGGCTTCCAGGAAAACCGCGCCGATATGCTGGCCCGGATTGGAGGTCTGCGGGAACTGGAAGGCATGATCCGGGCGCGTTCGGAAAAAAGCCGGGCGCGGTTCGAGGGGCGGGGGCAATTGCTGCCCCGCGACCGCCTGAACCTGCTGCTGGACCGGGGCGCGCCGTGGCTGGAACTGTCGACCACCGCCGGCTACAAGACCTATGACGACGATGGCGGCGAAAATATCTCAGGCGCCCGCCTGATTACCGGCATCGGCGTGGTCTCGGGCGTGCGCTGCGTGGTGATCGTGGACGATTCGGGCATTCTGGCCGGCGCCCTGCATACCCACGGCGTGGACAAGATGAACCGCGCCTTCGACCTGGCCCTGGCGAACAAGATGCCGGCGATCCATCTGGTGCAGTCGGCGGGCGCCGATTTGCTGGACTATGTACCGGCCACCTGGGTGCGGGCGGGGGGCATGTTCTACAAACAGGCCCAGCTATCGGCGGCCGGCTGTCCGGTGATCTCGGTGGTGCATGGCTCCTCCACCGCCGGCGGGGCCTATATGCCGGGGATGTCCGATTACGTGGTCATGGTGCGCGATCAGGCCATGGCCTTTCTGGCCGGCCCGCCCCTGGTCCGCGCCGCCACCGGCGAGATCGCGGCGGCCGAGGACTTGGGCGGCACCAACATGCATGCCGCCATCACCGGGCTGACCGAATACGTCGCCGAGGACGACCCGGGGGCCCTGCATATCTGCCGCGACATCGTCTCGCGCCTGAACTGGCCGGCCCGTCTGGCGCCGGGGCCGGACCGTACCTGGGACGAGCCGGCCTATGACATCGACGAAATATGCGGCATCGTGCCGGTGGAATACCAAAAACCCTACGATATCCGCGAGGTTATCGCCCGCCTGGTCGATGCTTCCGATTTTCTCGAATTCAAGGCGGAATACGATGTCCAAACCATTTGCGGCCAGGCTTCGATCATGGGACATCCCTGTGGCCTGATCGGCAACAACGGGCCGATCACCCCGAACGGCGCCACCAAGGCGGCCCAGTTCATGCAGTTGTGCGATCAATCGAACACGCCGCTGATCTACCTCATGAACACCACCGGCTTCATCGTCGGCCGGGAGGCGGAGGAGGCCGGCATGATCAAACATGGCGCCAAGATGATCCAGGCCGTCTCCAACGTCTCCGTGCCCCGCCTGACCCTGATGATCGGGGCCTCGTTCGGGGCCGGGGCCTATGCCATGTCGGGCTGGGCCTACGAGCCGCGTTTCCTGTTGGGCTGGCCCAATATTTCCGCCGGCGTCATGGGCGCCAAGCAGGCCGCCCTGGTCATGCGCATCGTGCACGAGGCCAAGGCCAAGCGCCAGGGGACGCTGCTGGAGCCTGGCGAGCTGGATGAATTGGAGGCCAAGGTGGTGGAGCTCTATACAGCCACGGAATCCGGGTATTACTACGCCGCCCGCATGTGGTCCGACGGCCTGATCGACCCCCGCGACAGCCGTCAGGCCCTGGGCCTGCTGCTGACGGTCTGCGACGAGGCGGCCCGGCGCAGCCTCAACCCGAACAGTTTCGGGGTCGCGCGTCTATAAAGGAATTTATCATGGACCAAAAAATTATTTCTATTGAAACCAATGGCTTGAAATTGAATGTTGCCATATCAGGTGAGGGTCCGTTGGTGTTGTTGATCCATGGCTGGCCGGAGAGCTGGTATTCCTGGCGGCATCAGATCAAGGCCCTGTCGGCGGCGGGTTACCAGGTCGCGGCGCCCGATGTGCGGGGCTATGGCCATTCCGACAAGCCCGAGGCGATCGAGGCCTATGACATGGCCAACATGACCGCCGACATGGCCGGCCTGATCGCCGCCCTGGGGGAGGACCGCGCGGTGGTGATTGGCCATGATTGGGGCGCCCCCATCGCCTGGAACACGGCGCTGTTGCACCCCGGTAAAGTCCGCGCCGTGGCGGGATTGAGCGTACCCTATACGGGCCCGGGCCCGGCGCCCTTCATCGAGGTGGCGAAGCAGGTCTACAAGGATAAATTTTTCTATCAGATCTATTTCCAGGAACCGGGCGTGGCGGAGGCCGAACTGGAAGCCGACGTGCGCGACGCCTTACGCAAAATCTATTATTGGATTTCCGGCGAGGGCTTGGCGGCGGCCAAGCCCGCGAGCAAACCGGCGGATGCCAAATTGCTCGACGGCATGGCCGATCCCGGCGAAATGCCTGGCTGGATGAGCCCCGAGGATCTGGATTATTACGTCGCCCGCTTCGAGGCGGGCGGCTTCCGCGGGCCCCTCAACCGCTACCGCAACTGGCACCGGGATTTTGCCCTGCTCTCGCCCCTGGCGGAGCGGCAAATCCTCCAGCCCGCCGCCTTCATCGCCGGCACCCTGGAACCGGTGCTGAACTTCGTCCCCGGCGTCGATTTGATTGCCGTCATGCGCGAAAAACTCGCCGATCTGCGTCAGGTGGAAATGATCGAGGGCGCCGGCCACTGGGTCCAGCAGGAACGCCCCGACGAGGTCAACGCCGCCCTGCTGCGGTTTCTGGCCGAGGTTGGTTAGCCGGCCATCGTCCCGCCGAAGTGCGTCCGGTCATTTGAGGCTGTTTTTGACCGTTTCCGATTGCGAGGTCAGGGGCCGGTTGATGTTTTCGCGGTATCCCTCCGTGGCCTCCCAGGCCACGGCTATGGTGCC
>JAYGEB010000183.1:0-4813 GCA_046582595.1 Alphaproteobacteria bacterium | reverse complement strand
AGAAGAACAATTTTATAATTGAGCGCCTGCAACGCATGGTATGATTCCGCAGGCAAAAAACTCTCCGGCTTGAACCAAGACGGGCAGACGCGGTACAGTCGAACGGTTTCCTTGCCAGCGTCCCGCGCCGTAGACGCCATTCACACTGTCAGCCGGAAAATTTATTCAGGTAGGGGAAATGACGGTTACTAATCAGGTACTCGAATTCCTGGAATTCGTGGAACGGCAGCCACGTCAATCAGTACGTCAACTGATGGACAAAGTGTTGTTGAAAAGCCGCCTGATGACCGGTGCCGAAGGGGGCACCATCTATATCGTCCGCAAAAAGGGCCAACAGAAGTGGCTGGAACCGATCAGCCTGCAAAACGATGCCGTGCGCATCGGCAGCAGTGATTTCATTGTTCCCATCACGACGAAAAGCATATCCGGCTTCGTTGCCGCGTCGGGCGAGGTCGTCCGCATCGACGATGTCTACAAAATTGCCCCTGCAAAGAGCTACAGCTTCAATCCCGATAACGAGATGGCCAATTACCACACCGTGTCGGTCCTTTGCTTTCCCCTGAAAAATTATCAGGAGCAGGTCATCGGCGTGGTGCAACTGATCAACCGGCGCCTTGCCGAGGTGGAGACGCCCGTTCCTTTTGGCCAGGACCAGGTGCAGTTGGTCACGCCCATTGGCAATGTCCTGGCGACCCACATTGAACGCGCCGCCATGTTGGAGAATATCCGGCAGAAAAACGCCCGTCTGCGCCAACGCAACCGGGAATTGGGCGAACAAAGGGCCCAGGTCATCGCCATGCAGGCCGAGACCGAGGAAGCCTTTCTGTTATTGATTGAGTTGCTGGCCCGGGCCTCGGAAATTCATGATGAAGGTACCGGCAATCATATTATCCGGGTCAACGAATACAGCTATTTCCTGGCCCGGGAATTTGGCATGGCCAAGGCCTTTTGTGACGAAATTCACTATTCGGCGCAATTGCACGATGTTGGCAAGATGAGTGTCGATGTGGCCGTCCTCAAGAAAAAGGGCCGCCTGGACGATGATGAACGGGCCGAGATGGCCATGCATCCGCAATACGGCCATCAGATTTTGGAAACGGCGCCGCGTTTGAACATGGCGGCGGAAATCGCGCTCTATCATCACGAACAGTGGGACGGCGGCGGTTATCCCCACAATGTCGCGGGCGACGACATTCCCATCTCGGCCCGGATCGTCGCGATGGCCGATATATACGATGCCTTGCGTTCAGAGCGGCCCTACAAACCCGCCTTCAGTCACAAAAAAACCGTCGAGATCATGTTGAAGGGCGATGACCGGCTTGATCCAAACAGTCATTTCGATCCGAAACTAATGTCCTTGCTGGGTAAACAGCACCAAGGTATGAATAAGATCCATCGACGCCTGAAAGACTAGGTTCATGAACCGCGCCATTCGTTTCATCAAACGTCAAATGGTGTACGTCATTCCAACACTGATGTTGTTGGCGGCCCTGGGGCTGCGGGTAGAGAACCCGCCTTTCCTTGAGGTTTTCCGCCTGAAGCTTTTCGATCTTTATAACCAGATTCACCCGCGCGAGTATCAGAAGGTACCGGTCGCGATCCTTGATTTGGACGATGAGACCCTGGCCCGCACCGGCCAATGGCCCTGGCCGCGGAGCAAGCTGGCGGAAATGCTGGCTCGGGTCTTCAACGCCGGCGCCAAGGTGGTGGCATTTGACGTGGTGTTCGCCGAACCGGACCGGACCTCGCCGAAACAGGCCCTGTCGGTCTGGCTCAACCAGCCGGTAATGGATTTGGATAATATGTCGCCCCAGGCCAGGGCGTTTTCCAAGCCAATTCTTGAAAATATTCCCGACCATGATGAAGCCTTCGCCAACGTCATTGGCCAGATCCGCGATGCCGCGAAGGATATTGGCGTGATCGCGGGCGTCGTCCTCACGAACGACGGGTCGAAAGACATGCCAGTGATCAAGGCGGGCTTTGCCGTTAGCGGCGATGACCCGCGTCCCTTCCTGAACCAATTTGACGGCGCCGTGGTTAATCTCGCCGCCATCGAGGCAGCCGCCTCCGGCGTCGGCAGCTTTAATCTTGTGCCCGAAACCGATGGCATTATCCGCCGGGTGCCGACTTTCATGCGTATCGGCGAACAGCTTTACCCCAGCCTGTCGCTGGAGGCGCTGCGGGTCTTTCAAGGCGCCTCCACCTACATATTGAAGAATTCCGGCGCCAATCAGGAAGAAAATTTTGGTCAATCCACGGGCATGAACCACATCAAGGTGGGGCGTCTGGAAATTCCCGTCGATGCCGGCGGCCGGTTCTGGGTGCATTTCGCCAAGCCGACGCCGGGCCGCGTCATACCCTTGTGGAAAGTCTTCGAGGACGACTTCGATCCGGCCCAAGTGGAGGGGAAGATTTTGTTTTTTGGCACCTCCGCCGCCGGCCTCAATGACTTGCCGACAACCCCCTTGGACGCGGCGGCGGCCGGGGTCGATATCCACGTTCAGGCCACCGAACAAATTCTCTCCGGGCATTTCATGGAGCGGCCCGATTGGGCCGAAGGCATGGAAATCATCTCGATCCTGGTCATGGGCATTTTTCTAATCCTTATCACACCCCAATTCGGCGCCCTGCCCGGCGCCTCCATCTCCATCGGCACCGCCATCGGCGCCATGGCGTTGAGTTGGTATCTGTATACGGACCAGCTGATGCTGGTTGACCCCATCTATCCCGGCATCGCCATTGTCGCCGTCTTCCTCTCCTCCTCGACCATTTTGTACCTGAAGACGGAGGCGGAGCGGGAGCAGGTGCGCGGCGCCTTCAGCCAGTACCTTTCGCCCGCCCTTGTGGAGCAGTTGGCGAACGAGCCCGACCGCCTGAAACTGGGCGGTGAAAGCCGCATCATGACCTTCCTGTTTTGCGACGTCCGCGGCTTCACCGCGATCTCTGAATCGTTCAAAAACAATCCCCAAGGCCTGACCCGGTTGATCAACCGCTTTTTAACCCCCCTGACCGACGCCATCCTGGCCCGTCAGGGCACCATCGACAAATATATGGGCGATTGCATCATGGCCTTTTGGAATGCCCCATTCGATGATGAACTGCATCCTGAACATGCCTGTGAATCGGCCATCGTGATGTTCGAAGAATTGGCGGAACTGAACAAGGTTCTGAAAGCCGAGGCGGAAGAAGACGGCACGGAGCACAAACCCCTGAAAGTGGGCGTCGGGATCAATACCGGCGAATGCGTGGTCGGAAACATGGGTTCGGAACAACGGTTCGACTATTCGGTCTTGGGCGATTCGGTCAATCTCGCCGCCCGCCTGGAGGGCCAGTCGAAGAATTACGGCGTCGGCATCGTCATCGGCGAAAAGACCGAAGCCGTGGTGAACGACAAATTCGCCACCATCGAACTTGACCTGATCGCCGTGAAGGGTAAGTCGGAAGCCGTGCATATCCATACCATTCTTGGCCGCGAGGATATGCTGCGCCAGCAGGACTTCCAGACATTGAAAGCGCAACACAGCGAAATGCTGGTGGCCTACCGCCACCAGGAGTGGGACAAGGCCCGCAAACTTGTCGACAGTTGCAGAACCGCCGATGGCAGCTTCACCGATCTGTATGATATGTATGAAGAACGTATCGCCTTTTAGCTTGAAAACCCCCCCGATCCCGCATGGGAAGGGGTCTACGTCGCCGAAACAAAATAGAAATTACAAATTCGTCTTTGGCCACGGGCCGCCGCTGGTTTAGCTTGGGCATTGTGTAGGGTAATCACCGCGGGACGAGGAATGGCGAACAATTCATGAGCGATTTGGAAAAGGTTAACGGACATCACGCCAAGGAGCTGTTGTCCTTGCCGTTCGCCGCCGCTCTGGAGGGAGCTGGCGACCCCACAAAATTTCCCTTTGACGTGGATGGCGCCCTTGCCTCCGTCGTGCGCCTGCATTCGGAGGTGCCGGCGGACGGCTACACGGCGCCTTTCCTGGGGACCGAGCGGGAAGGCAATGGCATCGTCATCGATGACAGCGGGCTGATCCTGACCATTGGCTATTTGATCGTCGAGGCCATGGCCATCAGCATCGGCACCAACGACGGCCGCGTTATGGCCGCTGAAATGGTGGCTTATGATTACGACAGCGGGTTTGGCCTGGTCCGCGCGCTGAAAACCCTGGACCTCGCCCCCATCCCCCTTGGCAGGTCGGAGGATCTGACGGTGGGACGCGGGGTTTTGGTGGCCGGACATGGCGGCCGCGCCGCCGCGATCGGCGCCCGGGTCGTCGGCAAACGGGAGTTCGCCGGCTATTGGGAATATCTGCTGGATGAAGCCATCTTCACCGCGCCGGCCTATCCGAACTGGGGCGGCGCGGCATTGATCGGACAGGAAGGCAAGTTGCTCGGGGTCGGTTCCCTATATGTGGAGGACGCCGTCATGGACCAGGAACCGCGCAGTGGCAATATGTTCGTGCCCATCGATCTGTTGACGCCAATCTTGGCCGAAATGTTGCGCGAGGGGCGCACGGCAGCCTCGTTCCGACCCTGGCTGGGCCTGTTCACGGCGGAGGTCGAGGGCCGGGTAGAGGTCATTGGCCTGGCCAACGACGGCCCGGCGGAGCGCTCCGGCCTGCAGGTCGGCGATATCATTGTCAAAATCAACGGGCGGCCGATAACCACCATGATCGATTTGTACCGCAAAGCCTGGTCCATGGGCGATGCCGGGGTGGAAATTCCCATGACCATACTGCGTCAGACCTACGCTTTCGAATTGGCCTTGAAGTCCGAAGACCGCTATAGCCGGCTGAAATTTCAGCGTCGT
>JAYGEB010000018.1:0-1903 GCA_046582595.1 Alphaproteobacteria bacterium | reverse complement strand
GGCACGGAGATGGTGATGCCGGGGGACAACATCGAGATGTCGGTTGAATTGATCGCGCCGATCGCCATGGACGAGGGCCTGCGTTTCGCCATCCGCGAAGGCGGCCGCACGGTCGGCGCCGGCGTGGTCTCATCCATTGACGAATAGTCGGGCGAATAGCTGGACGAATAGATAGAACAGAGCCGTAGGCAGGACCAGAACCATGGAAGACCAAAATATACGCATACGCCTGAAAGCGTTCGAGCATCGCGTGCTCGACCAGGCCACATCTGAAATCGCCAGCACGGCGAAGCGGACCGGCGCCAGGGTGCGCGGACCCATTCCCCTGCCGACGCGAATTGAAAAGTTCACGGTGCTGCGTTCGCCGCATATCGACAAGAAATCGCGGGAGCAGTTTGAAATCCGCACCCACAAGCGGCTTCTCGATATCATTGACCCCACGCCCCAGACCGTCGATGCGCTGATGAAGCTAGACCTGGCCGCCGGCGTCGATGTCGAAATCAAACTTGCCTAGGATTTGATGATGAAGCGTTCCGGTCTGATAGCGCAAAAGCTCGGCATGACCCGGGTTTTTCAGGAAGATGGCAGCCATGTGCCGGTGACGGTGCTGCACATTGATGACTGCCAGGTGGTGGACCAACGCACCCTGGAACGGGACGGATACATCGCCCTGCAACTGGGCGTGGGCAAGGCCAAGGTAAAGCGGGTCGGCCAGGCCATGCGCGGCCATTTTGCCAAGGCGGAGGTCGAACCGAAACAGCGGCTGGCGGAGTTCCGGGTCTCGGAAGATGCCTTGATTGAAATTGGCGCCCGCTTGAGCCCGGCGCATTTTGTCAAGGGGCAGTATGTGGACGTGGCCGGCACCTCCATTGGCAAGGGCTTCGCCGGCGCCATGAAGCGCTGGGGCTTCAGCGGGCTGCGGGCCTCGCATGGCGTTTCCATCTCCCATCGCTCGCTTGGCTCGACCGGGCAATGCCAGGATCCGGGCAAGGTTTTCAAGGGCAAGAAGATGGCCGGACATTTGGGCGCGGGCCGGGTCACCATGCAGAACCTGGAAGTGGTTGATGCGGACGTGGAAGACGGCCTGTTGCTGGTCAAGGGCTCGGTGCCAGGTCCGAAGAGCGGCTATGTGCTGATCCAGGACGCGGTGAAAAGGGCCCTGCATGAGGATGTCCCCATTCCCGCCGGCCTGATCGAGCCTCCGGCGGACGAGCGGGAGGCCGTGCCAGAGACTTTGGCGGATGCCGCGGAAGAAAATGTGGAAGAAACCGCGGAAGATGGTGCGGAAGACGCCACGCCGGCCGATGGCGACGGGAAGGAATAGTTGCCATGAAGGCAAAAGTAACAACCTTTGACAACAAGGCCGCCGGCAATATCGAGCTGGCGGAGGAAGTCTTCGGCGTGACGCCGCGCCGGGATATCCTGCATCGCGTGGTAAGCTGGCAATTGGCCAAGCGCCGGGCCGGCAACCATGCGGTCAAGGAGCGCAATGCGATCCGCGGTTCGGGCGCCAAGATTTGGCGTCAGAAGGGCACCGGCCGCGCGCGGCATTCATCGAACAAGGCGCCGCAGTTTCGCGGCGGCGGCGTGGCCCACGGCCCCCGGGTCCATGACCACGTCCATAAACTGACGAAAAAGGTCCGCGCCCTTGGCATGCGCTCCGCCCTTTCGGCCAAACAGGCCGAGGGCAAGCTGGTGATTTTGGAAAGCGCGGCCTTGGAAGAGGCCAAGACGAAAACCCTGACGGCCAAAATGGCGGCTTTGGGATGGGGTGATGTGCTGATAATCGACGGCGGTGAGTTGGACCGGAACCTGGTTCGGGCCGCCGGCAACCTCTCGGCCGTTCAGGTCATGGCGTCCGCCGGCGCGAATGTTTACGCCATCCTGCGGCGCGAGACCCTGG
>JAYGEB010000162.1:0-31626 GCA_046582595.1 Alphaproteobacteria bacterium | reverse complement strand
GCCGTCCAGACATAAGCCCAAACATAATGTGAATACGCAAAGCCTAAAACGTTAGGCACCGGTCCAAAAAACACCGCCGCCTACGCTTCTCTTCCGAAAATCAACAATATCAAAGAACAAGGGTCGATAAAACGCGCGGAGCAACCAGACAACCAGTCCGCTGCCCGCCCCGGCGCGAAGCCGGTGTATAGAGAGGGTGGGCGGGCAAGTCAACGCCCTTTCACGGAATTTCCACTATTTTCAGCGAGACTGCTCCCAGGCCAAGTCCGCCCGTTAGAGACAACCGTTCCGGGATCGGAGGATAATGTCGCGAAATCCCCTGAAAGCCTTGAACCCCTTGATGGAATCAGTTAATGGAATCGGATCGAACCGGCCCTTGGCCGGCACCGGATGGCAAGCGCGGCGGGTGCCATGTTCGGATCTGAACGTGGATCACGACGGCGGGCCGGAATTCCGGTTGCGAAGTGGAGGGCCGTTTGTGCATGAAGTTGGTTGGCTTGAGAGCCTGAAACGCCTGGCCGCCATGGCGAGCCGGCCGCCGTCCACGCGGCGTAATACCGCGGCGGTGTTTCTGGCCCTCTTTGCCGGGTGCGCGGTGGCGGCAGTGATCGTGGCGCGCCAGCCCGAACCCTCGGCGCCGGCCAGCCACGCCAGCGCGGGCCTTGAGCCCGCACGCCATGAGACCTTGCCGCCCGCCAAAATCGAGACCCTGGCTCTGCCGTTGACGGCAATCTCTGTCGAGGCGGCCCCGCCCACCTTCATCGAACGCAATGTGAAAATCGCTCAGGGCGATACCCTGATGGCGGTGATGTTGCGCAATGGCAGCGACCGGGCCACGGCGCATGCCGCCATTGCCGCCCTGGCCAAGTCATATGATCCCCGGCGCCTGCGCCCGGGCCAGGAACTGACACTGTTGTTCGAGCCCCGCAAGGGTACCGGACAGATGCCGTCTGGCGCCGCGCGTCCGGCCTTGATCCAACTGGCCTTTGCCCCCAGCGTGGAGCGGGAGATCCAGGTCAGCCTGAACGACGGCGGCCGTTTCATATCCAAAACCATCGACAAACCCCTGGAAATGCGCCCGCGCCGGGTGGAGGGCGCGATTGATGACAGCCTCTATCTGGCGGCCAAGCGGGCGGGCATGCCGGCGCCCATCATCGTCGAATTGATCCGAATCTATTCCTTCGACGTGGACTTTCAGCGGGATATTCAGCCCGGCGACCGTTTTGAGGTTTTGTTCGAGGCCTATTACGACGAACGCGGGGAATTCGCCAAATTCGGTGAAATCCGGTACGCCAAGCTGCGGGTACGGAAAACCGATCTGCCGCTGTACCGCTTTGCCATGCGGGACGGCGAGATCGACTATTTCAACGACAAAGGCCACAGCGTGCGCAAGGCCTTGATGAAGACGCCCATAGACGGCGCGCGATTGACCTCGCGCTTTGGCCGGCGCAGGCATCCCATACTGGGTTACAAGAAAATGCACCAGGGCATCGACTTCGGCGCCCCAAAAGGGACACCGATCATGGCGGCGGGGAACGGCGTCGTCGAAATGGCCGGCTGGAACGGTGGCTACGGGCGCTATCTGCGCATCCGCCATAACGGCCGTTACAAGACCGCCTACGCCCATTTGTCAAAGTTCCGCCGGGGCATCAAGCGGGGCAAGCGGGTCCGGCAGGGCCAGATCGTCGCTTATGTGGGCTCCACCGGGCGTTCAACGGGGCCGCATCTGCATTACGAGATATTGGTGAACAACAAGCGCATCAATCCGTTGAGCCTGAAACTGCCCACGGGCAAAAAATTGAAGGGCCGCGAACTGGCCCGCTTTCAAGACGTCCGCGGCGCCACGGCGCGGAAATTCGCCGCCACCCCGGCCATGACCCGTTTGGCCGAGAGCCGCTAGACAATTTTCGAGATTGAAATTGTCGATCAAGGCCGCAACGGCGGCCCGGCGCTTATACCAAGGTGCGTCTATATGAGTCTTTGTCATCGCACCTTGGTATTATGCGCCGCCCGGGCGGAGCGGCGCGCTCTTGCGCACAAGCGTGAGCGAAGAGAGCCAGGCCCGGTTCATTCAATCTCGAAAATGGTCTAATGATGGCCGGGCGGCGGAGCGGATGGCTTGGATAGCATGGAAATGGATTATTCGAGGCGGTCCAAGCGCAGCCGGTGGCGGCTGTCCGTCAAGCGCCAGACGCTGGCCACGACGGCTGATAATACCCCGAGGCCGGTGGCGCCGGCGATCAGGAACAGCACCAGAATTTGATATTTCACCGCCTGCTCCGGGGCGACGCCCGCCAGAATCTGTCCGGTCATCATACCGGGCAGGAACACCACGCCGGCGGCGGCCATGGAATTCAGCATTGGCGTAAAGCCCGTGCGCAGGGACCGCTGGGCAATGGGCCGCAAGGCCCGCCAGCGGGAGGCGCCGAGCAGCAATTGCGCCTCGATCCCGGCGCGGTCCCGGCGCGCCAGACTGGTCAGACTATCGAGACCGAGGCTGATGCCGGTCATGGCATTGCCAAGGATCATCCCGAACAGGGGAATGGCATAGCGCGGATCGTGCCAGGGGTCCGGGCGCAGGGGGCCATTGAGGGCCAGCACGGTCACCACCATGCCCGACAGCAGCATGGTGGCCGAGCCGATGCCATGGCCCCACCACCCGGTCAGGCGGCGCTCTTGCCGGGCCAGGATCTCGCGTCCGGCAAACAACACCATGAGCAGCGCCACGGATCCGGTCAGCCATGGGGACGCCTGTTCGAACAAGGCCCGCAGGACCAGGCCGACGAGCAGCAACTGCACCACCATGCGCGCGGCGGCGACAAGCATGCGGCCTTCCAGCCGCAGACCCAGGGCTAGGGACAGCGCCGCGTTGAACACCAGCAACAGGGCGGCGAGAGCCAGGTCGAGATATGAAAGTTCCAGATAAGGGGTCATGACCCGCCGGCCAGCTGGCCCCCCACCAAATGCAGGCGGCGCCGGGCCAGGCGAGCTATCTGTGCCGGGTCATGACTGACCAGCAGGATGGCGTCACCGGCGTTCAGGCGGTCCCGCAAAAGGCTTTCAACCAGGGCGCAATTGTCCCCATCGAGGGCCGCGGTCGGTTCATCCAACAACCAGACCCGCGCTTCGACCAGCAGCCCGCGCGCCAACGCCAGCCGCTGGCGTTCACCGCTGGAAAGGCGGCTCACGGGCCAGGACATCACCTCCTCCGGAGCGGCAAAGCCCAGCGCGGCCAGTAGACCGAGGGCGGCGTCCCGGTCCGGCATATGCCCACCGACCAGATCCAGCCACCAGCCCGCTTCCGCCGGCAGATAGGCGAGCAGACGCCGCCATTCGGGCGCCGGCACCGCCTCCCGCTCACGCCCGTCCGCCCGCACCCGTCCTTGGTTGGGATCAAGATCCACCAGGGCGCGCAGCAGCATGGATTTGCCCGCCCCGGACGGTCCCGTCAGGGCCAGGCATTCGCCGGCATCAATGTGAAACGACAGGGGCCCTAAAAATGGGCGATGCAAACCGTCGACTGTAAGCATTGGCCGGCAAGCTTAGCGCGGCGCGATCACCATGGTCATTTGGCGACCTTCCATTTTGGGGAATTGCTCCACCTTGGAGACGCCCTCCAGATCATCGCGGACCCGCTCAAGCACCTTAAGACCAAGGTCTTGATGCACCATCTCCCGGCCCCGGAAACGCAGCGTCACCTTGACCTTGTCGCCCTCGCCCAGGAACTTGTTCATGGCCCGCATCTTCACATCGTAATCATGATGATCGATGTTGGGGCGCATCTTTATTTCCTTGACCTCGATGACCTTTTGTCTTTTGCGCGCCTCGTTGGCCTTTTTCTGCGCCTCGTACTTGAACTTGCCATAGTCGAGGATCTTGCAGACTGGCGGCTTTGCCTCCGGCGCTATTTCCACCAAGTCGAGACCGGCGTTTTCAGCACGGTTCAAGGCATCATCAAGGCTGACGACACCTACGTTTTCACCTGTTTCGTCAACCAGACGAACGGATGCGGTTTCGATCCGTTCATTTATCCGCGGCCCCGATTGGGTCGGCGGCGTATTGGGGTAAAATCGTCGAGCGATTGTCGTAATCTCCTGTCTATTGTTGCCGGGGGGCCATGGAATTTGGCAATCCCGAAACCAAAGCTAATCCGTGATAGTGAGTAACCGTGGCCATAATGGCCCAAGAATAGTATTCAGCCCGTTAATAAAGCACCCTATCGACCCACCGATCAAGTTGATTATCCCATCGCGCCTCAAGCGCCGGGCATGGCGCCTTCACGGGACAGGATGGCGATGGCGTCGTCGAGGGCGAGCACCTCTTGGCCTTTGTCGCCCAACCGGCGCAGGGCGACCGTGCCGTCCTCGGCCTCCCGCTGACCGATCGCGGCGATCACCGGGATCTTGGCCAGGGAATGCTCCCGCACCTTGTAGCCGATTTTTTCGTTGCGCAGATCGGTCTCCACGCGCAAGCCGGCGGCTTTCATCCGGCCGGCGGCCTGGGCCGCATAGCCATCGGTATCGTTGGTGATGGTCGCCAGAACCACCTGCACGGGCGATAGCCAGAGCGGTAGGTGGCCGGCGTAATGCTCGATCATGACGCCAATGAAACGTTCAAACGAACCCAGGATGGCCCGGTGCAGCATGACGGGGCGGTGCCGCGCATTATCATCGCCCACATAACTGGCATCCAGCCGGTCCGGCATATTGAAATCCACCTGCAGGGTGCCGCATTGCCAATCCCGGCCGATGGCGTCGCGCAGTACGAATTCCAGCTTCGGGCCGTAAAAAGCGCCCTCGCCGGGATTCAGGGTATAGTCCAGGCCCGCGGCCACCGTCGCCTCCCTCAGGGCCTCCTCGGCCCGGTCCCAGATCTCGTCGGAACCCACCCGCACCGCCGGGCGGTCGGCGAATTTCACGATCACCTCGTCGAAACCCAGGTCCCGGTAAATGTCCAGTAGCAGATCGCAGAACAATTTCCCCTCGCTGGAGATCTGATCCACCGTACAGAAGATATGGGCATCATCTTGGGTGAAGGCGCGGACCCGCAGCAAGCCGTGCAGAGCGCCCGAGGGCTCTTTACGATGGCAGGAGCCGAATTCCGCCATGCGCAGCGGCAGGTCGCGGTAGCTTTTCAGGCCCTGTTTGAAGATCTGAATATGGCCCGGACAGTTCATGGGCTTCAGGGCAAAGATGCGGTCTTCGAATTCCGAAGTGTACATGACGTCCTGAAACGTCTCCCAATGGCCCGAGACTTCCCAGAACTTACGGTCGAACAATTGCGGCGTCTGGACTTCAAGATAGCCGGCATCGTCCAGACGGCGGCGCATATAGTCCTGCAACAGGCGGTAAAGCGTCCAGCCCTTGGGATGCCAGAACGGCATGCCGGCGGCTTCTTCCTGGAAATGGAACAGATCCATTTCCCGGCCCAGCTTGCGGTGGTCGCGCCGCTCCGCCTCTTCCAAACGGTACAGATAAGCCTTCAATTCCTTCTTGTCGCGCCAGCAGGTGCCATAGATTCGTTGCAGCATTTCGTTGCGGCTATCGCCCCGCCAATAGGCCCCGGCGATGCTCATCAGTTTGAAGGCATCGCCCAGTTTGCCCGTGGAGGGCAGATGCGGCCCCCGGCACAGATCGATGAAATCGCCCTGGCGGTAAACGCTGATCACTTCGTCTTCCGGCAGATCGGCAATGATTTCGGCCTTATAATGTTCGCCAATGGATTTGAAATAGCCGATAGCCTTGTCCCGCTCCCAGACCTGACGTTCGATGGCTTCGTCCCGCGCGACGATTTCCGCCATGCGTTTTTCCAGGCTGATCAGGTCTTCCGGCGTGAACGGTTCGGCCTTGGCAAAATCGTAATAGAAGCCATCCTCGATCGCCGGGCCGATGGTGACCTGTAAATCGGGCCACAGCTCCTTGGCCGCCTCGGCCAGGACATGGGCGCAATCGTGGCGCAGCACTTCCAAGGCTTCCTCGCTCCGCCGGGTAATAATCTCGATTTCCGCGTCCGCTTCGATGGGCTGGCGCAGATCCGCCAGAGCACCGTCGATGCGGGCCACGATGGCGGCCTTGGCCAGGCCGGGGCCGATGTCGTTGGCGACCTGCTCCGCCGTCACGGCGCCGTCATACTGGCGAGACGTACCGTCGGGCAATGTGAGGACAACCATGTTCAAACCAACCCGTGCAAGAAATGTCGGAACCGGCGCTCCCGGCGATGTGAGCGCAACTTAGGCGGAATGGCGGTGCTGTCAAGCGACCCTTGGGCCGATGCCTTTCGTGGCCGGGTTTCCGTGAATTCGCGGCTTCCCATCGGGCTCGCTTCGGGCGAAACGGCGGTCAGGAGTGATGATATTCCACAATCAATCAGCGCGCCCGCCTGGCAACTGGCACAACGCGGGAGGGGGAGCGGGCGGCTTGGCGATTCCAGCCAAACTCGAAAGGCTTTAAAATTTTTCCAGTTCCCGCCAGACCCGGTCAACGGGCAGTGCCGCCAGGTCCGGCTCGCGCATGGTCACGACGTTGATGCCGCGGGGGGCGCATAAGTCCGGGTCGGACTGGCCGGAAAACAAGACCAGGACCGGACAGCGCGATGCGGCGGCCACATGCATGGGGCCCGTGTCATTGCCGAACGCCAGTTTGGCGCCCCGGGCCAGGACGGCCAGCTCCTCGATACTGGTCCGGTCCGCCAGATCGCGGACCCCGGGGCATTGCCCGGCCAGGACATTATTCAGGATAACCTCGTCCCGGCCACCGATCAGCACCGGCTGAATGGCGGCCGCCAGCAGGCGCTGGCAAATTCCGAGGTAGTAATCGGCCGGCCAGCGTTTGGCCGGGCGATGGGTGGAGCCGCCGGGCACGATCAAGGCATATGGCCGTTGCAGTTCGAACCGGGAGACATCCGCCCCGACCCAGGCCAGGTCGGGGGCCGGCACGGCGCCGATACCGGCCAGGGCGATCTGCTCCGCTTGGCGGTCCAGGGTGTGCATCAGGTCGCGGCCGGGGTTGGCGTGGGGATGGCTGGCGCCCCGTGCGATGCCCGACCACTCGGGCCGGTCGCGGCGGGGAAAGGCCCGCAGATAAAGGCTGGAGCGGGTCGAGGTTTGCAGATCATAGACGCGGCGGAAACCGCCCCGGGCCAGGCGGCGGCGCAAATGCAGCCAGTCTGGAACCTGAAACCATTGTGGCCGGTGGTCCTGCCAGACTTCGTCGATCCACGGACAGCCGCGCATGAACATGGCATGGGGCGGCGTGGTCAACAGGGTGATCCGGGCGCCGGGGTGATGTTCCCGGATGGCCCGGAATGGTCCCATCGATTGCACCAGATCGCCCAACGCGCCGTGGCGGATGATGAGAATATTCTCGGGCGTCATCTTAAGGCAGCAGGGATCGATAGACGTCCAGGATGCGCTGGCACATCAGGGTCACCGAGAAGTTCCGCACCACATTGTCACGGCCATGACCGGCCATGACCTCGCGCTCCCCCTGGCTCAGGCTCAGGGCCTGGTCCAAGGCGGCGGCCAGGGCCTCAGGCTCGCCGGGCGGCACCAGCCAGCCGCTTTCAGAGGGCCGGACGGTTTCCTTGGCGCCGCCATGGTCGGTGGCGATCACCGGCCGGCCCATGGCCTGGGCCTCGACCGCCACGCGGCCGAACCCCTCGGGCCGGGTGGAGGCGGAAACAACCACGTCCGCCAGCATGTAGGCCGCCGCCATATCGGGACAATAATCCGCCAGGCGCACCACCTGGTCCAGGCCTTGGCGGCGCACCATCCCCTCCAGCTCGCCACGATAACCCGTGCGGCCCTGATCGCCGCCGACCAGAACGCAGCGGATATCCCGCCGTCCCAGGATGCTCAGCGCCTTGATCAATACCGCCTGCCCTTTCCAAGAGGTCAGGCGGCCCGGCAACATGATCACCGGGCGGGCGTCATCCATGCGCCAGGCCTTGGCGATGTGGATGATCCGTTCGGCGCTGACATTTTCCGGATCAAACAGGCCGGTATCGATGCCCCGGTGGATGGTCACCAAACGGTCGTCGCCGACGCCGTAGGTTTCGCGCACGTGATCGGCGACAAATTCGGATATGGCAATGACCCGGTCGCCCTTGCCCATGACCGCATTGTAATAGTGTTTCAGCCAATTGTGGCCATAGGCATTGTGAAAGGTGGTGACAAAGGGTTTGCCCGTGCGCCGCGCCGCGCTCAAGGCGCTCCACGCGGGCGCCCGGCTGCGGGCATGCACCAGATCGACGCCGTCGCGGTTGATCAGATCGGCCAAGGCATCGCCGTTGCGCAACATCCGCAAGGGCCGCTTGACGGCCAAGGGCAGTTCCACGTGCCGGGCCCGGACCCGGCCCAGCTCATGGCTCATCGAACCACCCGAGGAGGCGACGGTAGCCCGCCAGCCCGCCGCCGTCAGGGCCGCCGCCGTTTGTACCGTGCCCCGTTCCACCCCACCCATGTCCATGGCCGGCAGAACCTGCAGCACATGCGCCCCGGTTGCTATCCCGCCATCGGCTTGAATGCTAGATTGCGGCCCATTGTCCATTCTGATTGGCGCATCCATGACTGTCGATACCGAACCGCGTTTTCTCATCCGTGAAGATGGGACGCGTATCGCCTACCATCATACGCCGGGGACGGCGCCCGGTGTGATCTTTTGTGGCGGCTTTATGTCGGACATGACCGGCACCAAGGCCCAGGCATTGGAAGCCGCCTGCCGGGACGGGGGCCGCGCCTACACCCGGTTTGACTACCGGGGCCACGGCCAATCAAGTGCTGATTTCGAAAGTGGAACGATTGGTCTGTGGACGGAGGACGCCCTGGCGGTGCTGGACCAAGTGACGACGGGGCGGCAGATCGTGGTCGGTTCGTCCATGGGCGGCTGGATCATGCTGTTGCTGGCCCGGGCCCGGCCCGAGCGCATCGCCGGCTTGGTTGGAATTGCGCCGGCGCCGGATTTCGTGCTGCGGATGTGGGACGGCTTCTCCGACCAGATCAAGGCGACCCTGAAGCGGGACGGCGTCTACCGCGCGCCCTCGGAATATTCCGAGGAACCTTATGCCATCACCATGAACCTGATCGAGGAGGGCAAGAACCACCTGGTCCTGCAACAGCCCCTGGCGGTGGATTATCCGGTGCG
Organism: Alphaproteobacteria bacterium; assembly: GCA_046582595.1. Classification (GTDB taxonomy): domain Bacteria; phylum Pseudomonadota; class Alphaproteobacteria. The sequence goes on along the minus strand of JAYGEB010000162.1, from coordinate 22,486 downwards.
CATTCTGCATGGCATGGCGGACCCGGATGTGCCCTGGCGGCAATCGTTGGAGCTTGTCGAACGCCTGCGGGGCGACGATATCGTCGTCACCTTTTCAAAATCCGGCGACCACCGCCTCTCGGAACCCGCCGATATCGCCCGTTTGATCGCGACCGTGGAGACGCTGGCCCAGGGCGGCTGAGCCTCCAGCACGAATAATTGTGCGTATAATTTTTCGGTGTTAGGTTACCCGCATGCATTTCGGGATATTCATGGAGTTCGGATTTCGCAATGGCGGCTCCGAGGGGGAGGCGTTTCGGGAAGGATTCGACCTTGTCGACGCCGCCGAGGCTTGGGGCCTGGACAGCGTCTGGCTGGCCGAATTTCATTTTTCGCCCCAGCGTTCGGTGTTGTCCTCGCCCATCGTGGTCGCCGGCGCCCTGGCGGCGCGCACCCGGCGCATGCGAATTGGCATGGCGGTGTACGTCTTGCCCCTGAACAACCCGCTGCGGATCGCCGAGGAGGCCGCGACCGTGGATCAGCTTAGCGGCGGGCGCCTCGATTTCGGCATTGGCCGCAGCGGCTTCGTGCGTTCCTACAACAGCTACAACATCGATTACGGCGAAAGCCAGCAGCGCTTCGAGGAGGCATTGGCGATCCTGCGCGCGGCCTGGTCCGGCGAGAAATTTTCCTTCGAGGGCAGGTTTTACAAAGTGACCGATGCCCTGTTGGTGCCGCAGCCCGTGCAAAAGCCCCATCCGGCCATGCGCATGGCGGCGACCTCGGCGGGCACCTTCGGAACGGTCGCGGAACAGGGTTTGCCGTTGTTCGTCGGTCTTCGGGGCGACGGCTTGGGCGCCTTGGTCGAAAACATAAAGGTCTATCGGGACACCTGGCGCCGGGCCGGACACGCGGGCGACGGCAGCGTCTATCTGCGCGTTCCGGTCTATGCGGCCGACACGGAGCGGGCGGCGCTGGAGGAGCCGCGGGACAATATCGTCTATTATTTCGAGCGTCAGGCCCGTTTGATCGCCGCCAGCAGCCCCAAGGGCGGCAGCGCGGAGCGCGGCAACACGGCGGCGAAATTATCCGCCCTGTCCTATGACGATATCTTGCGGGACCGGGTGGCGTTCGGCACCGCCGCCCGGCTTATCGACCGGGTGAACGAATGGCGCGAGGTTTTAGGCATCGACGGGATCACGGCGGAAATGAACGCCGGCGGCATGTTGAGCGAGGAGCAAGTCAAAAACAGCCTGTGCATCATCACCAGAGACGTCATGCCCGCCTTCAAATAGGCCCGTTCACATCCGATGCGGCGCGGCCCAGGGGCGGTCGTCGTGACCCGGCGCGAAGGCGGCGTTGGTCTGGGCCGGGTTGCGGTTGATCAGGGGCCGGGCATAGAGCGGATGGGTCATCGAACGGATTTCATGTTCGAGCGCGTACAGCACCTCGCCGCCGTCCGGATCGACAATATCGCGGAAGCGGTATTGGTGCTGGTTGCTTTCCTCGGTAATCAGGCCGCGTTCGCGCAAGGCCGCGTGCGGCCGGGAAAAATTGTTGACGTAAAGCTGCAAATGGTGGCCGTCATATTTTGCCAGCCGCGCCCCTGTTTCGCGGAAAATAAGCTTTTGGTGATAGCCGACCGCGACATGGGCGGCCCGCGCCTTCTCGAACGGCTTGACAGTGGCCGCCGTGCCGAGAATGTCCCGGTAAAAGCGCGCGATCCCCTTGGCCGCGCCGGGGGGTACGTTGAACAGAACATAGGCCATGCCCAGCACGGTCTGGCCAAATTTCGCATGCGGCTGGTAACAACGGATTTTATTGCCCCACGGGCAGGTAACATCAATGTGGCCCTTGCCGGCTCTGTAGGCGAATTTGGTATGCTTGAGTTCGCCGCGCACGGCCCTTAAACTTTTGCCAAGGGCGGCAAGGTCCGGCACCACCAGCCCGGTCCGTCCGCGCAGCATCTGGGGCCCGCCGGTCGGCAGATGAAACTGGCTGCGGCCGATATTGACCCACATATTCGCCACCCCCGTCACCAGATAGGGATCGCGGGTGAAGCCCAGTCCGGTGATATAGAACAGGGTCGCCAGCCGCTGATCGGGCACCCTTAAGTTGACATGTTCCAGGCCGACGACATTGGCCAGATCCTCGGCGGCACGGTTAAATTGCGTTGCCATACGACACTCCCCCTTGGCGTGGCGGGCGGCCAGCCGCCGCCGTTCGCGCCACTAGCCAAGAGCGTAACGCCATGGCATGAGTTCGTCGAGGTTCGTGATCTTGTGATGGGCGCCTTGGAAGGGGAGCGGCACGGCATGAAATTCGGCATGTTTGGCGGCGCCCGCGCCACGCCGGGCGCGGATGACGGCTATCACCAGGGCTACGGCGCCTATATCGACGCCGTGGTCGAGGCGGAACGGCTCGGCTATTACAGCAACTTTATCGTCGAGCATCATTTCAGCGGCGCCGGGCAGGTATCCTCGTCGCTCAACCTGCTGTCGTATCTGGCCGCGAAGACTTCCCATATCCGGCTTGGCACCGCCGTGGTGGTGTTGCCCTGGCACAATCCGGTGCTGATCGCCGAACAGGCCGCGACGCTTGATCTGCTGTCGGGGGGCCGTTTTGATTTCGGGGTTGGCAAGGGCTATCGCCATAACGAATTCGACGGCTTCGCCATCCCGATCGAGGAAGCCACCGAGCGCTTCGAGGAAGCAATGACGGTGATCCGCAAGGCCTGGACCTCGCCCGGCCCCTTTTCCCATCGCGGCAAATACTGGCAATACGAAAATATCGTGGTCGAACCCGCGACGACGCAAAAGCCGCATCCGCCGTTGTGGCTGGCGGCTGGCCGTCCCGAATCCCTGCGTTACGCGGCGCGGGAAGGCTACAACCTGTTTCTCGATCAGTTCCAAACCTTCGAGGTGATTTTGTCGCGGCTGGAAATCTTCCGCCAGGCCTTGTCGGCGGCGGGCCGCGCTTACGATCCCATGGGCGTGGCGGTGGCGCGCGGCCTTTTCATCACGCGGGACGATGGCGAACGGGAGGCGGCGATCGCCAGGCGCATGAAATCGCAAGCGGTCATGAATGCCTACGCCACGGCGGCGGGTCAAAAGACCGAATCCTCCATGCTCTCGGATGCCGACCTGCGCAAAGCCGCCGTCGATGGCCTATTGCTGGGCACGCCGAAGGAAATCATTGCACGGCTGAAATGGCTCGAGGCGCGCGGGGTCGGCTATGTGCTGCTGTCCTCGCCCGCGCCGGACGGGTTGCGGATCTTCGCCGAGGAGGTCATGCCCGCGCTTGCCTGACGGCGCATTTGACGGCGCATTTGACGGCTCGGCCGGCGGCGGCGCCGGTTTGCCTCGCCGAGGGAGGCTCTTTTTCGCGGTTGGCCGCGCCCCCCGTTCCGACAAGCAGGTTTACCAAGGCGCCGAAAAATGCTAGCGAACAACTCAGTTCATGAAGTTTAGTTCAAGACGCAAAGAAGGCGGAACATGCAGGTTGATCTCAAGACACCGGAAACGGAAACCGACGGCAAGCGCGAGGATGAAAGCAAGACGAGGCGGTGCCTGATCTGCAAGGATCCCTTCTTGAGCGAATGGGCCGGCGAACGCATCTGCCGGAAATGCAAATCAAGCTCGGCCTGGCGCACCGGCTGACGGTGGCGGCGCGAGCCCGCGGGGGAGGCGTCGAGGCCCCGTGACGGCTGAATTCACGGCTGAATTCACGGCAAAATCCGAACACCCGGATTGACTGGCAATGCGAAGGTTCACTGCGGCCTACAGCAATTTGCGCATGACATGCTGGCGGTTGGAGGTGAAGGGGCGCACCTGGCCGGCCCAGCGGCCCTGTTCGACCGCCTCGGCCCAGGCCGGGCTGTTCAGCACCTCCGGGTTTTCAACCTCGTAGATGGCGATGTAGTGGGGCTGGCCCTCGCCGGTGATGGCATGTTCCGCGCCGCCCATGGCCAAGGTGGCGGGCGTTGTCTTTAGACGGGAGACGGCGACGACGCCGGGCACCTGCAACAGGGCCGGGATATGCTCCTCGTCGTAGACTTCGTTGAACAAATCTTCCTTGTCGGCCTGAACGTCCATGCTGACCATGAAGGCATAGGGCGCGGTGAAGGGCATTGGCGGTCTCCTTAATTGACGATCCGGGATGGATTGACGATCCGGGATTGCTGGACGATCTGGGCTTGAACATCTGGCAATTCGCAATTTTGCGGCGCGGTGCTATTCTATCTTCAAAATACGCAAAAGATAGGAGGAGCCGTCATGCTGACCATGACCAAGCAACAACGCCGGGCCTGGGAAATCGATGGTTATTTCATTCTCGAAGGCGCCTTCGATCCCGGCGAGGTAAAATTTTATGCCGAGCAGATCGATAATCTGCGGGCCAAGCCCGGTTGGGAGCCGACCAACCTGCCGCGCGGCCACTACGGCTGGGTGGAGCATGCCGACCCGGATCCGGAAAGCTTCATGGACCGCCGCGATCTGCTGTCCTACCACGATTGTTTCATCGATCTGATCGACCGGCCCGGCGTGTTCGACCTGGTGGTCGATATCATGGGCCCGTATCTGGCCTTCTCCATGTCCCAGGCCATCGTGCGCGCCTCGACCCCTGATTTTCCCGGCTATACCCACACCGACGGCGGCGAGGGCTTGCGGCGCATCAGGGTGACGGAGAGCAGCCGGCCCCTGGCCATGAAGGCGATGTATCTGCTGACCGATGTGCGCGAGGAAAACTGCGGCAACTTCACGGTCTATCCCGGCAGCCATTTGCGGCCCTATCCGGAAGTGGATGAAACCATTCCCGCCCCCGATATGCCGGGCGCCGTGCCGCTGCTGGGCAAGGCGGGGGATTGCTATCTGTTTTCCCATTCCCTGTGGCATGGGCCCAGCCCGAACCTGTCGGGCCGGGGCCGCAAAACCCTGCTGTACAATTATTGCCAGTTGTTCATGCGGCCCTACGATTACGCCGTGACGGCGGCGGTGGCGGCGCGCTGCACGCCTCGGCAGCGCCGCCTGCTGGGCGATCTGGGCTATAATTTCCGTCCCGGCTCCTACACCTATGTGCCCGAGGATCAACTCGAGGTGATCTTCGGCCAGGCCTCGTAGCCAGGACCAACCAGAATGCGGGAGGACGGGCCATGAAGATTGGTTTGTTCGGCATCAACATGGACCGGGAGGATGCGCCCGATACCCTGTTGCCCCTGGCCAGGAAGGCCGAGGACATGGGCTTCGAGTCCGTCTGGACCGGCGAGCATGTGATGATCCCCCTCGATCATGCCTCCACCTATCCCTTCAACCGCTCCGGCCGCATTGGCGTGCCGCCCGAGACCGCTTTCATCGACCCGTTGATCGCGCTGTCCCACATCGCGGCCCAGACCACGAAGCTGAGGCTGGGCACGGGCATCAACCTCCTCCCCCAGAGCAACCCGCTATTATTTGCCAAACAGGTGGCCAGCCTGGATCACCTGGCCAAGGGCCGGCTGCTCCTCGGCCTGGGCGTCGGCTGGCTGGCGGAGGAATTCCAGGCCATGGGCGTGCCCTTCGCGGGCCGGGGCCGGCGCTTCGATGATTATCTGGCGGCCATCAAAAAGGTCTGGTCCGGCGAGGAGGTCCAGCACCAAAGCGAATACCTCGACTGGTCCGGCTTCAAAAGCTATCCCCTGCCCCACCCCCGTCCTGGGCGGCCGTCCGGCCCGCCCATCATCATCGGCGGCCACAGCGCGGCGGCCCTGCGCCGCACCGTGGCCATCGGCGACGGCTGGTTCGGCTTTCCCAAAAACCACGAGGAACTGGCTGCATTGCTGTCGAAGCTGCGGCAGGTGGCGGAGGCCGCCGACCGCGACCCCGCCAGTATCGAGATCACCGCCCTGTGGCGGGACTACGCCGCCGGCATGGACAGCCTGGAGGGCTACCGCGACCTGGGCGTTGACCGCCTGCTGGTCCCCCTCGGCCTGCTGTCCCGCAGCAACTTGGACGAAAACCTGGCGGCGTTTGGGGACGAGGTGCTGACCAAGCTGGTTTCGAGTGATTGAATGAACGCTTGGCATTCCCGCCATTATTCACATGCACCGCGCCAACGGCTAAATGCCGCCCGTTTCACCGCCATGGCGCAATTTCGATATTTATCGGTCCACGCGACGGGGCGCGGGCGGTTCAGGCCGCATTGAAAATGCTTTAGCATCCGGCCATGTTCGATCCCCTGATAATCGCCGCCGTCATCGCCACGTTTGTGCTTGCCGGTCTGGTCAAGGGCATCATCGGCCTGGGGCTGCCCACGGTCAGCCTGGCCGCCCTCACCGTGATCATCGATATGCCCACGGCAATGGCCGTCTTATTGGTGCCCTCGTTCGTGACCAACCTGTGGCAGGCCTCCGTGGGCGGCCACGGCCTGGCCATCCTGGGCCGGATATGGCCGTTTCTGTTGCCGGCCACATTGACGGTCTGGCTTGGCGCGGAGGCGTTGACGCGGCTCGATCCGCCGTACCTGGCGGCGCTGCTGGGCCTGTTGTTGGTCATCTATGGCGCCGCTGGCCTGGCCGGCCTGCGCCTCGCGGTGCCGCCGCGACACGAGGCGTGGGCCGGGCCGCTCACGGGCGCGGCCAATGGCCTGCTTACCGGCATGACCGGCTCATTCGTGGTGCCCGGTGTGATGTATCTGCAAGGCCTTGGGCTGTCCCGCGACCAGCTTGTCCAGGCCATGGGCATAACATTCACGGCCTCCACCCTGGCGCTCGGCCTTGCCCTGCGGGGTAATGCGCTGTTGAGCCTTGAGCAGGTCCAAATGTCGGCCGCGGCCCTACCGCCGGCATTGTTGGGCATGGCGCTCGGCCAGCGCATCCGGAAAAATTTGCCGGAGACCATATTCCGCCGCATCTTTTTCACGGCCCTGCTGGTCCTGGGCCTCTACATCATCGCCAATGCCATGGCCGGCATGGCGTGATAACGGCATTTCAAGATTGTTCCAAGCCGCCCGCGTGGAAATTGATGGCATCGCCGAACCTTGGCATGATGGCGGGCCGATCATCGGCAAGATCAAGACCTAGGTCGAAGAGATTAGATCATGATCGAATAAATCCGGCTACCCCTTGCCGGAGCGTCCGATCTTTTTCATATCGGTTTCCTGATCGGCCAGGACCATGCGCTCGTAGCCTTCGACGCCGCCGCCCATGTCTTCGGGCCATTCCAGGGTCATCAAGGCGAACCGCATGTCTTTTGGCGCGAACACCACCAGAATGCATTGCAGCCAGACCGCGATGCCCGAGGCCAGGGCGATGATCAATCCGGCGCCCAGAACAGACTTGATGACCCAGCGGTGGCTCATGCCCACCAAGGAAGCGGAGATTTCGTTGGTGACGAAAGAATCGTAGGCAAAGACGTAGCAGAAATAGATCACCACGAGGGTATAGGGGATCATGAAAAACATGGTGCCGATAAGCTCGATCGCCGCCTGCATCTTGGTTTGCATATGCATGCGGATCAGATCGACCCGCACATGGCGGTTGCGGGTAAAGCCATAACCCAGAACCAACGAGAACAGGGCCGTATGCATATGCCATTCCATTTCCTGCAGCATGGTGGAGCGGAACATGCCGCTGACGTTTTCCACCAGCCAAAGCTGCACATCAACGGAAAAACCGAAAAAGGTTTGGTTGGTCAGCTTGCGGCCGAAGACATCGACCATGGTGAATAGGATCAGGGGCAGGATGAAATAGGCGCCACGTTCGCCGACGAATTCCACGAAGACCTTCAGCTTGTGGGCGACCAGCACCAGGGGATGGGCGCTCAATTCCTGCTTGGCCACGGTCGCTTCCGTCATCAGATTACTCCAATCCACGCGTCAACAAGATGCCGCCGCCGCCATGGCGGGATGGCTTGCCCCACCATCCGCCCGCGGCGGCCTTTCGACCCTATGCCATTTTTATGGAACCAGGTAAAGCCGAAGGACGGGGCCGCGAACGGGCCGGGGCCGTCCTGGGATGAAAACCCGCATCCCACCATGGCCGCGGCAAATGCGACGGGCCGCGGCGAACCGGCATCAATCGGCTGCTACGCCGTCTTGGCTTCGACCAAATTGAGCTCTTCGATCATTTGCTCCCGCATCACGAACTTCTGCACCTTGCCGGTCACGGTCATGGGGAATTCATCGACGAATTTGATATAGCGGGGCACTTTGTAGTGGGCGATCTGGCCTTTGCAGAAGGCTTTGATTTCCTCCGCCTCCGCCGTCTCGCCTTCCCGCAACTTGATCCAGGCGCAGAGTTCCTCGCCATATTTCGGGTCGGGCACGCCGATCACCTGGACATCCTGGATTTTCTCGTGACGGTAGAGATATTCCTCGATCTCCCGGGGATAGACGTTCTCGCCGCCGCGGATCACCATGTCCTTGATGCGGCCAACGACGTTGCCGTAGCCATGTTCGTCCATGGTGCCCAGATCGCCGGTGTGCATCCAGCCGGCGGCGTCGATCGCCTCCGCCGTGCGCTCGCCGTCGTCCCAATAGCCCAGCATGACGTTATAGCCCCGCGTCAGAATTTCGCCGGTCTCGCCGGGCGCCACGATGCGGCCCTCGCCGTCGATAATCTTGCATTCCACGTGGGGGATGGAGCGGCCCACGGTGCCGACCTTGCGTTCCAGTTCGTCGTCCACCGCCGTGTGAAAGCTTACGGGGGAGGTTTCGGTCATGCCATAGGCGATGGTGACCTGGGCCATGTTCATTTTGCCGATCACCTGTTTCATCACCTCGATGGGACAGGGAGAGCCGGCCATGATGCCGGTGCGCAGGGTCGAAAGGTCGAAACTGTCGAAATCGGCATGGTCCAGGGTGGCGATGAACATGGTGGGCACGCCGTAAAGGGCGGTGCAGCCTTCGTCCTGTACGGCCTGCAAAACCTCCGTCGGGTCGAAACCTTCGCCGGGATAGATCATCGCGGCGCCGTGGGTCAGGCAGGCCAGATTGCCCATGACCATGCCGAAGCAGTGATACAGGGGCACGGGGATGCACAGCCTGTCGGCTTCCGTCATGGAGATGCCCTCGCCCACGAAATAGCCGTTGTTGAGGATATTGTGGTGGGTCAGGGTGGCGCCCTTGGGGAAGCCGGTGGTGCCGGAGGTGAACTGGATATTGATGGCGTCGTCGAACTGCAATTCGCCGGCCAGGAGGCCGAGCCGTTCATGTTCTCCAGCGCCCGCCAGGCCGGGGATGTCGGCGAAATTGTACATTCCCGGCGTGGTCTCCTCGCCCATGCGGATGACCATGCGCAGGCCGGGCAGTTTTTCCGCGTTGAGCTGGCCCGGTTCGGCATGATCGATTTCCGGCGCCAGGGTACGGACCATCTCCACATAGTCGGAGCTTTTGAAACGGGGCGAGATCACCAGCGCCGTGCATTGCACCTTGTTCAGGGCGTATTCCAGCTCCGAGAGGCGGTAGGCGGGATTGATGTTGACCAGGATCAGGCCGGCCTTGGCGGCGGCGAACTGGGTCACGGTCCATTCGGCATTGTTTTGCGACCAGATGCCGACGCGCTGTCCCGGCTCCAGCCCCAGGGCCAGCAGGCCGGCGGCGAAGGCATCGACCTCCGTCTGCAATTGGTCATAGCTCCAACGCACGTCCTGGTGCCGCACGACCAAGGCATCGCGCCCGCCCCAGCGCGCCACGGCGCCGTCGAAATAGGCGCCGATGGTCTCGCCGATCAGGGGCACCGAACTGGCCCCGTGATTATAGCTTTGCGTCAGCTTGCGCATCTCGTCTCTCCCCGGAATATGCAGCCGTTTTTAATACGGTGACGTAGTATTTAATTCGACGCCGGCCCGCCAGGATTTTCTAGATTCCGCAACGAATTAAATACTACGTCACCGTATTAAAAACACCGCCGCCCATTTTGCCTTCGTGTCCGAAGCTGTCAAGGCTATCCCTATCCGGCGGCCTTGGCCATCACGGTCGCCATGCGCCGGGAGAAAGCGGCGGGGTCGGGCAGGGTCTCGCCCTCGATAATACGGGCCTGATCCAGCAGCAAATGGGCCAGATCGGCCAAATCATCCGCCGCCCCACCCTTGGTGGCCGCACCCGCCATGTTCTTGATCAAGGCATGCCTGGGGTTGATCTCCAGGATCCGGACGGAATCCGCGCTCAACTGTTTGTGCGCCCTCAGCATGCGTTCCAGGCGCATGTCCATATCGCCGTCGTCGGCGACCAGGCAGACGGCGCTGTCGGTCAGACGGTCGGTGGTGCGCACGTCCTTGACCGCCTCGCCCAGGGTCTGTTTGACCAGGGCGATCAGGGTGGCGATTTCGGTTTCCCCCGCCGGCTCGGCCTCCGCCCCGTCGTCCGCTTCCGGTTCGTCGCCCAGGTTCGACAGGTCCGTGGCGCCGCGGGTGGTTGAGGTCAGGGCATGGCCGTCGTATTCGAACACCGAAGAGAGCCAGAAATCATCCACCGGGTCGGACAATAGTAAAACTTCAACCCCGCGGGCGCGGAAACCTTCCAACTGCGGGCTGGTTTCCAGGGTTTGCAAATCATCGCCGGTAATATAATAAACCGCCTCCTGGCCTTCTTTCATGCGGCCCACATAGTCCTTCAGACTGACCAATTCGGTGCCGGCGGTGGAGCGGAAGCGCGCCAGTTCCAGCAATTCATCCCGGCGTTCGTGATCCTCGTACAGGCCTTCTTTCAGCACGGAGCCAAAATTTTCCCAGAATTCAGCATATTGCTCGGGCTGCTTCTCCGCCCGTTTGCTCAATTCCGTCAGCACGCGGCGGGTCACGGCCTGGTTCATGTGGCGCATCAGGGGGCTGTTCTGCAACATCTCCCGGCTGATATTCAGGGGCAGGTCCTCGCTGTCCACGACGCCGCGCAGGAAGCGCAGGTAGGAGGGGATCAGACCTTCCGCCTCGTCCGTGATGAAGACCCGGCGAACATAGAGTTTCACCGCATGGCGGCGTGCGGGATCGAACAGATCGAAGGGCTGCCGCGTGGGAATGAACAGCAAGGTGGTGTATTCGATCTTGCCCTCGGCCTTGTAATGCAGGGTCAGCCAGGGGTCGTCCATGGCGTGGCCCACATGGTGGTAGAATTCGGCGTATTGTTCGTCGGTGATCTCGCTTTTCGGCCGGCTCCAGATGGCGGAGGCTTCGTTGGCCGCCGTCTCCTCGCCGTCGTCGATGGCCAGCATGATAGGCAGGGCGATGTGGTCGGAATATTTCTTCACGACGGCCTTCAGGCGCGGCTCCTCCAGCCATTCATCCTCGCCCTCCTTCAGGTGGATCAGAACGGTGGTGCCCCGGCCCGCGCGTTCGGCCCCATCGATGGTGAATTCACCCAGGCCGTCCGAGGTCCAGATCCAACCCTCGTCTTCGCCAGCCCGCCGCGAAGTTACCTCAACCTTGTCGGCGACCATGAACACGGAATAGAAGCCGACGCCGAACTGGCCGATCATCTGCATGTCCTTGGCGCCGTCGCCGCTTAGATTGTCCATGAAGGCGGAGGTGCCGGAGCGGGCGATGGTGCCGAGTTCGCCGATCAGGCCATCCCGGTTCATGCCGATGCCGTTGTCGGACAGGGACAGGGTCCGGGCCTCCTTGTTCACCTTGACGCGGACCTTGAAATCGGGGTCGTCGCCCAGGATATCGGCTTCGGTTATGGCCAGATAGCGGGCCTTGTCGCAGGCATCCGAGGCGTTGGAAATCAATTCCCGTAGAAAGACTTCCTTGTCCGAATAGACCGAACTGACCATCAGGCGCAAAAGCTGCGCCACCTCGGTCTGAAAGGAGAGTGTTTCCTCGCTCATCTCAAAAGTCCTCTATTTACTTGCGTCTTCATCCTTGACCAGCAGGTCGTCCGGTTCGGTCATGAAATCCTTGGCTTTGTAATCGGGCAGTTGGTAGGCCCAGGAACCATAACGCCGGTTAATATCGGCGACCTCCGTCTTGGCCTCATCGGTGCTTTTCATGCCCTTTTTCTGCTCGTCCGTAAGGCCGTCCAGCATGACATCGGCGGCGTCGTAAGCGGCCGATATCACCATCCAATGGCCGTCTTTTTTCTTGATCACCGATAAGTGCAGGGTGACGCCGTCAAAAGTCTTGAAGCTGGCCAGATTGGCGCCCGTGAAATCCACCTTGCCGGCCACGCGCACGTCCTTGAAATCCAGGAAACCCAGGGCGGAACCCAGGGCATTGCCGGCGGTTTCATGCAGCGGCTTCATACCGGGCGGAATATCGGCGATTTGGAAATCACGGCTGTCGGGGTCGGTGCGGACCACACCCGCGCGGTCACCATTCGGCTGGGTCGTGGTGGCGGCGCGCACCCGCTTGCGGGCGATGGTTGGCATGGCATCGTCCAGCCAGCGGTCGATGGTCTCCCAAACTTCGACCCGGCCCGCGGCCAGATAACTCTGCGCCTGATCCAGGCGGCGGACATAATAGATGCCGTCCTCGGTTTTGCTTGGCGGCGATTTGGTCTTGCCGACGACGACCGCCGCAATGGTCTTGCCGGCGCCGTCGGCCAGCGCGATGGTGGTGCCCCTGCCGCCATCCTTGGGCGATTTCAAGAACAGCCTGGCATGCAATTCCGGCTTGGCGGTCTTGGCCTCCAGCAAACGCATGGCGGCGATACCCACGACGGCCTGTTTGATGGTTTCGAACTTCACCGGGTAGCCGCCCCGCTCCTTGACACCCCAGATACCCCCTTCGCCACGCACGATGGTAAAGGCCAGCTTGGGTGTCCGCACGGCAATACGCGCAATTTCGTTGACCTGGGAGATCAGCTCCGGGAACAGCCCGCCGGGCGGAGCCAGGGAAGCGGTGGCGCGCCCGCGCTCCTGGGTCGACCAGATGGCGGCGCCAACGGCCAAGGCGGTAAAAACGGCAAGGATGGCAAAGGGTTTGGTTTTCATGGCTCTATCCCAATCGGACCCGCGCCGCGCGCAGACGCCGGCGGCGCAGCCTGAACAGCGCCAGGATGGCGGCGATGACCGATACCGCTAGGGGCATCAGGCCCACATTGGCAAACCGCAATTTCCCCTCCAGGCCGTCGATCTCCCGGTTCAGATTGTGCTGGACGTCGCGCAACTGCTTGCGGGTCTTCAGGACCTGGGTCCGGATCAATTGAATTTCGTCCCGTTGCGCCTGCGTCAACAGATTGCCGGCGGTGGCCTGGGCCCGTGATTCAAGTTCGGCGATGCGCCCCTTGCTCTTTTCCAGGGCCTCTTTCAACTTGCGCGCCTCGGCCAGGAATTTCTGCTCCGCCGCCAGGCGCATGGCTTCGACCACGGCGAATGGCCGGTCGGATTTACCCCGGCTGCGCAGCCCAATCAGGTCGGACGAGCCGGCCAAGTTATCCAGGGCGTTGATGACGAAATCGGCGTTGGCTGAAATGGGCACGATGATCTCCTGGCCCATCATGTTCTGTTTCCGCAGCCAGAACTGATCGTGCAGCAAATCCGTATCGGCGACCACGATGACGCTGATATCCTTGCTGCTTTTTGACAAATGAGGCCTACCCTTGGCGGCAGTTTTCTTTTCGCCTTTTTTGTCGCTCTTTGGCGGGCCGTCGGGGAAGCCGGATTTGGCCATGCCGGTTAGACGGGCGGCGAGCATGTGGCGCTCGCCATCGGCCTTGAAGACCTCCAGTAGCCGGTCGGGCGCGGGGCCGAAGCGGATCAAATCGGTTTCCATCAGCATGGCCTGGCTGCCCGTCGATAACAACGGCGTCACCTTCATGGCGGTGTCGGGCAGGGCCTTGACCGTGCCCGCATTGGCCAAAATCAGGGGTCCAAGATCGGCGGTAACCACATCGTCGGGGTTCATGTTCCCGGCGCCCAGTTGCAGCCAGACCAGATAGCGCACGATCCGCTGGCTGGCGCCCTGGCCGGCGTTGACCTGCTGGGCCGCCTGGTAATCGGCGATGACGCGGTCCGTGGCGACCGAAACGCCCCAGGGCTTCAACAATTTATCCAGGGTCGAACTGGCCAGCTCGATCCCCGACGGCTGGCCCCGGCGCTGGGTCCGCGCGGTCACCTCGGAAAAGGGATCGACGAATACCAGGGCGCGGCCGCCGGCCATGACGAATTGATCAATGGCGTAAAGCGCTATCTCGCTCAGCCCCAGGGGATGGGCGATCATCAGAATATCCACATCTTCTGGGATCACGCCCTGGCTGGGCGCCAACACCCTGAGATCGAAGACCTCGCGGATCGCGGCGGCGATGGCCCAGGGCTGCGGGCCACCGCTGAAGCGCAGCATGGGCGAGGCATCGGCATTCATTTCCAGGCCCGTGATCAGCCCCACGACCGGTTTTTTGGGATCGCTCAGATTGAAAATCATGCGGGTCAGGTCATATTCCAGAAAGGCTTCCTTCTCCCGCGCGAAGAACGGCACGACTTGACGGTCATCAATGGTATTGGTCGCCACTAGGCCGAAATACAGGCTATCCCCGGTGCCCAGGGGGGCGGCTTTCAGGCCAAAACGGACGGCGTCGTCCTCGGCCTGGGTGAAGGGCTCCGGGTCAATGATTTCCAGGTGGATCTTGCCGTTGGAGCGATTGACGTATTCCTCCAGCAACTCGCGGACCCGCAGGCCGTAGGATTTGATGTTGGGTAACTGGATGGCCAGCTTTTCCGAGAAATAGTATCGCAGCCGGATCGGTTCGGGAATTTCCGCCAGGATCCGGGTGGACCCGGCGCTCAAGGTGTACAGGCCCTGCTGGGTCAAATCCAGGCGGGCCGAGCGGAAAGTATTGGCGGAGAAGACATTGATGGAGAGAAACAGGATGCCGGCCAGGATCAGGGCCAGCACGGCGGTGGTTGATCGCTTCATTTCCGGCGCCCCCTAGCTGGATTTTTTCAGATCAATGATCAGCAGATTGGCGAATAGCCAAAACATGATCAGCGAGACAAAATAGATCAGATCGCGCAGATCGATGACGCCGTTCTGGATCGCGTTGAAATGGGTCAGGAAACTGAACGAGGCCACCGCGTCCAACAGGGCTTGCGGCGCCCAGGCGGCGAAGAAGTCCAGCACGATCGGGGCGCCCGCGACCGTAAAGAGGAAACACACGACCACGGAAATGACAAACGCGATGACCTGATTCTTGGTTGCCGCGGAAATACAGGCGCCGATGGCCAGATAGCCCCCCGCCATCAAGACACTGCCCAGGTAGGAGGCGATGATCACGCCATGGTCGGGTTGACCCAGGTAGCCGACGGTCAGCCACATGGGGAAAGTCAGTGCCAGGGCGAGGATAATGAATACCCAGGCGGCCAGGAATTTACCCACCACGGTGGACCACAACGACAGCGGCAGGGTCAGCAGTAATTCGATGGCGCCGGATTTGCGTTCCTCGGCCCACAGACGCATGGAAATGGCCGGCACCAGGAACAGATAAAGCCAGGGATGAAAATTGAAGAAGGGCTTCAAGTCCGCCTGTCCGCGGATGAAGAAGCTGCCGATGTAAAAGGTGAAAATACCCGTCAAAAACAAAAATATGACAATGAAAATGTAAGCCAACGGGGTATTGAAATAACCCTTCAACTCGCGCCGGAACACGGCCCAGGTGGTCGCCATCATGCCGCCTTCCCGCGATCGCTTTTGCCGCCGCTCTTGCCCTTGGGCTTGGTGTAGTTACGGAAGACCTCGTCAAGACGCGGCGGTTCCACCGATAGGCGCGAGGTGGACCAGCCACGCCGCCGGATCAGATCGGCGATTTCCACCACGATTGTTTGGCCGTCCTTGGGATAGGCCCGGAACCGCCCGCCTTGCAATTCCTCGACCAGGGCTACGTTCGCCATGGCTTCCAAGGCTTCGGCCAGGCCATCGTCGGGGCTGTCGATCAGCACCGCGTTATGAAAGGGCGATTGTTGTTCCAGTTCCGCCGGCGTGCCGTCGGCGACGATACGGCCGTCGGCGATAATAATGGCCCGGCTGCAAACCGCGTCGACCTCTTCCAGAATATGGGTGGAGATGACGATGGCTTTCTCCGCCGACATCTCGGAAATCAAGTTGCGGACCTCGTGCTTCTGGTTCGGGTCGAGACCGTCCGTGGGCTCGTCCAGGATCAACACGGGCGGATCATGCAAAATCGCCTGCGCCAGGCCGACCCGGCGTTTGAAGCCCTTCGACAGGGTGTCGATGGGTTGTTCCAACACCGCCTCCAGATGCACGTTGGCAATAACGTAATCCAACCGCCGCCGCCGCCGCGCACCGTCCAGGCCGCGCACATCGGCGATGAAGTTAAGAAAACCGATGGGGGTCATATCGGGATAGGCCGGCGCGCCCTCGGGCAAATAGCCGATCTGGGTCTTGGCGGCGATGGGATTTTCGTCCACGTCGTGGCCCGCCACCCGGACCGTGCCCGCCGTGGGCGCCATGAAACCGGTAATCATTTTCATCGTCGTGGATTTGCCGGCGCCGTTGGGACCGAGGAATCCCAGCACCTCGCCCTTCGGTACATTGAAGCTGACGCCATCCACGGCGGTCAGGTGGCCGAATGTTTTTACCAAACCGTCGACCTCGATCATCCAGTCCATGGACGGTTGCCTCTTTTTTCTGTTCGCTGCATTTCTTATTTAGGTGATTTCGGCCCGTTAAATAGTCGTTTGGCACGGAACCTTCAAGAGCATTTGCACGGCTTGGGTGTTGCCCTGTAGATTGTCGGCCCAGGGGATGAAGAAGAAAATCGGGGCAGCCATGGTGATACCCACGGAACCGGCACAAAACAAGCAGCGTTTGGTATCCCCTTGCGCGGGCGTATGTATTCTGCATACGGACACCAAGCTTTGCCTTGGCTGCTATCGTACCATTAACGAGATCAGCCATTGGCAGGACATGAGCGCCGATGATCAGCACCGCGTCATGTCCGAATTGGCCAGCCGCCGCGCCGCCGATCGGCGTTAGGCGATGGGGCATAAACCGCCCGAGTTGCGCAATATTCAAGGCCCGAATTCAAGGCCCGGCCCGGCCGGAATATTGCATCAGCCAAATTCCACCCAAAACCAAGGCGCCGCCAAGCCACTGAACGGGCGTCATGATTTCGCCGAACAGCAGATACGCCGCGCCGATGGAGACCAGGGGCTGCGCGTTGGTGAACATGGCGGATTTCATGGCGCCAATGTAACTCAAGGCCAGAAAATACAGCGGCACGGCGGTGGCCTGCAGCAATACAACGGCGCTTAGACCGCCCCAGCCGTAGCCGCCGACGGGCCAGGCGACGGTACCCAGGCCAAGGCACAGGCCCAACAAGACCAGGGCGGCGACCAGTGCCATATGGGTGGTTACCACCAGGGCATCGTGTTTTTGCATGCGCCGGACCAGCCAGACCGCATTCCAGGCCGCCGCGGCGCCGGCGCCCAGGGCCAGGGCGACGCCGCGAAGATCGACCGCGTCCAGGGATACCCCCAGCATCAGAGCCAGGCCAAGAAAAGCGATGGAGATGGCGGCCAAATTGGGCAAGGTGATCCGTTCCCGCAACACCACGATGTTCAGGACGGCGATCATCGGCGCGTAGGTGAAGAACAACAGCACCGCCAGCCCGACCGAGATGAACTCAACGGCGCCCACGTGGCCGTAAAACATTATGGCGGTCAGCACGCCCAGCCCGGCGCAATGGCGCCACGCGCGCCAGGGCAAGATCAGGGAACGGCCGCTGAGCAGGCAGAACAACGGCAGGCCCAGGGCCATCAGAGTGGCCCGCGTGGCGGCCACGGTGATGCCGTTGCCACCCCCTTCATAGGCGTAACGCGACAAGGCCACGGCCAGGCCAAGACCCACCGCCGCCAGCACCGCCAGAGCCGCGCCCAGAGCTTGCCGGCGAGCGGATGCCGGCCCCTCAGTCAAAGGTGCCGGCCCCCAGGATCCAGCCTTCTTCGGTTACAACCAGTTTTCGCACATTCTCGTCCAAACAGCCGGGGCCGTCCAGGTCGCGCGCCAATTCGCCACGGCCATCGCGGCGCGCCAGATGGCGGGCAATGGTTTCCACCTGCACGGCGTCCTTGATCTGTCCCGCTCCGGCCTTGATGGGCAGGATCGAAGGATAGACTTCCGCTAGGACGATGCGCCATGGACCGGCGGGGGGCGCGCGGAACCCGGTTTCGAAGGGCCAAACGGCGGTGTGGGGCGCCAGTTCCGGATCGTCCCGCAGGGCCTTCAAAACGGGAATGCCCATCAGGGCCTGGCTGCCCACGGAGCCCGCCGTGTACAGCTTCCAGCAGGGCTGGCTGCGCGGCAGCCAGGTTTCGCAATGGCGCCGTTCCGGCAAGGTCTCGTCATATGCCCGCGTTTTGCGCATGGACAGGGTCTCGGTCTGCCGCCCCGCGGGGCAGCCCCAAAACGGAAATGCGCCGCCCGAGATGCGCCGGTTCAGATCGGCCGCGACCTCCAAACGATTGTTGCCGCTGTCGGCCCGGTCCCGGATCAAGGCATCCAAGCCATCCCAGACGGCGCGCCAGGGCGAACCCTCGAACCCCGCCGCGCGGGCGAAGCCCGCCGGATAGCCATTGGGAAAGTCGAAACCGGCCAGAACGCGCCGCCCCCTGGCCGCCTGATCTTTCAGAATGGCGGCAATTTCGTCCCGCGCCCGCCAACGGGTCGCGGGATTGGCAAGCAACCGCCGTCGCAAACCACTGCCGGTCCGCGCCACCAGACAATACCAAATGCTGTCCGCGCCGCGCTTCGGCGTCGCGTTGGCGCTCCAATCCACCATCAGATAGGAATCGAAAATGGCCCCTTCGGCGCTAATTGGTCAGGGCCTCGAACGTGGTCGGCGCCTTGCGGCGGACGCGGAACCCCTTGCGTTCCACTTCCAGAATCGCCATGCCCCGTTCCGCGACCCCATCGGGGCCAAAGCGGAAGATGCCGTCGCTACCAACAAAACCATCGGGGTTGGTGATGGCGCGGGCGGAGAAATCGGGTCCGCCGGCTTCCTGGGCCAAGACCGCCGCCAGCGCCATGGCGTCATGGGCCAGCGAGGCCAGGCGTGGCGGCAACTGGCCAAAGGCCGCCCTATAGCGGCTGCGAAAATCGTCCGCCGCCGTTCTGTCCGCGCCGGCGAACCAGCCGCCCAGCAGCGCCGGCTCCAGGCGGACCTTGTCGTCGTCCCAGCGGCCCGTGCCCAACAGGCGGATTTCCGTCGTGTCGATGTCGTAGTAGGGCAGCAACGGGGCCAGGGAAATCAATAATTCGCCGCCCTCGGGCAGCAAAACCGCGTCGTATTCCAACTGGCCCATGGTGTCATGCTTTTTCAGGGCGCTCAGCATGCGCTTCGAGGTTTCGTCCCCGTCCTTCCGCAAGGCGCGCCGGCGGCTCAGCAGCGCTTGCCTGCGGGCGTGGTAATTGGCCAGCCGCTTGACCGGTTTGTCCAGATCCTCGCCAGTCGGGGAATAAAACTCGGTCCGGGTCAGCTCGGCGCCATGGCGGCGGACGGCCTGCCGCGCCGCCGCCAGCACGGCCAGGCCATAAAGATCGTCCGGGGCCAACACCGCGAATCGCCGCAATCCGCGCGCCACGGCAAAACCGATCACCGCATCAACCTCCTGGCTTGGCGTGAAGCTCAACAAATAGACTCCGTCGCCCGCCACCTTGCGGTCCGATGAAAAGGCGATCACGGGCAGGCCGCGGGCTCGGGTGACGGCCGCCGCCGCCGCCACGGAGGTGTTGAACAAGGGGCCAAGTATGATCTCCGCCCCCTCGCCAACAAGCTGTGCCGCCGCCGCCCTGGCGCCCTCTGGGGTGCCGCCGGTATCCCGCGGCATCAACAGCAGGCGTTTGCCGCCTATATCAAACAACGCCAACATGGCGGCGTTCAGCATGGCACGGCCCAGTTGCGCCGCGCCGTGCGGGCCGCTCAAGGGCAGCAGCAATCCCACGCGGGTCGGTTGCCCTTCAATACCGGATGGCGGGCGCAGGATCGGGGCGCTTTGAACCACGACGCCCCGGGGGGCGGGCGCCGGGCGGGCAACGGGCGGCGGCAGCTGTTTCGGTTCGGGACGGGATTGTTGCACCGGTTCGGCATTTTTTACTTCAGCCTTGGGGGTCGTTACTGGCACACTGGCCGAGCGGAGCAGCGGCGACTGGGCACAACCCGCGAGCATGGTGCCCGCCAGCATGATGAATGGGATCAGCAGGCATGCCATCACGACGCGGCGCGGACGGAAAGACCAATGTTGGATCCGCGGTTGGTTCCGCGAAGGGGGCAAGCGCCTCGTCCTCTCTAGCTTCCGTGCCGGCATCCGGTTCCGCCGCCGATGATTACAATGCGCACCAATCTAGTGCCCAAGGCCGAAGGGGTAAAGCCGCCCGCCAAACCTTTCAACCTGGTCTTTATATCGTCGCCACGCCGATCGGCAACGCCCGTGATATTACCTTGCGGGCCTTGGATCTGCTGGCCCTCGCCGACATTATTGCCTGCGAAGATACCAGGGTTACGCGCAAACTGTTGCTTATTCACAATATCGACCGTCCAACCTTGGCTTATCACGACCACAACGCCGCCCGCGTCCGGCCAGGACTTATGGAACGCCTGAACAAGGGCGAAATTGTGGCCCTGGTCAGCGATGCCGGCACGCCGTTGATTTCCGACCCCGGTTACCGCCTGGTCAAGACGGCCCGCGAGGCCGGTATTGCCGTCACCGCGTTGCCCGGCGCCTCGGCCCCAATGGCGGCTCTGGCCTGCGCCGGCCTGCCCACCGACAGGTTCCTGTTTGCCGGTTTCCTGCCCTCGAAACGCGCGGCGCGGCGCCGGTCCCTGGGGGAATTTACCGAATTGCCGGCCACCATCGTGTTTTTCGAGGCCGCGCCGCGCCTGGCGGCGTCCCTGTCCGACATGGCGGCGGTGTTGGGCCCGCGTCCGGGCGCGGTTCTGCGCGAACTGACAAAAAAGTTCGAGGAAGTCCGCCACGGCAACCTTGATGAACTGGCCGCGCATTACCAATCCGCCGGCCCCCCCAAGGGCGAAATTGTCGTGCTGGTGGCGCCCGGCACGGCGCAAGGGCCGGCCTTGGACGAGGCTGAAATCAATACCTTGATTTTGGCCGCCCTGGACCGGGGCAGCGTCAAGGATGCCGCCGCCGGCCTGGTTGAACGCACGGGCCTGCCTCGGCGGGAGCTATATAACCGCGCCGTGAAGCTGCGCGGCGGCGCCGGAAAAGACTAGGGCCCAGAATGGCGTGGTGGCGCGAATCGGTACGGTTGCGGCGTCAACGGGCCTATCGCGCCGGCCGCGGCGCCGAGACGATTGCCACCGCCTTGCTGCGCTTGAAGGGTTATCGCATTCTGGTCCGAGATTATCGAGCGGGTGTTGGTGAATTGGATATAGTGGCCCGGCGGGGCCGGTTGTTGGCGGTGATCGAGGTCAAGCGGCGGCGCACCCTGCGCCATGCCCTCGAGGCGGTCACCCCGCGCCAGCAACGGCGCATCATCCGCGCGACGGAGGTATTCGTGGCCCGGCATGCGGGATTTGGCGATCTGGACATTCGTTTTGATGTCATAGTGGTGCTACCCCACCGGCCGCCAAAACATATAACGGACGCGTGGCGGCCATGATGGGTTATACAAACCGAGGCGATTGAATATTTGAAGAGGTATCGTGATGAATGCATGGGCTGGGAAATTTTTCCTGATCGCGGCCTTGGCCGGCCTGGCCGGTGGTTTGAATGGTTGCGCCTCCACCGTGATCGGGGCCGGGGCCACGGTCGGGGTGGCTGTGGCGCAGGAACGCTCGGTTGGCCAGGCGGTGGACGACATCACGATTTTGGCTAATGTCAATCACCGTCTTCTCAAACGTTCCGAGGTCTTGTTCCTCAAGGTCGATGTGGAAGTTGTCGAGGGCCGGGTCCTGTTGACGGGCAATGTCGATAATCCCGAGGACCGGGTCGAGGTCGCGCGTCTGGCCTGGCAGGTCAAGGGCGTGCGGGAAGTCTTGAACGAACTGGAAATCAATAATCAGAGCACCCTGCGCGACTACGCCAAGGATGTCTGGATCACCACGCAGTTAAAGGTCAAGCTGTTGGGAGATAAAGAAATTTCGGCCATCAACTACTCAGTCGATACCTTGAATGGCGTGGTCTACCTCTTTGGTATCGCGCAATCCCAGGAGGAACTGGACCGCGCCACCGGCCATGCCCGCAATATCTCCGGCGTGAGCAAAGTGGTCAGCCACGTGGTTTTGAAAGACGATCCCAGACGCGCGTCATAAATTCCTTACGATTACCGGGAGGAGACGCCATGAGCGCCGCCAACTTGGCCGTCGCCATTCAGATGGACGCGATCGAGCCCATCGATATCGATGCCGACAGCACCTTTGCCCTGGCGGAAGAAGCGCAGGCCCGGGGCCATCGGCTCTATCATTACCTGGTCCAGGATCTAAGTCTGAAGAGCGGCGGCGTGGTGGCCTGGGGCCGGTCCCTGCAAGTGCGGCGCGAGGTCGGCAATCACGCCACCATGGGGCCCATGGAGGAACTTGATCTGGCCGACATGGATGTGATCCTGATGCGCCAGGATCCGCCCTTCGACAT
>JAYGEB010000102.1:0-4676 GCA_046582595.1 Alphaproteobacteria bacterium | reverse complement strand
GGGGATCCAGATCCATCCCTGTATTCAAGCGTTTATTGTGTAGCCCTGGATCCCCGCTTTCGCGAGGATGACGATTTACCGGATTTCCGGTTTCAACGGGCGATTTCTTCGCCCAGCCATTTGTCCCGCTTACGTAATCGCGACTCCAATCGGCAAAAAATTGCTCTGGCCGGGCGAACAACCATCATGTATCGCTGATCATTCCGTCCTCATTGAAGTGATGAACGCAATAGTGCGCCCATGAATCTTCGAACGCCATCTCTATATCGCCCGTTATCGAGGACGTGCCCAGGCCAATTTCCGCGTAGGTAAATTCGAAACTGCCGCTGGGGCGGGCCAACGCGACGTGGAACGGTTCGCCATTGAAGGTATTTATGATCGGTTTGCCGCTGCTCTTCATCACGCCAGGGATCTCAACCGACGCGGTTCTGAGTTCTAAATTTGCCTCAAGATCGATCGGCAGGAACAGTGTTTTGCAAAATTCCGTGCATGTGGTCGCGAAGACGGAGAAATGATTGCTTAAGGGCGCGCAGGCATCGCCGGAGATAATCGTTTCGAGAGCCGCCCGTTGCCCTCGGCGATTTCGCCGGGCCACTTATATAGCGCCGCCCAGTTCAGGCCCGCCAGCGGCGTATCATTGAAATGGCCTTCGACGATGTCGCCAACGAACGCCGATTGACAATAGCCATGAGTGCTTGGCAGGTTGAACTGGCAACCGCAATTCACGGCGCAATTACAGTTATCGTAAGTTTCGCTTTTGAAAACCCATTGATCGGACATGCCGCCAATCCTCCCCCAATAACGCAATGGATTTGCCCGCCGAAAGTGTATACACGCGGAAGCACGCCCTCCAGGGCAATTGACGGTTGCTGGATTTACAAGTAGTTGCAACGGGCATCGGGTATGAATTTCCGCTGTTGGCCGCCGGACATGTGGGCGGCGTGATTATGTGACGGGCCCTGCCATATGGATGTTGAAGCACCAGTGTTGGAACGGCTCCTAAGGCGCGACCGGCAGATTGTCATTGGCGGCCTTGTCTTTGTCGGGCTGGCCTCCTGGCTATATATTTTGCTCGGCGCCGGGATGGAGACGCGCGAGATGGCTGCCATGCCGGGCGGCGGCGCGACGGCCATGACGCCCGCCATGACGCCCACGATGACGCCCGTCTGGACGCCCGGCTATTTCGCCCTGATGCTGGCCATGTGGTGGGTTATGATGGTGGCCATGATGCTGCCCAGCGCCGCTCCCTTGGTGTTGCTGTTCGCCGCCGTGAACCGGAAATCCCGCCTTGGCGGCCGGCCCTACGTGCCGACCGGCGTCTTCGCCGCCGGTTACCTGGTTGCCTGGGGCGGTTTCAGTTTGCTCGCCGTGCTCGGGCAATGGGGGCTGGAGCGGCTGGCGCTGCTCTCGCCGATGATGCAAACCACCAGCCTTTATCTCGGCGCGGCGCTCTTGGTCGGGGCCGGGGTCTACCAATTGACGCCCTTGAAGCAGGCCTGCCTGCGCCACTGCCGCTCGCCCTTGGCGTTCATCGCGCACCACTGGCGCCAGGGCGGCGGCGGCGCCTTCCGCATGGGCCTTGAGCACGGCCTGTTCTGCCTCGGCTGTTGCTGGGTGTTGATGGCGCTGCTGTTCTACGGCGGCGTCATGAACCTGTGGTGGGTCGCCGGCCTGGCGCTCTACATCCTGATCGAAAAACTGGCCCCCGGCGGCCCCCGCCTGGGCCGCTACACCGGCGGCCTGCTGATCCTCTGGGGCCTCTGGGTTCTGGCGGGGGCGGCCGGAGCAGGAGGCTGACGTTCAAGGGTAGCGTCCCCTATTTACTCCCGTCGAAATTCACTTGGGGCGTCGAGGAGTCGGTAAAATGTCATCCTCGCGAAAGCGGGGATCCAGGGCTACACAATAAGCCCCTGAAAACATGGATAAATCTGGATCCCCGCTTTCGCGGGGATGACAAATATGATCCCCACCGGCGTTGGCATTTCAATCCCCGCCCGGTGATTTGCCCCGGTTACGTTCTCACCGCGCCGTGGCCGCCCTACTTATGGTGCTTGCAAGTGACATTTGGTGAAAAAGGATTCAATTGATGCATCGGATTCTTCATTTTCTTGAAATATAGGTGTTGGTCGTAGTGGGGCTCGAATTTATGCGCCTCGTCCTGGGCCGTGCTGGCGTTGTCCGCCATGGTGTCTCAACTACGTCCGGCAAGCTTCGGCGGTGCTTGGTTCCCCGCCGCCTGCCAGGCATGAAGAAACACCAAATTTTCCACGCCGACGAGAGTGAGAGAGCCGTCCGCCCCCGGCGGATAAAGCAAAATGGCGGGGTTTTGGAAGTCCGTGTGCGTGCCGTCGCCGTTAACGCGCGGCTCGGTCGCCGTGATCTTCAACATTTTCGGATGGATATAGTGAATTCCCATGGCCCCCATGCCGCCGGCAGCCCCTCGTGCGCGGCGGAAATACAATCGCCCGGCGGCGCGGGAATATAGCCTTCGGCCAGGGCCACCTTAACATCGGTAAATCTTTGGGTGGCGAGCCGAACCTTCTCGATTTCCGCGGCGACATCATGCGCCGCGGCTGAAGTCGGCAGGACCAGCGTCATGAGAGTCAAAATCCCGATGGCGAAACCGGCTGCACCAAATTGCATGGAACGCATTATATTCCCGTCTCCTCTATTCGGACAAATCAACAACAACAACGATACCTTTAATTTGCCCGACTTCCTTAAAGCCAAGCCAAGGAGATCACAGGCTAATGATTTCTTGGCGGCGGCGCAAGTATGCGTGGCGCGGTCCATCAGGCGGTTTTCGGCGCCATTTATATCTGCCGAGCGATGCCATCGCCTACGGCGTATCGGACTTGGGCGGATAGCACGGCACGGGGCCATTTTAGCGTCTTTGCCGGGCCTAGCCCACGGGTGTCCGGGTTCATATCTAAACGTCGCCATGACCGGAATGACCAGGACAACCGGCACCAGATTGCCTCGTGGCCCTGGATGCCCGATCGAGTCCGGGCATGACGATTGTAGCCGTTTTCAGCCGACTGTTTGCCTATTTGGTCATCGCTGGGCTCGACCCGGCAATCCAGGGCAACAAACTCCAGTGTTTGCGGCCCTGGGCCGCCAGCGCGTTTGGGGGGCTTTGCTTCGCCGCGCCAGGGGAAGACGCTGTGCCGGGCCGTATTTTCCAGCGCGGGCAAGCTGCTCTAAAGCACGGCTTCATCCGGCGCGTGCCAATAACGCGGCTTCTTGTTGCATTGCAGCATAATCGCTGTTTAGATGCGGGACCGACTGGCATGGTCGGCGGGTAACGTTTGGGTAATTTGGTTTGTTTTATCATTTTCGCGACTTTCAGAAATCGGCCATGGCGCCGCTTCGTTTCGCGGCCGAGGCCAACCAGATGCTGTTGCGCCACCCCCTCAATCCCATGAGTTATATGCCCGCGGGCCGGGCCTGGGCGGCGGCCTGCGAGATCTTCGAGGCCGGCTCCCGGCATTACCCGAAACCGGCCTTTGGCCTGAACAATACCTCTATCGACGGCGGGCCGGTCCCGGTCCGCGAGGAGGTGGTGGCGCGCCGGCCGTTCGGACAATTGAAGCGATTCGTCCGGATCGGCGATGAGAACGGCGCCTTGGGCCACCCAAAACTGTTGATCGTGGCGCCCTTGAGCGGCCATTTCGCCACCCTGCTGCGCGATACAGTGCGCGCCATGCTGCCCGATCACGATGTCTACATAACCGATTGGCGGGATGCGGCGCGGGTGCCGATTGGCGAGGGCGCCTTCGATCTGGATGACTATATCGATTATCTGCTGGAATTCCTGACGCTGATCGGCCCCGGCGCTCACGCCCTGGCGGTCTGCCAACCCTCCGTGCCCCTGTTGGCGGCGGTCGCCATCCTCGAGGCCGCCGCCGATCCCGCGACGCCCCGCACCATGACCCTGATGGGCGGGCCCATCGATACCCGGATCAATCCCACCACGCCCAATGACCTGGCCCAGAACCATTCCCTGGCCTGGTTCGAACGCACCTTGATCCAGCGCGTGCCGGCGCCCAAGCCGGGCGTCATGCGTCGGGTTTATCCCGGTTTCGTGCAGCTCGGCGGCTTCATGGCCATGAACCTGGACCGCCATGTGGGCGCCCATCTGCGGCTTTACCACAATCTTGTGCGGGGCGACGGCGACGGCGCCGACCAGCACCGGGCGTTTTATGACGAATACCGCGCCGTCATGGATTTGCCGGCGGAATATTATCTGCAAACCGTGCAAAAGGTCTTCCAGGAGCATCAGTTGGCGCTGGGTACCTTCCGCCATCGCGGCCAGCGCATCGATCCCGGCGTCATTCAGAACTGCGCCCTGCTGACGGTGGAGGGCGGCCAGGACGATATTTCCGGCCTCGGCCAGACCAGGGCGGCCCATGACCTGTGCCGCAATCTTGGCGCGGATATGCGGGCGCATTACGAACAGCCGGACGTGGGTCACTACGGCGTTTTCAATGGCCGGCGGTGGCGGCAAAAAATTGCCCCGCGCATCAAGGCGTTTATCGCCCGGCATGGCGCCTGAAATCCCAGCCGACGGCGAACAACCGTTCTGGGAGCGCAAGACGCTCGCCGAAATGACGCCTGGGGAATGGGAATCCCTATGCGACGGCTGCGCCAAATGCTGCCTGCATAAGCTGGAAGAC
>JAYGEB010000095.1:0-4905 GCA_046582595.1 Alphaproteobacteria bacterium | reverse complement strand
TGTCGCCCGAGGCCAGTTGAAAGGCCGCGAAATTGGCCTCCCCCAGGGTCCGCGACGGTATGGGAAACCGGTCGCCGATGGTCACATCCTCGAAATAATGGCTGTCGCACATCTGATGCCTGGCGGGATCAAAGTCCGCATCGATATCCGCTTCACCGCGCATTTCTGGCTCCTTCCTTGTGTGGTGCCGGTTGGTATTAAATATTAGGCGCGATTTCCGCGGCGAAGCGGGAAATCTGCCGCTGTTGTTCCGCCGCATCCTCGCCACGGTAACGGACGATGAAACCGCGGTAACCCAAATCGCGGATGCGTTTGAAATCGTCGATGATCTCGGCCACCGATCCGGTGCCCGGCTCCCGCCCGCCGTCCTTGGCGGCCACCGCCTCGCCGATATTGATGAACAGCTTGTGATAGAGCAGAAGTTCGTCGAAGGCGCGCACGCCAGCCTCCTCGCAATATCCGCGCAACGCGGTCAGGCGCCCGGCAAGTTTTTCCGGGCTCAATCCCACCGACAGCCAGCCATTGGCCAACCGCGCCACGCGGCGCAGGGCCGGGTTAGAGGTGCCGCCGACCAGGATCGGCGGGTGCGGCCGCTGCACCGAGGCCGGATAGGAATTGACCGCCTCGAATTGATAGGTCTCGCCCTGGTAGGCCACTTGGCCGCCCTTGCAGATGGCCTTGAATATCTCCAGATATTCGTCCGTGACCTGGCCGCGGCGGGCAAAATCGAAGGTGTTCAGGGCGGCGAATTCCTCCGCCATCCAGCCTGCCCCGGCGCCCAGAATGATCCGGCCCTTCGAAAACACATCCAGGGTGGTCAACATCCGCGCCAGAAGGATGGGGTTGCGGTGGGGCATCACCAGCACCGCCGTGCCGATTTTTATCCGCTTCGTCGCGCCCACCAGAACGCCCATGGTGGCAATGGGCTCCAACAGCGGCTCGTCCAGGGGAACGGGAAAATTGCCGTCCAGGCTGTAGGGATATTTTGGCGCCACGACACTGGGAAAGACCACGTGATCGGCCAGCCAAAGGGCATGAAACCCCTCGCTCTCCGCCAGCAAGGCAAGTTTCAGTACCTCCTCCGGCGTCGCCAGCCGACCGTAAATCCCCACGTCGAGTCCGAATTCAATTTCGCCCGCCATGGCCGTCCTCCCGGTTCGCCGCCGCGCCAACGGGCGTGTTGGGAAATACGGCAAGCGCCAAGATCAAAAGACCTGCCCGCCGCCGTGATATCAAGCCAATTTGCCGGACGCTCGCTCAGTCGAACAGCGTCAGGTCGATGGCGTCGCCCATTTTGCAATAACCCAGATCGCTTGGGTGCAGACCGTCGCCGCAATCATGGATCGGCAGCATCTGGGTCGGATGCTCGGGGTCGCGCAGCGCCGCGTCAAAATCGACAACGCCGTCCAAGTCGCCGCTGTCGCGGAGCCACGCGTTGACCGCCTCCCGATGCGCCTCGCGCACCGGGTTCCAGGCGCCGGGCAGGAAGGTTTCGTTTCCGAACGGTGTCAGGGTGCCGCCCAACAGTTTAATCCCGCGGGCCCGCGCCCGCAGGGCCATTTGCCGAAGGCCCGCGATCATCTGCCGGGCCGTCACCTCCTCGCCGGGTCTGGCGTGGCGGTTGCGCAGATCGTTGGTGCCGAGCATGACGATGACATGGCTGACGCCGGGTTGCGTCAGCACGTCGCGGTCGAAGCGCCGCAAGCCGCTGTCGCCGCGCAGGTCGTGCAGAATCCGGTTGCCGCCGAGGCCTTGGTTCATGACCCCGAGGGCCCGGCCGTCCCGGCGGGCGATCAGGCGCCGGGCCAATTGGTCGGGCCAGCGGTTATGGGTGTCATGGGTCGAGATATTGGCATCGGTCAGGGAGTCGCCCAGCGCGACCACGCCCCCGGTTTGTTTCGAGGCGAGGACGTCGATGCCGCTGAGGAAATACCATTCATCGGTGATGGCGCCGACCGGCATATTGATTTCAGCGCTGAAATCTCCCGGCGGAGAGATGTAATTGGTCTGCCGGGCATAGCGCCCGGTGATGGGCAGGCCAGGCGGGACCTCGCCCGGCAAATAGATCGAAACCGCCAGGTCGGTCAGCGGCGCGACCTTGAGTTCGACCGCATCGCTGATCACGAAGGCACCGGCCGCGACGGTCGCCGAAGCAGCGCCGCCAAAGCTGAGCTGGCGTTCCGAGCCGGGCACGATTGCCGGACCCTGGTCCCGGATCGCGACATGGGCGCCGCCGATCTCAAGCTTGCCCTCGCCATGGGCGTTCGAGACCCGCACCCGCAAGCTGTCGCCGCCAATGCTGATGCGTGGGTTCATCCGCAAGGTATGATTGTTGAAGCCCACGCCTGCGTCGCTGGCCGCCGGCGCGGCGGCCCAGGTGCCGACCCAATGCCCGCCGCTCTCCATTACCTGTTTCCACCCACCGGGACATTGTCGTAAACGCCGACGCCTTGAATAATCAGGAACTTGAAGGGACCGTCGTCCAGGCCATGGACACTATGGGCGACCATCGGCGGAACCTCGCAGCGCTGCCCCGGTTCCAGCACATATTCGGCCCTGGGCGCCCGCGTCTCGACCACCATCGACCCCTCGAGACAGACGAAAGAGTCGGTGATATGGCTGTGGTAGTGCCAGGGGATGCATTCGCTCTCGGCCAGGGTCAGGACGTTCACGCGCATGTCGGCGCCTTCCATGACCAGCTCGCGGCCCGCGATCCTAGCGGCTTTATAAGGGCGTACTTCCATTATCGGCCTCCATTTTCCAGCAATCACGGGTTCCGGCGCGGGCCCGCCGAGATGACAACGGCGACGCGTACGGCGATGTCAAAATCAGCTTGAAAAGCAGCGAAAGAGGTCTGGCGATGTCCCTCCGTAGGGAACGCCAAGGCGCGGATTGGTATTTCGCGGCGTTGATTGCCGTTTCAGCCGTCATCCAACGACCGGACCAGCCGCCATGCGAAATACATCAGCAGCCCGCAGACGATAATCCCGAATATGGCTCCAATCCAAAACATGCCTCGCCTCGCTGGTTCACTGTCATCCGGAATGGTGATATTTGTCAATCGGTGAGATTTATCCGACACAACGGCCAGTGCGCCGATGATCTTACTCTGGCCAGAGACCTGCCCGGCCGGTCGCGGCTGTTCACATTATCATGGGTCAATTTCTGGCTGCCGGTGAAAGACGGCCGCTTATGATACTAAATCAACAATATCTTGCCTACGGGTGCCCTGGATAAGCCGGCAAACGCACATCAAGGATTTGCCGCGCCAAATTTACACTTCGCGGGTGATAGGCTATGTTCAATCACAGTATCTCACATTCGCTCGCAATGACGTGAGGACCGCGTTTACCAAAGTGGTGGGAGGAGCCGGGTTGGCAAAGATACTTCTCGTTGAAGACAACGAAATGAATCGCGACATGCTTTCGCGCCGTCTGGCGCGCAAAGGTTATCAGGTTGCCGTCGCGGAAGATGGTCAACTTGGTGTCGAGATGGCGTCAAGCGAAACCCCCGACCTGATCCTAATGGACAAGAGCCTGCCGGTGATTGACGGCTGGGAAGCCACGCGGCGGATCAAAGGCGCGGCGGAAACCAGCGCCATTCCAATCATCGCGCTAACCGCGCATGCCATGGCCAGCGACCGGGAAAAGGCAATGGAAGCTGGTTGCGACGACTATGATACCAAGCCGGTCGAACTGCCAAGGTTGCTGGAAAAGATCGAACGATTGTTGGGCTAGCGGATTAAAGGGGCGCGAGAAATCCATGCGACAAGGCAAAGAGCGATTGATTTCAACAACGGCGCTTGCCGTCATCATTGGCGCCGGCATTTTGTCGGCGGGGGTTGCCAAGGCCGTGGTTGCCTGCCGGCCAGGCCACGCGATCCGCCTGGCGGCAAAGACCTGCAAGGCCAATCCCTGCGCGGCCAAGAAGACGTGCAATCCATGCGCGGGCAAAAAAGGCTGCAATCCCCGCGGCGCAAAAGCGGCCTGTAATCCATGCGCCGTCAAGAAAGGCCGCGGCCCGTGCGGGGCGAAGAAAGCCTGCAACCCTTGCGGAGCCGGAAATCCGTGCGCCGCCGCCGGGGTGGCGACTGAATGCGTGATTCCGCGCCTGGCCGCCGCCAACCTCGCCTGCAATCCCTGTGCCGTGAAGAAAGCGTGCAATCCCTGTGCCGCCGGGAAAGCGTGCAATCCCTGCGCCGCCAGGAAAGCGTGCAACCCATGCGCCGCCAAGAAAACGTGTGGTCCTTGCGGCGCCGGCGGCAAGCCGCCGCCGGAACTGAGCGATGCCGAAGCGGTCGCCGCCTATGATTGCGTCAGCCCGCACATGGCCAAGGCCTATGCCAAATCCTGCCACCCGGCGGCACGGACCTATCGGAGCTGGCGTCGTTTCAGCACCATTTCCTACCCGGCGGAAGCACACGGTGCGCGTTTCATGAACAACTACGCCAACGAAACCGCCAGCAACGACTATGGCAAATGGGAGGCGGCCGGCGCCATGCCGGCGGGTTCGGTGCTGGCCAAGGACAGTTTCATCGTCGGCGACAACGGCGGTCTGTCGGTAGGTCCTTTGTTCCTTATGATCAAGGGCACCGGCGGTTCCAAAGCGGCCATGCGCGATTGGACCTACACCATAATCGGTCGTCTGTGAAAAACTCTGAAAGCCTTTTCGCGCGTATGGTTTTGGCTGATTTGAAGTATTCATAATTGCAAGAAAGTGCCTGTTTTGCGGTCGTTTCCTTGCGATTTTGATTCACTTTTTAGGCTATTTATGATTCCCTCAAGACATTGCTTTTGGGGGTTTTGATGCGACCGAAACAGCAGAAAAAAGCCGATCACGACGACCTGTTCAAGGCCCGTCTCGATCAAATCATCAACATGAGGCATGAACTCGTCACCCTGGCGG
>JAYGEB010000042.1:0-13772 GCA_046582595.1 Alphaproteobacteria bacterium | reverse complement strand
GGTCCGCGAACGGCTGGAGCAGACCTTCACCTTCACCGACCTCGACTACAAGACCGGCGGCCCGGCGCGCTATGTCGAGGTCAAGGAGACCGGGCGCATGCTTGGCTTCATCACCCCGTTGACCCACAATTTCTGCGAGGGTTGCAACCGGGTGCGGCTGACCTGCACTGGCACGCTCTATATGTGCTTGGGCCAGGATGACGCCGCCGACCTGCGGACCCCCTTGCGGGCATCGGCCGACGATGAGGTATTGCGCCAAGCCATTCACGGCGCCATCGCACGCAAGCCAAAAGGCCATGATTTTATTATCGACCGGAACCGCGCGGAACCATCCGTCGCCCGTCATATGAGCGTAACCGGCGGCTGAACATCGAATAGCGGCCGGGCAACCAGTGAACCGGGCGGCATGACGCCATGACACCGTGGCCTCTTAGACCATTTTCGATATTCATTGAATCGCCGACCCGCCCGCTCCCCCTGCCCGTCCACCCAAAGGGTACCATGAACGGGTGGCCGGGCAGGGGGGGCGGGCGGGTCGTTCAATACCGAAAATGGTCTGGATTTCTGGTATTTCTATTTTCATGCACCCTTACATGGCCCGCCATCGCGGCGGAAGAACCCCCTCGCCCGCTTCGCCCCGTGCATTTGGAAATACCCTATTTGGACCATGCCGTTTCGCCGGCGATTGCGCGCGTCATCCGCATCATCCGGAAATTCGAACCGCGCCTGGTTCGCGAGGATTTAGGTCAAGAGGTGGCGCAGGACCAGCGCTACACCAGGGCGGCCGTGCTGGCGGTTGCCCGTTATGAACGGGCCGCCGATCTGGGTTATGTCATGGCGCATTATAATTTGGCCCGCACCTTGTCCAGCGGCCGCGGCATCAAGCGTGATTTCCCACGCGCGCTAAAGAGTTTTCAACTCGCCGCCCAAAAGGGCAATGTGCCCGCCATGCTGCGGTTGGCGGAGTTTCATCTGGCCGGTCTGGGCACGCCCAAGGACAGGGCCGCGGCGCAGGCTTATTATTACGTTGCCACCAGCCTCGAAAACAAGGGCGCGGCAAGGGCCCAGGGGTTTTTGGCGCCGCACCTGAGCATTAGTCAGTTGGAGTGGGTGCGCAAGCGGGCCCGCGCCCTCAGAGAGGAAATGCCCCGGGTTGATCTGATCCTGCAACGCGGTCAGGAGCAGGAGCTGCTGGTGGCGGCGGCCGAGGGTAACTTGGAAAAGGTGGAAACCTTGCTGAAGAATGGCGTCGATGCCAATGCCATTAATAAATTGGGCCGGACATCGATCGTTTCGGCGGCCTGGCGCGGCCACGCCCATATCGTGCGCTCCTTGCTGAATGCCGGGGTCGAGATCGATGCCGCCGACAACCAGGGCCGGACCGGGCTGTCCTGGGCCGCCATCAATGGCTATATCAAGATTATCGATCTGTTATTGGAAGAGGCGGCCCTGGTCGATGTACGGGACCACGAGGGCCTGACGCCACTGATGCGCGCCGCCTGGAATGGCTATGAGGAGATTGTCGATGCGTTGATCGCGGCCGGCGCCGATATCGACGCCGTCGATGACCGCGGCATTTCCGCGCTGCAGCGGGCCGAGGCGGTCAATGAACAGCGCATCGCCGAATTGCTGCGCGCCCGCCCAAAACCCCGCGCCCGCGAAACCATTGTCCTGCTTGCCAACGACGATGGCAGGGTTGGCGCCCTAGCGCTGTTGGCCAAGAAACCGGGCGGCAAGGAAATTGTCTTGAACACGGCCAATGCCATGTTTCAAATCAATCCCACTGGCGCGGTGAAAACCGGCACGGCAAGCAAGGAGTTTCTGGAGAACGAATTCGGCACTCTTTTGAAGGAGCTGCCGCCGACGGTCGCCAAATCGCGCCGGAGCCGCAAGTCCGTTGCCGGAGGTCCCGATTTACTGGCGCAATTCCTGGCTTGGCTGGCCGTGAACTGGCCATTAATTCTGGTTGTCCTGATTGTCCTGGCGGTCGTCTTGCTATTCCTTTTCATTCGAAACCGCCGCCGGCCCAAGTGGCGGTAAATTTCGCGCATCCCCTGTCGAGACCAATCTGCTAACGCAATTCGATGCGGTGCGCGTAGGTCCTGCCGTCACTGACCGTGATTTGCTCGAAACCAAGCATTCTGGCCAGATCGAAAAAGGTAAAGAGGTCTTCGACCGCCAAGTTACGGAACAAGGCGCTGGCCCGCGCCGACGCCGTCAATTGCGCCAACACGGCGCGGGCCCGGAAAAGGGTGGCGAAGCTGTGTTGATCCAAACCGACGATAATTAACTTTTGCGCCTCATCGCCCTTGGCGAATATGGCGTAGCGCGGGGCAAACATGCGTTTATGCTGACTATCGGTCTGCGCGACAATAAATCCAATGCGCATCTCACGGCTGGCGTTGTCCATGACGGGTGCGCGGGCGCGGAAAATTTCCTCGCTGGTTATGGGGGGATAATAGTAGTTGGCATGCCGTTCCCCGGCCCAGGCCGGCGCCAGCGCGGCGAGAGGGAGCGTCAGCAGCAAAACCATCGGCAATACGCGACGCGGCATTATTTCTTCCCCTCGAAAACGCGGTTATCTGTCATTATGTGATCCTGATTCATATTTGGCCAATAAAGTCTGACAGAATAAGATCAATGGGGGCCGGTGGTTGTAGACATGACGGATGGTAATTAGGCGGATGGCCAGCGACAAAATAGCATTCATGGCAAGCGAGACGCCCCAGGCCGTCGCCGCCCTGGCGCGGCTGCGCGCCCGATACCGCAACGTCAGCCCGGACGAGGCCGATGTCATCGTCGTCCTGGGCGGCGATGGCTACATGTTGAGTGTGCTGCACCAGACCCGCGAACTTGCCTTGCCCATTTACGGCATGAACCAGGGCACCGTCGGGTTTCTGATGAATAGTTTCGAGCTGGATGACCTACCCGCCCGGCTTGCTGGCGCGGAACTGGCGATCCTGCATCCCCTGGCCATGACGGCGTTGGATGCCGGCGGCACGGAGCACGAAGCCATGGCCATCAATGAAGTTTCCGTCTTCCGCGAAACCCGGCAGGCGGCCAAGATCAGAATTTCCATCGATGGCAATGTACGCCTGGAGGAATTGGTTTGCGATGGCGTGCTGGTCGCCACGCCGGCCGGCAGCACGGCCTATAATCTGTCGGCCCATGGTTCCATCATTCCCCTGTCCGCCGATATTTTGGCCCTGACCCCAATTTCGGCCTTTCGTCCCCGCCGTTGGCGCGGGGCGCTGTTGCCGGGCAGCGCGCGGGTCCGTTTCGATGTTCTGGAGCCGGACAAACGCCCGGTCTCCGTCGTTGCGGATAATCAGGAATACCGCTCCATCGTGCAAATTGAAGTGGTCGAGGACCGCGGCGCCGAACTGCGCCTATTGTTCGATCCGGAGCACAATTTGGAGGAACGAATTTTGAACGAACAATTCATTCCTTGAAGCCGGGAACAATCACTGGAATGCACCCATCATGACGCGCCTGGCAATTGGCGGCATCGTGCACGAGACCGTCAGCTTTCTGCCCAGGGACACCACATTGGCGGATTTTGAGCGCCGCGCCGTGCGGGGCGATGGCATCAACGGGGCGTTTGCCGGGACGAATACTGTTTACGGCGGCTTTCTCAAGGTTTGCGAAGAGAACGATGCCACCGTTGAAGGCTTGCTCTGCGCCGAATGCGCGCCCTCTGGTCCGGTCTCGAAAGAGGCTTTTCAGGCCCTGGCCGACGAATTGGTTTCAAGGGCCACATTGTGGCGGGACGAGACGGACGGCCTGTTGCTGTATCTGCATGGCGCCATGGTCGCCCGCGGCGACCTTGATCCCGAATACACGTTGCTGCTCCGCCTGCGCAAGGCGTTGGGGGATGATTACCCGATCGCCATGGCCATGGACCTGCACGGCAACATCGCCCCGGAAAAAGCCGCCCTGGCCGATATTGTCTGCGGCTTTCGCCACAGCCCCCATACCGACATGGCCGAAACCGGCGAGCGCGCCGCCAGGCTGCTGCTGGGACAACTGGCCGGAGCGATCAAGCCGGTCAAGGCCTTGGCGCGGCCCGGTCTGGTCCTGCCCTCCATCTTCACGGCGACGGCCGTCCCGCCCCTGAAGGAGATCATGGAGGACGTGCGGGCGGCGGCCGATCTGCCGGGCATCCTGGATGTCACGTTGTTTACCGGTTTTGCCTATGCCGATGTACCACAAATTGGCGCCACGGTGCTGGCCATGGCGGATGGCGATGAAGCCTTGGCCATTCGCACCGCCGAACGGCTCTGTGCGCGGTTGGTGGAGGCGCGGGAGGCATTGTACCGCGCCGCGCCGCTGTACGATCCCATGGCCGCGCTCGACAAGGCCGCAGCACTGGTGGCGGGCGGCTGCCGGCCCGTGGTTTTGTTGGAACATGCCGACCGGGGCAACGATTCCACGCATCTGCTGGAAGCCATGCTGGCCCGGGACGCGGGACGCGCCGCCATGCCGTATCTGCACGACCCCATCGCGGCCAAGGCGGCGGCCTCCGCCGGACTTGGCGCCCAGTTGATGACAACCCTTGGCGGCAAATCATCGGAAATGGCCGGGCCGCCGTTGCTTTTTTCGGGCTACGTGAAATTTACCGGCCATTTGCGTTATCGTATCACCGGCCCTTACCGCACCGGGGAAGAGCTTGACCTTGGCCTCAGCGCGGTGATCGATAACGGCCGCATCGCGGTGATCGTGACTTCGCACTCCGTTTCGGCGGTGGATACGGATCCCTTCACCCAATGCGGCCTGGATATCGGGGAATTCGATATCATAGCCCTGCGTTCGAAGACCCATTTCCGGGCCGCCTACGAGCCGATCGCGGGCGCCATTTTGATTGTCGAAACGCCCGATTGGGGGCCCGCCGACCTGACCAGCCTGCCCTATCGCAACGCCCCGCCCGGCATCTACCCTATCACCATGGATGACGGCACGGAGAACGGAGTTTGACGCCATGCGGACTTGGCAAAACATTACCGAACGGCGGCCAACCTTTGTCAGCCACCTGGAATGCGGGTTGAGCGGCGAGCGCGTGCCCGGCGATCAATTGCACGGTCTGTCATCCGTGGGACGGCCCTTCCTGGTGCGTTATGATTTGCCAAGTCTGGGCAAAAGCCTGGATAAGGAAACCCTGGCCGCGCGGCCGCCCGATATGTGGCGCTACCGTGAATTCCTTCCCGTCCGGCGCAACGAGAATATCCTCAGCCTCGGCGAATGCATGACGCCGATCATGCCGGCGCCGGGGGTGGACGGTGATCTGTGGATCAAGGATGAAGGCCGCCTGCCCACGGGCTCCTTCAAGGCCAGGGGATTGTGTGTGGCCGTATCCATGGCCAAGGAGTTGGGCATAACACGCATGGCCATGCCCACCAACGGCAATGCGGGCGCCGCCATGGCCGCCTATTGCCGGCTGGCCGGGATCGAGGCCTTTGTCTTTTGCCCCGACGATACGCCCGAAACCAACGTCCGGGAAATCGCCCTGCAGGGGGCCAAGGTCTATTGCGTCAATGGTTTGATCAATGACTGCGGCAAGATCGTCGGCGATGGCAAGCAGGCCATGGGATGGTTCGATCTCTCAACCCTGAAGGAGCCCTACCGGATCGAGGGCAAGAAAACCATGGGTCTGGAACTGGCCGAACAGGGCGGCTGGAAGCTGCCCGATGCGATATTCTACCCCACGGGCGGCGGCACCGGCCTGATCGGCATGTGGAAGGCGTTCGAGGAATTGGAGGCCATCGGCTGGATCGGGCCCGAGCGGCCCAAGATGATCGCGGTTCAGGCCGCGGGTTGCGCGCCCATCGTCAAGGCCTTCGAGGACGGCGTGGAACATGCCGAGCCGTGGCCCGATGCCCACACCCTGGCCGCCGGCATCCGGGTGCCCGCCGCGGTGGGCGATTTTTTGATTTTACGGGCGGTGCGGCAATCGGGCGGCTTCGCGATCGCCATTGACGACGAGACGATTTTCGCGGCCCGTGACCAAATGGCGCGGACGGGTGGTTTGTTGCTGTGCCCGGAAGGGGCGGCCACCTATGCCGCCTGGCAGCGGGCGGTGCGGGAGGGCCGGATTAGCAAGAATGACCGCAGCATTTTGTTCAACTGCGCCACGGGCCTGAAATATCCCATGCCCGGCGCCGGCATTCCCCTGGACCGCCATGCCACGATCAATTATGAAGCCATGGCATGATCGAAGCCGCCCTGGAACTGTTGCCCATCGATATCACCGCCTACCGCGATGGCAACACGGGCATCGATTATATCCACCGTTTTGACAGCGGCCAGCCTGGCCCCGATGTCCTGATCAATGCCCTGACCCATGGCAACGAGGTTTGCGGCGCCCATGCCTTGGCGGTGTTGTTCGAGAACGACATACGGCCACTGCGCGGCAGCCTCACGCTCAGCTTCGCCAATGTCGAGGCCTACCATTCCTTCAACATTGACGATCCCGGCGCCTCCCGCTTCATCGATGAGGATTTCAACCGCCTGTGGTCCGACGAAATCCTTGACGGCCCGCGCCAGTCGGCGGAACTGACTCGGGCCCGGGAAATCAGGGGTGTCGTGGCGCGGGCGGATTATCTGTTGGATCTGCACTCCATGCACCTGCCCGGCCCGGCCCTGATGTTGTGCGGCACGGCGCCCAAGGGCCGGCGTCTGGCCATGGCCATGGGCGTGCCGGAACATCTGGTGGCGGATCCCGGCCATGCGGCGGGGCCCCGCATGCGCGATTTCGGTCCCTTTGCCGAGGTCGATGCGGAGCAAACCGCGCTGTTGATTGAATGCGGCCAGCATTGGCTCAAGCAATCGGGCCAGGTCGCCATTCATTCGGTGTTTCATTTTCTCGACGCCCTGGGCCTGATCGAGAGAGCGGCGGCGGCGCCCCATATGGTGGCAACGCCCACCGCCCAGCGCCTGATCGAAGTGGTCGGCCCGGTCACCATCCAGACCGATGATTTTCGTTTTGCCGAAGATTATACCGGACTGGAAGTCATCCCCCGCGCCGGCACGGTGATCGGCCACGACGGCGCCCAACCGGTGGTGACGCCCCATGACGACTGCGTTCTGATCATGCCGACGCATCGGCCCCGGCTGGGCCAAACGGCGGTCCGCCTCGGCCGTTTCACGGACTAGAGCAGCGTGACGCAACTGGTGCGTCTGGGCCTGTCGATATTGCTGGGCGCCCTTGGCGGCGCCGTGTTTTATTATTTCAACATGCCGCTGGCCTGGATGCTGGGCAGCATGACCTTCACCACCATCGCCGCCCTGGCCGGCGCGCCCGTCACCCTGCACATGCCGCTCCGCATGGCCATGGCCGCCGTACTGGGCACCTTGCTGGGCAGCGCCTTCACGCCGCATATCTTGGAGCAGTTGCAGCAATGGGGCGCCGGCGTGGCGACCATGGCTGTTTTTGTCACCGTGATGACCGGCGTGTCGGTATTTTTTCTGTTCCGCGTGGGCAAACTGGACCGCGCCACCGCCTATTTCGCCGGCACGCCGGGGGGCCTGGGCGAAATGACCATTGTTGGCGAACTGCAGGGCGGCGATCCCAGGACGATCGCCCTGGTGCATGCAACGCGGATTTTCGTCGTGGTCTTCCTGCTGCCCCTCTATCTGGCCAACGTCGCCGAATTGGATATCCCCAACACCGCCCGCGTGTTGGCCGGCCGCCCGGCGGCGGCGGGTGGCGAACTGCTGATCTTGGCGGCCTGCGCCGTCATCGGCTATTTCCTGGGCCGCTTTCTTCGCCTGCCCGGCGGCCAAATACTGGGGCCCCTGCTGCTTTCCGCCGCCGCCTATGCGGCCGGTCTGGTCGATGGCCGCCCTCCAGGGTATTTGATCGCCATCGCCCAGGTGGTGATCGGTTCCGCCATTGGCGAGCGCTTTGTCGGCCTGGAATTGCGCACCATGGCCAAGCCCATCGTTCTGGCGCTGTTTTCCGCCTTGGCCATGCTGGCCATGGCGGCCGCCTTCGCTTATGTGATTTCGCCCATTCTGGGTCTGCCCATGTATGCCATGCTGCTGGCGCTTTCGCCGGGCGGTCTGGTGGAAATGAGCCTGATCGCCCTGGCCTTGAACGTGGACACGGCCTTCATCGCCACCATGCATTTGGTCCGCATTCTGTTGATCGTCACCCTGGCGCCGGCCTTCTTCCGCATGATGAAGTGGAAAACCGCCGAAATATAAGGCTCCAGGCCGCCTCGTCGCGGGGCGGTCTTAAGGCATTATTTACACTGCCGGCCCATAATTTCCATGACGGCTTTTTGTTCGGATCACAGATGATTACGCAGGAAATTCAACTCACTCTGGCGCGCCACAGCCGCTGGCTCAAGGGCGGCGCGGGCGGGGCGCGGGCCGATTTCTCGTTGCAGGAACTGAACGGCATTGATTTCGGCGGCGCGGATTTAAGCCAGGCCAAATTGACCGGCGCGCAATTGGCGGAATCCATGCTCGCGGGGGTAAATTTCCATCAGGCCGATCTTTTCGCCGCCGATCTGCGCAATACCGACCTGCGCGGCGCCGATCTGTCCAATTCCGATCTGCGCGGCACCCAATTGCGCGGGGCCGACCTGACGGATGCCAACCTGTTTGGCGCCGATCTGCGCGACGGCACCCTGATGACGGCGGCGGAGGAAGGCGGCACCAAGGTGGTCAACGCCGAATTG
Organism: Alphaproteobacteria bacterium; assembly: GCA_046582595.1. GTDB lineage: Bacteria > Pseudomonadota > Alphaproteobacteria. The sequence continues at coordinate 5,091 of JAYGEB010000042.1, read as the reverse complement.
AGCAGCCTGGAGATGGAACGGGGCTCTCTCAAGGGGCCCAACCTGTCCGGCGCGCGGCTGGCCAATTCCGTTCTGACGCAAACGGATCTTTCCGGCGCCATTCTGACCAACGCGATCCTGACCGGCGGCGATCTGAGCGGCGCCATGCTGGATGGCGCGGATTTAAGCGGCGCCGATTTGAGCGGCGCCAACCTGGAAGGCGCCAATTTGGGTTCCGCCAAGTTGACCGGCATCATCGTCAAGGACACCAACATGCGCGGGGTGGAGCTGTCCAACACCTCCATGGAGGGGGTTGATCTGTCCGGGGCCGACCTGACCGGCGCGGAAATTGTTATCTCGGTCGACAGCCTGCCCGATAATCTGCGGGACACCATCCGCGATCACGAGGCATGGATGGCCTCATTCGGCGCCAAGGGCAAGCGGGCGATCCTGGACGATGCGGAATTGGACAACGTTGATTTTTCCGGCATCAATCTCTCGGGCGCCTCGATGGCCGGAGCCTCCCTGACCGGCGCGCGGTTCATTGGCTCCTCCCTGAACATGACCGATCTTTCGGGCGCCAATATTTACAAAGGCAAATTGGACCGGGCGGAAATGAACGGCGCCAATCTCTCGGGCGCCGACCTGACCGAAGCCAGTCTGATAGAAGCGGATATTTCCGCGGCCGACATCAAGGATCGCGACGGCAAATCCACCGGCCGCACCTGGCCGGCCAATTTATCAGAGGCCAACTTAAGCCGCGCCAACCTCACATCCGCCCTATTGCGCGGCGCCAATTTAACCAACAGCAATTTCAATGGCGCCAATTTGCGCGGCGCCGATCTGTCAAACGCGGCCATTGACGGCGCCCGCTTGCAAGGTGCCATAATCACCGAGGCGATACTGCCGAAATAGAGGCCGCTCGCATCGGCCTCGAGAACCGATGGTCCATGATGAATGATGCCGCGGCCGGCACCGGCACGAACCTGAACCGGGATCGCGATCCACGGCCCGAGGCGCGGCGGCGCGCTTGGCTGGAACAGCGGCAAGCCTTGGAAAACGCCCGCCGCAAAATCACCCTGGAAGGCCCCGTCGGCTTCCGCCGACGGGCAAGACTGGATTTCGCGCTTACCTGGTTTGAACGTTTGCTGCGGCTTTCCGGCTGGCATGGGCGGGGCCGCGCCAATGCCTTGAATATTACCCTGAAACCGCTGGCGCTGACGTTGCAAACCCTGCCGAGGGAATTTGACGGCTATCGCATCCTGCAAATCAGCGATCCACACCTGGATCGGCTGCCGGAACTAGCCGAGCGCATCGCGGCGCTGGTCCGCGCTGTTCCGGTCGATGTGCTGATCCTGACCGGCGACTACCGGGACCGGCACCGAGACCCGCCCGAGCCGGGTTTGGCGCTATTGAAACCCATATTGGACGCGGTCGATCCCAAGGATGGGCGTTTCGCCCTGCTTGGCAATCATGATCCGGCCGCGGCGGCGGCAATTCTGGAAGCCATGGGCCTAACCGTTCTGTTGAACCAGACGGTGACCTTGGAGCGGGGCGGCGCGGCGCTACACCTGACCGGCCTGGACGATGTTCATTCGTTCTTTACCGAGGCGGCGCGCGATGCCTTGGAAGAAGTTCACGAAGGCTGCCGCATCGCCGCCGTGCATTCGCCCGAGGCGGCGGACGTGGCGGCCAAGGCCGGCATCGATCTCTACCTGTGCGGCCATACCCACGGTGGCCAGATCTGCCTGCCCGGCGGCCGTCCCCTGTTGACCCAACTGCACCGTTGCCGGGCCTATAGCCGGGGCCTTTGGCGGCATGACGCCATGATTGGCTATACCTCCCTTGGCGCCGGCGTCGTCAGCATGCCCATCCGCTTCAATTGCCCGCCGGAAGTCGTGCTGATAACCTTACACGCTCCGGCCCCGGATTAGGGCCGGGGCCGGAGCGCCGCAAATTTTGAGGGATCGTGCATGACGGACATGGAAACCAGCCATTTGAGCCAGCTTGGCCAGACGGTCGAGACGCCCCAGAGCCCGGAACAGGCCGTGCTGGAACGAGTGGCCAATCCGCATGTTGATGATGATTATCTGATCCGCTTCACCTGCCCGGAATTTACCTCCCTCTGCCCCGTCACCGGTCAGCCGGATTTTGCCCATCTGGTGATCGATTATCTGCCGGGCGAGTGGATCGTCGAAAGCAAATCCTTGAAGCTGTATCTGGCCGCCCACCGCAATCATGCCGCCTTTCATGAAGGCTGCACGGTCGCCATCGGCAAGCGGCTGGTGGCTCTGCTGGGACCCAAATGGCTGCGTATCGGCGGCTATTGGTATCCGCGCGGCGGCATGCCCATCGATGTCTTCTATGCCACGGGCCAAGCGCCCGCGGGCGTCTGGATACCCGAACAGGGCGTGGCGCCCTACCGGGGACGCGGGTGATGGCAAGGGCGGCGGCGACAAGACGATGAACAGCCAGGTATCCGTGACCGGCCCGATCACCAAGACCGATCAATTGAACCACTTGCGGCGCAACGCAACGGTCTGAAAGAATGAATTCCGAATATCTCAAACAAAACCGTCACTCCCGCGCAGGCGGGAGTCCATGTTAGCCATGGATTCCCGCCTGCGCGGGAATGACCTGGTAAAAAGGTCAAACACCATGTCCCGCAACCGCCACGGTATCGCGACCCGCGCCATCCATGCGGGTCAACCACCCGACCCCACCACGGGCGCCATCATGGTGCCTATTTATGCCACCTCCACCTTCGTGCAGGACAGCCCCGGCGTACACAAGGGCTATGAATATTCCCGCAGCCAGAACCCCACCCGCATGGCCTATGAAGCCTGCCTCGCCGATCTGGAGAACGGCGCCCAGGGCTACGCCTTCGCCTCCGGTCTGGCGGCCAGCGGCACGATCTTGGAATTGCTGGATAGCGGCGACCACGTCATCGCCATGGACGATCTTTACGGCGGCACCTACCGGCTGTTCCAGGATGTACGCCGGCGCTCCGCCGGCCTTGAGTTCAGCTATGTGGACCTCTCGGACGAGGCCGCGCTGGAGGCCGCCATCCGCCCCGAGACCAAGATGATCTGGATTGAAAGCCCAACCAATCCCATGCTGCGCCTGGTGGATTTTGCCGCCGTCGCCCGCCTGGCCGCGCCCCGGGGCATCCTGACCGTCGCCGACAACACCTTCGCCTCGCCCATTTCCCAGCGGCCGCTGGATTTCGGCTTCGATATCGTGATGCATTCGGCGACCAAGTATCTCAATGGCCATTCCGACATGGTCGGCGGCATCATCGCGGTGCGCGACGATGACGATCTGCGCCAACGCCTGGCCTATCTGCATAACGCGGTCGGTTCCATCGCCGGGCCCTTCGATGCCTTTCTCGCCATGCGCGGCCTGAAGACCCTGCCCATCCGCATCCAGCGCCACAGCGAAAACGCCCAGGCCATCGCGGAATTTCTCGAAGCCCACGATGCTGTGGAGACGGTCTACTACCCCGGCCTGGAAAGCCACCCTCAGTACCAGCTCGCGGTCCGGCAGATGGACTATTTCGGCGGCATGGTGACGGCAATTCTAAAGGGCGGGCTGGAGAAAAGCCGCCGCTTCCTGGAACGCACGGAACTTTTTGCCTTGGCGGAGAGCCTGGGCGGCGTGGAAAGCCTGATCGAGCACCCCGCCATCATGACCCATGCCTCCATCCCCCCCGAGATCCGCGCCAAGCTGGGCATCAGCGACGGCCTGGTACGGCTTTCCGTGGGCATCGAGGATGGCGAAGACCTGATCGATGACCTGAAGCATGCGCTGAAATAGCCATGCGCAGACCGGGCAGCATGAAAGGGTTGGAGGAGTTCGGCAGGGTGCGTCTGTCGCCGTCGTTTTTCATGCGGGATTTTCTGTACAGCGAGATTGCGTCCTTTTACGGCATCCCCAATATCCCGGACAATCCGGACCTGGCCATCGCCGCCGGCCGCCGCCTTTGCCTCGAAATCCTGGAGCCCTTGCAGGCCAGCTTCGGCGGCCTGTCCATCCGCTCGTCGTTCCGCTGCGCCGCCGTTAACGCCTTCGGCAACGAACACGGTCTGAACTGCGCCAGCCCGGAACGGGCCAAGGGGCGCCACGTCTGGGATCATCTGGACACCGACGGCCACATGGGCGCCATGGCCTGCGTCGCGGTGCCTTGGTTCACGGGCAGATATGCGGCGGGCGCCGATTGGCGGTCCCTGGCCTGGTGGGTCCATGACCATCTGCCCTATAGCGGCTTGCAGTTCTTCCCCAAGCTCTGCGCCTTCAACATCAGTTGGTCGGAAGCGCCCCAGCGACGCATCACCTCCTTCATCGCCCCGCGCGGCATCCTGACCAAACCCGGCATGGGCAATCATGGCGGCGATCATGGGGATTGGTATCAGGACTTCCCCCATCTCAAGGGGACCGGCGCCGGCGCATGAGGCGGTCGACGGCTGAATTATGGCCGCGCCGCCGCGGAAATAGATGAACCGTTCCGTATTTCCAACCGCGATCTACTTGCCCGCGAGAACTAACGCCGCGCGCGCATAGCCTTCAGCCGCATTGGCTTTCGCCATGGCCCGGCCGTGATCGTATTTGCCCGCGGCGGGCTTGGCATGATTGTGCTTTGCGCTATGCAGCATCATCTTGGCGTCGTCGATGAAAGTGTGAACCAACCCTTTCGCCGTGGCGTCACTCATTTTATTCATGGCGGCCGTTGCTTCGGTTATGGCGGTATCGGCGGCGGAAAAACGATTGCCACAATCGAAGGCCCAGGCGTTGGTGGTGAAGTCCTTCAGCCAAATGATCTCGATCCGCCGGCTCAACGAACGGCAGCGTGCGGATATATTCGCCAATTGAAAAATCCGGCCATAGCCGAAGTTCGGCGGCTGCCTGCTGTTCGGCACGGGCTGCCATGCCCGCCTGTGCGTAACATGAGGCCAATTCTGCCAGATGCCCGCGCCTAGGTTTAGTCTTTTGCTTGAAGGCTTCGATGGCCTCGTCGTAACGGCGGCACGCATACAAGGCGCGACCCAAAAGATGAGCCCGTTCATTGGTATTTAGGGGATCAAGCCGGAAGGATTTTTCGAGCCATTCTATTGC
>JAYGEB010000462.1:0-5622 GCA_046582595.1 Alphaproteobacteria bacterium | reverse complement strand
TATGAGCGAAGACGAAGCCAAGCGGAACGAGGGCGGCCTCGCGCCCGAGACCTTGAGCGCCCAGGCCCTGGGCCGGGTTGATCCGGTTAGCCGGGCCCTGGTCCCTTCGTTGCACCCCTCGACCACGTTCGAACGGGATGTGGACGGCGGTTACAGTTCCGGCCGCGGCTACAGCCGGCCCCATAATCCAACCTATGACGAGGCCGAGAATTTGTTGGCGGCCCTCGAGGGCGGCCATGACTGCCTGCTGTTCGCCTCCGGCATGGCGGCGGCCAACGCGGTATTCCAGTCCCTACTGCCCGGCGATCATGTGGTGGCGCCCAAGGTGATGTACTGGGCCTTGCGCAAATGGCTGGTGGATTTCGCCGTGTCCTGGGGCCTCGAAGTCGAGTTCGCCGATACCCACGACATGGCCGCCCTTGCCGCCGCCATGCGGCCGGGCAAGACCAAGCTGGTCTGGATCGAAACACCGGCCAATCCAACCTGGCAAATTACCGACATCGGGGCGGCGGCGCAGATCGCCCATGGCGCCCGCGCCCGGCTGGCGGTGGACGGTACCGTGGCCACGCCGGTGCTGACCCGGCCCCTTGAATTGGGCGCCGATCTGGTGGTGCATTCCGCCACCAAATATCTGAACGGCCAGGGCGATGTCCTGGCGGGCGCCATTGTCGGGGCCCGCGACGATGGCTTTTGGCAGCGCATCCGGGCCTGGCGGCGGGACGGCGGGGCGATGCTGGGAACCTTGGAGGCCTGGCTGCTGCAACGGGGCATGCGGACCCTGTTTGTCCGGGTTGCCCGCTGTTCGGCAAGCGCCATGGCCATTGCCCAGCACTTCCAGGACCATCCGCGCATTTCCCATGTGCTGTATCCAGGCTTGCCCGGCCATCCCGGTCATGACATTGCCGCCCGCCAGATGGGCGGCGGCTTCGGCGGCATGCTGTCCCTGCGCATCCGGGGCGGGGAGGCGGCGGCCATGGCGGTCGCGGCGCGGGTCAAGGTATTCAAGCGCGCCACCTCGCTCGGCGGCGTCGAAAGCCTGATAGAGCATCGCGCCAGCATCGAAGGCCCCACGACCCCGGTGCCTAGCGATCTGTTGCGGCTGTCTATCGGGCTGGAAGCGGTGGACGATTTGATTGCCGACCTGCAAGAAGCCCTGGACGGCCTGGGGAAAGAAATTCCGGTTGACGAGCCCCCCGTTGAAGCGCCGGCAAAAACTCCGATCGAGCGGGTGCTGGACGATCACGTCCGGGCCATGGTTCGGGAACGCGGCGGCGATCTTGAAGTCCGCGCCTTCGAGGGCGGAAAATTGGAGCTGGGCATGCTCGGTTCCCCCGGCGCGGCCATTCCGTTGCAGACCACGATCAGCAATACCATCCGCCACTATTTACCCGAAGTGCGGGAGGTGGAAATCGTCACCAACCGCACTGCTTCAACCGCCGCGACGGACGATGTGCAAGCGCTGCTCGATGAATTATTCAACCCCGCCATTGCCGGCCATGGCGGCAAGGTTGTTTTGGACCGCATGGAAGACGGCGCGGTTTTTCTGCGCCTTGAAGGCGGCTGCCAGGGCTGCGCCATGGCGGAGTTGACCTTGCGCCAGGGCATCGAGCCGGTCTTGAAAAAGCAGCTACCCGGCATTCACGCGGTGATCGATGTAACCGACCACGGCGCCGGTTCCGCCCCCTATTTCAAAACCAAAAAATCTTGATCACTGTAACACTTAAAAAGGTGTCCAATGACTTTGGCGACGGCTGATGAATGCAGCGAACCTTGAAATGACCGCATTGTTCTGGTTCCATATGGGATATGAGAGCGACGACGAAACGACCGCCATGGGGGTGATGCGGGGTAATCCGGCCGGGGCCTCGGGTCTGGTTGAGATGGGCGGGCGGGAGGTCAATTCCCGCCGGGTCATTATTCTTTTGGTCTATCCGTTGTAACGCGGGGCAGGTCCCATGGAACGTCGCCTTGCCGCCATCCTTGCCGCCGACGTAGCCGGCTATTCACGCCTCATGGGGGCGGACGAGGCCGGCACCATGGCCGCGCTCCGCCAATTACGGAGTGAATTGTTCGAGCCGGTGGTGACCGACCATCGGGGCACGGTGGTCAAGCGTATGGGTGATGGCTGGCTGGTCGAGTTCGCCTCGGTCGTGGATGCGGTGGGCTGCGCCTTGGAGATCCAAAGCGGCCTGGAAGACCATGAAACGATTAAGGTGCGCATCGGCATTCATATCGGCGATATCATGCACGAGGACGAAGATATCTTTGGCGATGGCGTCAATATCGCCGCTCGCCTGCAGGAAATTGCCGTGCCGGGCGGTGTTGTTCTTTCGGAAATGGCCCGCAACAGCTTGGACGGCAAGCTGGCGGCTCAATTCGCGGATCAAGGTCTTCGGAAGCTAAAGAACATAGCGGAGGATGTTCGGGTGTTTGCTACCGGCGGCGGTGTTGAAAGTATACCGGTCCGCTCCGATGGCCGGCCCTCGATCGCGGTTCTGCCCTTTGAAAACCGCTCCGCCGATCCCGAACAGGAATATTTTGCCGATGGCATCACCGAGGACATCATTACCGAATTGTCCCGCTTTCGGGATTTCAAGGTCATCGCGCACAATTCGGTCTTCGTCTACAAGGATCAGGATGTTGATATCGCCCGCGTCGCCGACGATTTGGGCGTGCGGTATATCATCCGGGGCAGTGTGCGGAAGGCAGGCAACCGGATTCGCGTAAGCGCACAATTGACGGAACCCGCCACCAACTCCAATCTGTGGGCGGAACGCTACGACCGGGAGCTGGTCGATATATTTGATTTGCAGGACGACGTCACCCTTGCCATCGTGCGCGCCGTGGCGCCGCGCTCGGACGAAGCGGAGCATCGTCGCGGTTCCCGGTTGCAGTCCCTGGATCTAGGCCTTTGGGATACCGTGGCCCGGGCCAGGTATTTGTTGCACCAAATTTCCAAGCAAGCTTGGGATGAACTGTTGCCGTTCCTGCGTCAGGCCATCCATGAATATCCGGATGCGGCAGTGTTACATGGCCTGATGTGCACCATGCTTGTCTCCCAAATACCCTTCGGTTGGTTCGGCGACCAGAAAGACGCCTTGCGCGAGGCGGACGAGGCGGCGCGCGAGGCGATCCGCCTGGACAGTCAGGACGCTAATGCCCATCGCGGCCGCGCCATGGTCCGGTTGTTTCAGCGCCGGCCTGATGACGCGGTCGATGCGGCGAAAATGGCGCTGGCGCTTAATCCAAATTCAGCGGACGTTTTGGGTTCCGCCGCCTCGGTTTTGGGTGTCGTGGGGGAATATGATCAGGCAAAAATGTTGCTGGATCGCGCTGTTGAACTCAGCCCCAACGATCCCGCGCGGCCATTTTGGCATGTTGGAACGGCATTGGGTGCTTTCATCGAGGCGCGGTACGAGGAAGCCATCGAGGCCTGCACCATCAGCATTGAAATGAACCCCGGCTTTCCCACTCCATACCGGCAACGGGCCTCGGCCCTGGCTCACCTTGGCCGTCTCGCCGAGGCGCGGCGAGATGTCGCGAAACTGCTGGAACTGGCGCCAGATGCCAACCTGCGTCAGACCAGGATGCACGTACCAACTTCAGGCGAACATATGGAAATATTCCTCGAAGGCCTGCGTGCCGCCGGGCTGCCAGAATAAGGTAGGGACAATCCCAAGACGGCAGCGTGGTGGCTATGGGCTAAAACGTCACCGGTATGTTGCGCGGGCCCCGCACCTGGCCGCCGGCCCAGGTTACGGCGTCGGGGTCGGACAATTCGAACTCGGGGATGCGCTCCATCCAGACGCGCAGGGCCACGTCCATTTCCATGCGCGCCAGGTTTGACCCCGCGCAACGGTGAACGCCGACGCCAAAGGCGATATGGCGGTTGCTCGTCCGGTCAAGCAGCACCTCGTCGGGCCGGTCAAAGACCTCCGGGTCATGGTTGGCGGCGGGGAAGTTCATCAACACCCGGTCGCCTTCCTTGAAGGTGACGCCGCCCGCCTCGATATCGTGCTGGCAGACGCGGGCCATGGTCACGGGTGAATAGAAGCGCAATAATTCCTCGATCGCCGTGGAGAACAATTCCGGTTCGTTGGCCAGGCGACTACGGTCGTCGGCATGGCTGGACAGATGCCACATGGCGGAGCCGATGGAACTCCATGTGGTGTCGATGCCCGCGATGAGGAGGAGGTTGCACATGCCGATGACGGTGTCGTTGGTGACCGGCTCGCCTTCCAATTCGCAGGCCAGCAATTGCGAGATCAGGTCGTCGCCGGGGTTCTCGCGGCGCTGCTTCACCAGTTCGGAGAAGAACGAGAGAATGACGCCGCGGTACTTCAGGCGTGTCTCGGGGTCCGTCAGGCCGATCTCCAAAATTCCGCGAACCCATTCGACGAAATCGGCGGAGCGGCCGGGATCGATACCCATCATGTTGGCGATCACGCGGGGCGGTATCTGCTGGGCATAATCCACCCCCGCATCGCACGAACCCTTGTCGATGAATCCGTCTATCAGCCCGTGACACAGCGCCACCGTGTCGGGGCGGTGAAGGGCGACGGCTTTCGGCGTGAAAAACGGCAGGATCATGCGCCGGATCGGAATCTGGCTCGGCGGGTCGGAGGTAATGGGCGGGGCCGCGACATTGGCATGTTCGGACTCCGGGTCAATAATCTCCGGCGGTACCACCAGCGGCTCCTTCGACGACAACGCCGGCACCATGCGCACGAAAGCCTGCATATCTTCATACCGCGTCGGCAGCCAGCTCCCGCCCCAGCGTTCCGTGTGGGCAATGGGGCAGGTTTCGCGCAATTCCCGCCATACCGGGAGCGGATCGCGCACATAGCCGGCGTCGAAGATATCGTAGTCCGTCTTCCAATCGGTCACCGGGGGGGTCTTGGCCATTGCTTGCAAACCTCCAAAGTTAGGGTTTCATGCCGTAGTCGCGCCGGGCGGCCTCTTCGCTGACATAGCCGTTCTTCAGATCATCGGCCAGGCTGGCGGGATCCCGTTCCGATGGTGGGCCGTAGCCGCCCGAACCGGGAACCTCGAATATGATGCGGCCATCGGCCGGTATGGTAAATGCGCCTTTCGAGAGGGGATGGCGCTGGGTGCCGTCGGGATCTTCCAGGATAATCCGCATGGGCGAGCCCGCCAGACCGCCCGCCAGGCCGAAGGGCGGTGATTTGCCGCGCTCGCAACAGACCGCTCCGCGCGTGAGATTGCCCAGCACCCGCCAGACCCTGCGCGCGCCGCAGCCGCCGCGGAATTGCCCGGCCCCGCCGCTGTCGGGCAGCACCGAATATTCCTCGACCCGGACCGGAAAGCTCATTTCCAGCACCTCGATGGGGGTGTTCATCATGTTCGATATGCCGGCGGCGACGCAGTTGATGCCGTCCTTGGTGGGCCGGGCGCCGAAGCCGCCCTTGATGGATTCATAACTCACATAAGGCTCGCCGGTGCGGTAGTCGATGCCGCCCAGGGTCAGCACGGACGAGGTGCCTTGGGAGCAAGCCATGACCCGCTCGGGCAGGAACGAATATAGCGCGCCGAACAGCATGTCGGCGACCCGGTGGGACATCTCGTGGTTGGCGTAGACCACCGGCGCCGGGAAGGCGGCGT
>JAYGEB010000437.1:0-3155 GCA_046582595.1 Alphaproteobacteria bacterium | reverse complement strand
GCGCAAGCTGGAGCTCGCCAACGGCGGCAACGGCATCCAGTCCGGACCTGACCGCCCGTTCGGCTTGGTCCTCGTAAGCTTGAGGCCAGCCGAAATAGGCCAGCACGCCATCGCCCAGATACTTCGCCACATGGCCGCCGTAGCGGACGATCGCGCCGGATACGGCATCCTGATAGGCCCGCATGATGTCGCGCAGGTCTTCCGGGTCGAGTTGTTGCGACAGGGCGGTGGAGCCGACGAGATCACAAAACATGACGGTCAATTGCCGGCGCTCTGCCTCGGACGCCGGCGCGGCCTCTCCCTGGCCTCTCCCCGCGGGTTCCGGCGTTGCGGCTTGCGCGGTACGGGTGGCCATCAGAATGCGGCGGCGGGGTCCCAGGGGAAGGCCCAATTCCTTGAGGTCATCGTCGGTAATGGCCGGCAGTTCACGCACATTGACTTCGTTCTCGACAAAACGTCACCGTATTTGCCCAGCTCGAGTGCTTCCAGCCACTGACGGATATCATCGGCCATTGACGCCTTCTTTCCCTAAACATCAGACTAGCAGGATGAACGGGATAGAAGAAAGATTTCAAATTTTGGAGCGGCAAGACCGACAGGCCGCGTAGAATATGCCCTAGAACGTCACCACGCTGCGGATCGATTTGCCCGCGTGCATCAGCTCGAAGGCGGTGTTGATTTCCTCCAACGGCATGGTGTGGGTGATCAAGTCGTCGATGTTGATCTTGCCATCCATGTACCAATCCACGATCCTCGGCACATCCGTGCGGCCCTTGGCGCCGCCGAAGGCGGTGCCGCGCCAGACCCGGCCGGTGACCAGTTGGAAGGGACGGGTGTTGATTTCCTGGCCCGAACCGGCGACGCCGATGATGATGCTTTCGCCCCAGCCCTTGTGGCAGCATTCCAGGGCCTGGCGCATGACCTCCACGTTGCCGATGCATTCGAACGAGTAATCGGCGCCGCCATTGGTCATCTCCAGCAGATGCGCGACCAGATCGCCGCCAAGCTCGGTGGGATTGACAAAATGCGTCATGCCGAATTTTTCCGCCAGGCCGCGTTTGCCCGGATTGGTGTCGACGCCGATAATCATGTTGGCCCCGACCATGCGGGCGCCCTGCACTACGTTCAGCCCGATGCCGCCCAGGCCGAAGACGATGACATTGGCGCCGGCCTCCACCTTCGCCGTGTTGATGACGGCGCCGATCCCCGTGGTCACGCCGCAGCCGATGTAACAGACCTTGTCGAACGGGGCGTCCGGCCGGATCTTGGCCAAGGCGATTTCCGGGATCACCGAATACTGGGCAAAGGTCGAGGTGCCCATGTAGTGAAATACCTGGTCGCCGCCCAGGCTGAAGCGGGAGCTGCCGTCGGGCATCAGGCCCTGGCCCTGGGTTTCCCGGATGGCGCCGCACAGGTTGGTCTTCCCCGAGGTGCAGAAGGCGCATTGCCGGCATTCCGGCGTGTAGAGGGGGATGACATGATCGCCCGGCGTCAACGAGGTCACGCCGGCGCCGACCTCCACCACCACGCCGGCGCCTTCATGGCCCAGGATGGCGGGAAACAGACCTTCCGGATCGTCGCCCGAGAGGGTGAAGGCATCGGTATGACAGACCCCGCTGGCCTTGATCTCCACCAGGCATTCGCCGGCGCGGGGGCCGTCCAGTTGAACCGTTTCGATGCTCAGCGGCGCGCCCGCCTTGTGCGCCACGGCTGCCCGTACATCCATTTGCCAACATCTCCCAGATATTCCATTGAATGGCCGCATTGTAGCAACGGAATGACCCGCCGGTCGATGCGTCAGAGCCATGCCGGCGCGGAATTTATCGGAAAAATCATTTTGCCAGAAACGGGTGGCGGGCGCCTTGGGCAAAACCGGGCGGCCAACGCATCTTATGGGCGAGGTCCCGCGGCCAGGTTCAATGTTACAAATGAAGATGCGAGTAAACTTTCGGAAAGGAAATTTACCAAAAAATCCGCTAAATTTCGCCAATTTCAATAATTCCTCGGAATTTATTTGGTTACATAAGAATTACATGATCGTAACAAATGTAATAAACCATTTATTATCCAATTATAGCCATTCCGTATCTGCGCGTTAATTAAATTTCTACGTTCCTAACCATTTATTATTTTCCTGATGTCCATAATACATAAGTAAAATTGATAAAACCATTACAGTCAGTTTGAGTAATTTTATAGTTTTGGTTTGGTTTTTTTTGGACCTGAGTTGCCGCATGGTATCTGGTTCAAGTTATCGGGAGCGGAACTGGAAGCCAAAATGCCTGGTAAGAAGTTGTGTATTTGAGTTTTAGTACCCCAGTATAGTGTTTGCGTTTGAGTATCGTTTTGGCTTCGCTTCTTTTTTCAAATCCGCTCCCGATTCCCCATCCCAAGTCCGGAATGAATGTTTGTTCCACATCCCGCGGCGTCCCGTGGCGCCCGGAGCAACGCGGAAAGGTTAGAATTATGTTGCGCATTTTGGTTGCCGCCGCCATCGCCTTGGCGCCGGCCCTTGCCCAGGCCCAGCAGGTGCCCTGTGGCGAGCGGGACAAAAATTTGTCGAAATTGGGCAAGGACTATGCTGAACAGCCGGTCTCCGTGGGTTTGTCCAGCAATGGCACCCTGGTCGAGGTGCTGGCTTCGAAAAGCGGCAGTTGGACAATGATCGTGACCCAACCCGATGGCGGCTCCTGCGTCATCGCGACCGGCCAGTCATGGGAAGACCTTACCAAGAAAGCCGGCCGCCCCGCCGCCTGATCCACGCCGTGCCCATGTTCTCCACCCTGAGAGGCAACGCCTCGGTCTTATATGTGCGGGAAATATCGCAGAACGCGGCGGAAGAACGCGGCGTGCCCCTAGCGGAGGAAGCGGTCCGGCGAAAAAAGATATTGCCAATATTGCCGCATTTACGGCTCAACGTTGGGGCGTGATGCAAAAGAGGCGGTATGTCTCGAAATTAGGTGATGCTTTGGCGTTGCTTTGCGAACGGCCGGATTTGGGCAGGCCACGTGATGACGTTAATGACGGCCTGCGGGCATATCATGTTGCCAAACACATAATTTTCTATCGAGAAACCGAAGGACGTTTGGTCGTGGTTCGCATCCTTCACGTTCGCATGGATGTCGTAATACCAAGGTGCGATGATAAAGACCCAT
>JAYGEB010000509.1:0-25288 GCA_046582595.1 Alphaproteobacteria bacterium | reverse complement strand
GGGCGAGAGCGAAGCTGATCTGGCGCTGATGCGCCGGATCGACGAGCTCTTCATGAAGTATCCATTTTACGGCTCCCGCCAGATGGTGCGTCATTTGCGGCGCGAGGGCGTTGAGGTGGGCCGTCACCGGGTTCGCCGGTTGATGCGGCTGATGGGCCTGGAGGCGATTTATCAGGCGCCCCGAACCTCCGATCCCCATCCCGCACACCGGATCTATCCCTATCTGCTCAGGGGCATGGAGATCAACCGGGCCAACCAGGTCTGGTGCTCCGACATCACCTATATCCCGGTGCAACATGGCTTTCTGTACCTGGTGGCGATCATGGACTGGGCCACGCGGCATGTGCTTGCCTGGCGGCTGTCGAACACCATGGATACCTACACAGCACGACATGGCTGCGCGACCGCGCTCCAACGTTATTGCGATGGCAGGAATTGAAGCGGGCACAAAGCTGAGGGACGGTAAGTTGATCGTCGTCACCCGCCACTTCTCCCCCAATTTGCAACTCCGCCACCCTAAAAGCGGCGCCATCGACGATGCCGGCGTCGATGGCGGCACCGTCAACGTCGGCAAATCATCGCGATGCGGCTTGCCGCGCCGGGGGATGGGAGACCGGCTTCTGCCCACGGGATAGGTAAAAGCCCATGGGATAAATTGCCGCCGCCGCCATGGGGCCTTGACGGCGTCCAAAAGGCGCGGTTTGTTGTGCCGCGCGGCTCTGCCGGACCGCCCAATTTGCCGCCAGATATTTTTGGCTCGGAGAATTATTGATGGCCGAGAAGCAGCCGGATTTCAAAGCGTTGATCGCCGTCGTCGCCGAGGGCAAGGCGCTGAGCGTGGAACAGGCCCGCGCGGCGTTCGATGTGATGATGTCGGGGGATGCGACGCCCTCGCAGATGGGCGCCTTTCTCATGGCCCTGCGGGTACGGGGCGAAAGCGTCGATGAAATAACCGGCGGCGTCATGGCCATGCGCCAGCGCATGACAACCCTTTCGCCGCCGCCCGGCGCCATCGACATCGTCGGCACCGGGGGCGATGGCAAGGGAACGCTGAATATTTCCACCGCCACCGCCTTTGTCGTCGCCGGCTGCGGCGTGCCGGTGGCCAAGCACGGCAACCGGGCGGCATCCTCACGGACCGGCGCCACGGATGTGCTGACCACCCTGGGCGTCAACGTGGATGCGGATTTCTCCTTGCTGCAGGCCGCCTTGGACGAGGCCGGCATTTGCTTCATGGCCGCGCCCCGGCACCACGGCGCCATGCGCAACGTGGGCCCGACGCGGGTTGAACTGGGCACCCGCACGATCTTCAACCTGCTTGGGCCCCTGTCCAATCCAGCCGGCGTGAAGCGTCAGTTGATCGGCGTCTTTGGCCGTGAATGGATCCGGCCCATGGCCGAGACCTTGAAGGCGTTGGGATCGGAAAAGATATGGGTTGTCCACGGCGCCGACGGCATGGACGAAATTACTATTACCGGCCCGACCTACGTCGCGGCTCTCGCGGATGGCGAGATTACCGAGTTCGAGGTCACGCCCGAGCAAGCCGGCCTGCCAATCGCCACATTGGCGGATCTGAAGGGCGGCGATGCGGTGGAGAACGCCGCCGCCCTGAACGCCTTGCTGGGCGGTGCGGCCGGCCCCTATCGGGATGTGGTGCTATTCAATGCCGCCGCCGCCCTGATCATCGCGGACATGGCCGCTGACTTTTCCGACGGCGTGGAAATGGCGGCGCGGTCCATTGATGACGGCCACGCCATGGAGAAACTACAGCTCCTGATCGCCATCACCAACCGCCCAGACCCGGTATCGGCATGAGAGAACTGCCATGAGCGATATTCTCGACCGCATCTGCGCCCATAAGCGGGATCACATCAAGGCATGCCGGGTGGCGCGCCCCTTGGTCGAGGTCGAGGCCGCCGCCAGGGAGGCCGCCCCCGTGCGCGGCTTCGCCGATGCCTTGCGCCGGGCGGTCGGCGACGGCCGTTTTGGACTGATCGCCGAGATCAAGAAGGCCTCGCCTTCCAAGGGTTTGATCCGGGATGATTTCGACCCAGGCGTCCTGGCGCGGGCCTACGCACGCGGCGGGGCTTCTTGTCTGTCGGTGCTGACGGACGAGCCTTATTTTCAGGGCCATGACGAATTTTTGCGCCAGGCGCGGGCGGCGGCCACGTTGCCCGTGTTGCGCAAGGATTTCATGCTTGAAACCTATCAGGTGGCCGAGGCGCGGGCCCTGGGCGCCGATTGTATCCTGCTGATCATGGCGGCGCTGGAAGACGGCCAGGCCAGGGAGTTGGAGGCGGCGGCCGGTGATTGGGCCATGGATGTTCTGGTCGAGGTTCATGACGAGGATGAATTGGAGCGGGCCTTGGCCCTGAACAGCCGGCTGATCGGCATCAACAACCGCAATCTAAAAACTATGGTCACGGACCTGGCCACCACTGAAGGCCTGGCGGCGAGCTTGCCCGGCGATGTCCTCGGCGTCAGCGAGAGCGGCCTGAACAGCCACCAAGATCTGCTTCGCATGCGCCGCGCGGGCTGTCATTGCTGCCTGGTCGGCGAAGCCCTGATGCGCCAGGAGGATGTGGAGGCGGCCACCCACAATCTATTGAACCCCGCCCTGGCGGCGGCCGTGGGAGGTTGAGAGGTGGCCGAATTGACCCATTTCGACGCCGCCGGCAACGCCCGCATGGTCGATGTGGGCGGCAAGGAAGTGACGGAACGCATCGCCCGTGCCGCGGGCCGGGTAACAATGGCGCCCGAGACCCTGGCCCTGATCGAAGCCGGCGGCATGGCCAAGGGCGATGTGCTGGGCGTGGCGCGGCTGGCCGGCATCATGGCGGCGAAACGCACCGCCGATCTGATCCCCCTGTGCCACCCCCTCCAGCTATCTTCGGTCAGTTTGCAACTGCGCTGTGAGGGGTCGGAAAACTGCGTCGAGATCGAGGCGGAAGTGAAGCTGACCGGCCGCACCGGGGTCGAGATGGAAGCCCTGACCGCCGTCTCGGTCGCCGGTCTGACCATCTATGACATGTGCAAGGCGGTGGACCGCGGCATGGCGTTGGAAAATGTGCGCCTAATCCATAAGTCCGGCGGCAAATCAGGGCGTTACGAGGCCAGCTAGAAGGCGGAATAGAGCATGATTTCAGTTGCCGAGGCCTTGCGGCGCGTCCTTGATGGCGTCGAGAGGATGCCGGAGGAAAGCGTCAGCCTGGCCGCCGCCCACGGCCGCGTGCTGGCCCGTGACGTGGTGGCGCGACTGACCCAGCCGCCGTCCGATGTTTCGGCCATGGACGGCTATGCCGTGCGGGCGGCGGACGTGGCTTCGGTCCCTGCGGTATTGACCCGGATCGGCGAAGCCGCCGCCGGCAACGCCTTCGACGGCGCCATTGGGCCGGGTCAGACCGCCCGCATATTCACCGGCGCGCCGGTGCCCACGGGCGCCGATGCCATCGTCATCCAGGAAGATACCACGGCATCGGGTGATCAAATCACCGTAACCGAGGCGGCGACCTTGGGTAATTACATCCGCCCGGCCGGGTTGGATTTCAACCAGGGCGATGTGGGCATCCCGGCGAACCGGGTGCTCTCGGCCCGCGATATCGGCCTGGCCGCCGCCATGAACGTGCCCTGGTTGAGCGTCACCAGGGCGCCGCGCATCGCCTTGCTGGCCACGGGCGATGAGATCGTCCGTCCCGGCGAGCCGATCGGCGCGAACCAGATCATCAGCTCCAACACCCTGGCGCTGATGGGCCTGATAAAATCTTCGGGCGGCGAGGCCATTGATCTGGGTATCGCCAGCGACGACGAGGGCTCGCTCCGCGCCCTGGCCGCCGGCGCCCGCGGCGCCGATATGCTGGTCACCCTGGGCGGCGCCTCGGTCGGCGATCATGATCTGGTGCGAAAGGTATTGGGCCAGGACGGTCTGGACCTGAATTTCTGGCGCATCGCCATGCGGCCGGGCAAACCGCTGCTGTTCGGCCATATTGCCGGCACGCCGATGATGGGCATGCCCGGCACTCCGGTCTCCTCCCTGGTTTGCGGCCTGGTCTATCTGCGCCCGGCGATCCGCGCCATGCTGGGCCTAGACCCCCACGCCACGACCCTGCCCGCCCGCCTGGGCCGGGACCTGCCCGCCAACGACCTGCGCCAGGACTATCTGCGGGCCTCCGCCCAGATCAACGAGAGTGGCGAAACCATCGTCACGCCGTTCGAAAAACAGGATAGTTCCATGCTGTCGCGCCTGGCCCGGGCCGATTGCCTGGTCCTCCGCCCCCCAGAGGCAGCCCCTGCAAAGGCCGGCGACCGGGTCGAAATCCTGCCCCTCAGTGGCGATGGCGTGGGCATCTGAAGCCATCCCTTGTGGATAATTTATCCACAGCTTGACATTTTTCTTGACCGAGAGTGAGAACCAAACTAGAACATATCCTCAGGTTTTGCTTTTGTTCCGATAATTTAATTGCTGTTTTTAATATTATTCAATTAATGATAGCAAAAAGGGGAGAAGGTGAGGAAATGTTAACGCGGAAACAGCACGAGCTTCTCAACTTTATCCATGGCCACATTCGCCAAAGCGGCATTTCACCTTCATTCGATGAGATGAAGGATGCCCTAAACCTGAAATCCAAATCCGGCATTCATCGTCTCATCACGGCGCTGGAGGAACGCGGCTTTATCCGGCGCCTGGCACACCGGGCCCGGGCGTTGGAAGTTTTAAAATTGCCTGAATCCGTCCTGCCCGGCGGCAGGGATCTATCGCCAAACGTCATCCAGGGAGAATTCAGTTCCGGCGTCTCGCGTCATGCCGTGGAATCGGACGATATTGTCTCCATGCCGCTTTACGGCCGGATCGCGGCCGGCACCCCGATCGAGGCCTTGCGCGATCCCTCCAACTTTGTCGATGTGCCGCGCGGCATGTTGGCCCGCGGCGAACATTTCGCCTTGGAGGTCGCGGGCGATTCAATGATCGACGCGGGTATCCTCGACGGCGATACCGTGATCTTGCAGCGCCGGGAAACGGCGGAAAACGGCGCCATCGTGGTGGCCTTGATCGATGATAACGAGGCGACCTTGAAACGCCTGCGCCGCAAGGGCAATTCTGTGGCCCTGGAACCCGCGAACCAAAGTTATGAGACCCGGATTTTTCCACCCGACCGGGTAAAAATCCAGGGCCAATTGATCGGCTTGCTGCGGCGGTATTAGGATAGCTCCCAGCCATGGTTCATCTTGTGACCGCCGCCGCTCCTGGATGCCCGGATCACGTCCGGGCATGACGATTTAGCGGTTTTTTGGCAAATTTCATCCTTCCGGGCTGGACCCGGCAATCTACGTTGACGCCATGATCCGGAATGTGCCGACGAAGGTCAATAGCGCTAATCGACCGGTTTCTTATTCCGCCGCCGCGCCCTGGGCCGGCTCCAGGGACGGTCGCCGCGGCTGTCGTTGGCGCCTTCCACCTTGATCACCCCATCGCGCCAGCGCACGGCGATCGCCCCTCGGCGCCATAGATCGAAACGATCAATGACCATTTTGGCCGATGGGCAGTTAAACCGCACCGGCACCGCCGAAAGCACCAGATCGGCGACCCGGCAATCATCCTCCAGGGCGGCCGGTCCGCGGGCGAAACCGACCGCGTTGCCGCCATGGATCAATGCACAGCCCAAGCCATCGCATCGCATGATGCTGTCATCCTTGCTCGGTTCCTTGCGGCCCCAGCGCCGCAACCAGGTCGATAGGGTTATGCTTTTACGCCGATAGGGCGCGGCGACCAAAACCGCGCGGTTCTCCAGACGCGCGGCCATGATCTTGCCCCGGCCATCGATCAAAATATCCGGCGGATCGCCCTGCCCGGCCAGGACAATGCCGAGACCGACCGCCAGCAAACCGCCATAACGCCACCGCCCCCGCCACAAACAGAGCCACAGGCCGCCCAAGGATATGATTGCCAGGGCTAAAGTAGAAAACGCCGGCACCAGGGTGACCGCGCCGGGCCAGCCGGCCACGGCGTGGGCCACCGCGAGCATGGCCTGTATGCCACAAGGCCCATGGGCACCAGGGCCAGTTGCTCCCAGCCGAGGGGCATCAGGACATAGGCCGCCAGCGCGCTGGGCATGACCCAAAGGGCGGTGAGCGGCACCGCCACGAGATTGGCGGCCAGACCATACATGGCGACCCGGTTGAAATGGTAAAGCGCGAAGGGTGCGGTCGTCAGGCTGGCGACCAATGTGGTCAGCAATACCGCGCCCAGATAAAGGCTCAACCGCTTGGCGCGGCCGCCGTCCGAGCGCCAGCGCATCACCGCCGGGCCCAGACCTTCGTAAATGGCGGTCAGGCCCACGACGGCGGCGAATGACATCTGAAAACTGACCGATAGCAGGCTTTCGGGCGCCCACAGCAGAACCGCCACGGCCGCCCAGGCCAGCAAGCGGAAGGAAATCGCCACCCGGTCCAGCATCACCGCCGCCATAACCAGGGCCAGCATCAAAAACGCCCGTTGGGTCGGCACCGTGGCGCCCGTCAGCAGCATATAGGCGAACGCGCCCAGCAGTGCGGCGGCGGCGGCCCATTTCTTGATCGGCGCGCGGAGGGCCAAGCCTGGGATCAGGGCGAGCAGAAAACGCACGGAAAAGAACAGCCAGCCGGCAATCAAACCCACGTGCAAGCCGGAAATCGCCAAAAGATGCGCCAGGCCCGCATCGCGCATGTCCTGCAGGGTCCCTTCGGGAATGGCGCCCCGGTCGCCGGTCATCAGGTCGGCGGCAACAGCGCCGGCTTGACCCGGCATTTGTTCGCGCAAATGCAGCGCCAGGCTCCGCCGCCACCCCGCGATATGCGGCGCCAACCCGTTTCGCTCTCCAACCGCCACGACCTCGGCCCTCGACATCGCGTAGCCCACGGCGCCAATTTCCTTGAACCAGGCGGCACGGGCAAAATCATAGGCGCCCGGCGCCGCCGGCCCGGCGGGCGGCATCAACACCGCGCGCAGCCGCACCCGGTCCCCCCCACCTCCAGGGGCGGTTTGTGGCCCTGGCGCAGGGTTAGGCGGACCAGCCGGGGCGCTTGCCAGCCGGGCCGCCTGGCGATCCGGCTGTCCCGCAGGGACAGGCGCAGGCCACGCGGCCGGGTTTCGATATTGACGATGGTGCCGGTGAGATAAACCGGGCCAAGCCGGCCCTGCAAAATGGCCCCCGCAACGCGGGCGCTGCGCTCCCGGGCTGACCAAAAACCCACCCCCAGGGCCAACAATGCAAGCATGACCAACAAGATATAGCCATGCCGGCGCGACAACCAGGCCGCGCAGATCAAGGCCGCGACGGCGCTGGGACCGGCAAGGCGGTGCGGCTCCGCCGGCAGGGCGAAATAGAGCGCGACGCCAAATCCCAACATGACCGGCAGCCACAAGGGCCAACGCTCGCGCTCCGCCAGGAAGGCCTGGACCAGGCGGGCCGTTGGCGTCCGCCAAAACGATGTGATAGATAACGCCACCCCTTATCATAGGCCGCCCGCCCGAAAGCCAAAAGCATGTCCGTGATCACCCGCTTCGCCCCGTCCCCCACCGGTTTTTTACATGTTGGCGGCGCCCGCACCGCGCTGTTCAATTGGCTGTTCGCCCAACACCACGGCGGCTACATGCTGTTGCGGATCGAGGATACGGACCGGGCCCGCGCCACCGAGGGGGCCGTCACCGCGATCCATGAGGGCCTGCGGTGGCTGGGCCTGGACTGGCATGGCGAGCCCATCTCGCAATTCGCCGGCGCCCATCGCCATGCGGAGGTGGCGCGGCAACTGTTGGCCGCCGGCGACGCCTATCATTGCTATTGCAGCCCCGAGGAGTTGCAGGAAATGCGCGAGACGGCGAAAGCCGAGGGCCGCTCCCCGCGCTACGATGGCCGCTGGCGGGACCGAGACCCCGCCGATGCGCCGAAAGACCAAGCACCGGTCATCCGCCTGAAGGCGCCGCGGTCGGGGGCGACCGTGATCCAGGATTTGGTGCAGGGCGAGGTTATCGTTCAGAACGGCGAAATGGACGATATGGTGCTGCTGCGCACCGACGGCACGCCGACCTATATGCTGGCCGTGGTGGTCGATGACCACGACATGGCCGTCAGTCACATCATTCGCGGCGATGACCATCTGACCAATGCCCTGCGCCAACGTCAGATTTACGACATGATGGCGTGGGAGGCGCCGCATTTTGCCCATATCCCCCTGATCCATGGCGCCGACGGCGCGAAGCTTTCCAAACGGCACGGCGCGCTGGGTATCGAGGCCTACCGGGACATGGGCATCCTGCCCGCCGCCTTGCGCAATTACCTCCTCCGTCTGGGTTGGAGCCATGGCGATGATGAGATCATTGAGTTGGCCCAGGCCATCGAATGGTTCAACCTGGAAGGTATCGGAAAATCGCCATCCCGCTTCGACATACCGAAGCTGGAGAATTTGAACGCTCACTATATCCGCGCCATGGACGAGGGCGATTTGTGCCGGCTGTTGTCGGACCGGCTGGCGGGTTCCACGGACCGGGCGTTGACGGATATTGAACGGGCCCGCCTGCCGTTGGCCATCGGCGCCCTCAAGGAACGGTCGCGGACCTTGGTGGAACTGGCGGACAAGGCGGGATTTTTGCTCGACGGCCGTCCCCTGGCCATGACGGAGAAGGCGGCGAAACTGCTGGCGGACGACGCCCACGCCCTGTTGGCCAAGGCGCATGCCCGCCTCGGTGAGGTGGCGGATTGGAACCACGATGAACTCGCGGCCGCCATCCGCGGTCTGGCGGACGCGGAAGGCCTGAAACTGGGCAAACTGGCCCAACCTCTGCGTGCCGCGCTGACCGGGCGCGACTCCTCGCCAGGAATATTTGAAGTGCTGTATTTCTTGGGCCGCCGGGAAAGCCTGGATCGGATTGGCGATCATATGCGGTAACCGGCAGAAATTCACTTTTTGTTCTTTTCGGCAAAATCCACCCTACGCTAATGCGGCCGGCTCAGTTATAATGGCGGCAGCATGTGATGCAGTTTCAAAGAATTGCCGGACCTGATTTGACGGGACCGGCCAAGCACAAAATACGGGAGATATCTCATGGCGGAAAAAACAATTTCCCTTGGCAACGCGGATGGGAGCACTGATTTTTCGGTGATTTCAGGCACTTTGGGGCCGGACGTCATCGACATCCGCAAATTATACGGCGCGACCGATCGATTTACCTACGACCCCGGTTTCACCTCGACGGCGAGCTGTGAAAGTAAGATCACCTTTATTGACGGCGAACGGGGCATTCTGCTGCATCGCGGCTATCCGATCGACCAACTGGCGGAACGAAGCGACTTTTTGGAGACCTGCTTTCTATTGCTGAATGGCGAACTGCCGAACGCCGAGGAGAAAGCAAAATTTGTCCACGACATCACCTATCACTCCATGGTGCATGAGCAACTGGCGCAGTTTTACAGGGGTTTTCGGCGTGACGCCCATCCAATGGCCATTCTGGTCGGCGTGGTCGGCGCCTTGTCGGCCTTTTACCACGACAGTACCGACATTGATGACCCCCATCAGCGCATGGTCGCCAGCTATCGCCTGATCGCCAAGATGCCGACCATTGCCGCCTGGGCCTACAAATATTCCATCGGCCAGCCCTTCATGTATCCGCGCAACGATCTGTCATATGCGGAAGATTTCCTGCACCTGATGTTCGCGGTACCATGCGAGGATTACGTGATCAATCCCGTGGTCTCCAAGGCCATGGACCGCATCCTGATCCTGCATGCGGATCACGAACAGAACGCCTCGACCTCGACGGTACGCACGGCGGGCTCCTCGGGGGCAAATCCCTTTGCCTGCATTGCCGCCGGCATCGCCTCGTTGTGGGGTCCCGCCCATGGCGGCGCCAACGAAGCCGTGTTGAAAATGCTGGGCGAAATCGGCGAAGTGGGGAATGTGGCCCACGCGCTGAAACGGGCCAAGGACCCCGATGACAGTTTCCGTCTGATGGGCTTCGGCCACCGGGTCTATAAGAACTATGATCCCCGGGCCAAAGTCATGATGGCCACCTGCCATGAAGTCCTGGACGAACTGGGCGTGGACGATCCCTTGCTCGAACTAGCCATGGAGTTGGAAAAAATCGCCCTTTCCGACTCCTATTTCGTTGACCGGAAACTATATCCCAACGTCGATTTCTATTCCGGCATCATCCTTCGGGCCCTGGGTTTCCCCACATCGATGTTCACGGTAATTTTTGCCCTGGCCCGCACGGTAGGCTGGGTGGCCCAGTGGAACGAGATGATCGAGGACCCCAACCAGAAAATCACCCGTCCGCGGCAGCTCTACACCGGCGAAAAGGAGCGGGCGTTCTCTCCGCTGGACGAGCGGTAGGAAAACAAGCCAAAAGACAAGATAAGATAAAATCTGATAAGGGGGCTTGCCTAAGGCGGGTCCCTTTTTTCGTTGGCTGTCGCGCTGATATCATCCCGGTGTCCCTCGATTATCCGCAAGACCGCTTCCGCCGCCCGTAGGCTGGGCGCCAGCCCGCCGTGGCCGAGCATCTTGGCGATGTGGGCGAATTTCTTCCGTTGCGCCGCGCGATGACCGGTATCGTCCAACAAGCGGGCCAGGGCGCCGGCTATGGGCACGGCCCGGCAGTTTTCCTGCAGAAACTCCTCCATCACCGCCTCGCCGGCCAGAATATTCGGCAGGGCCACATGGGGAATGATCAACATGCGGCGCAATATAGCGGCGGTGAAGGGGTTGGCGCGGTAGGCGACAACGGAGGGAACCCCGCGAAGCGCCAATTCCAGGGACACCGTGCCCGAAGCCGCCAGGGCCGCGTCGGCGGCCGCGAAAGCATCGGCCCGTCCCACCGCTCCCCGGATCAAATGGGTTGGCATGGGCCAGGAGCGCACGGCATCGGCGACCGTTCCCGCAACCTGTTCAACGGTGGGAATGACAATGTTCAGACCGGGGCGGGATTTGTGCAACAACGCGGCGACTTCGGCAAAGACCGGCAACAGCCGGCCAACCTCGCCCGCCCGGCTGCCCGGCAGCAAGGCCAGAACCGGGCTATTGGCGTCAATGCCAAGGCTGCCGCGAAAGGCCGCGCCATCGCCTGGCGCCTCCGCCACGCCTTCAATCACCGGATGGCCGACGAATTCACAAGGCAGGTCGTAGTCTTGAAAAAAATCAGGCTCGAACGGCAACAGGGCCAGCAGGTGATCGATCCGTCCGGCCAGATGCCGGGCCCGTCCCGGCCGCCAGGCCCAGACCTGGGGCGCCACGTAGTGGATCAACGGAATGCCTTCGCCGGACAGGCGCTTCGCCAAACGGAAGCAGAATCCCGGCGCATCGATGGTGATCAGCGCCGAGGGCCGGGCCGCCCTGACATGGGCCGCCGTCTCGGCCAGGCGGCGCAACAGCAAGGGCAGGCGCGGCAAAATCTCGGCCAGGCCCATGACCGACAGATCGGCGATGGGAAACAGGCTGTCCAGGCCCGCATCCGCCATTTGCGCGCCGCCGACGCCGCTGAATTGAATTTCGCCATCGTGACGCTGGCGCAGCGCGGCCATCAACCTAGCACCCAGAACATCGCCCGAGGCCTCGCCCGCGACCACCACGAAATGATCGCCCGGCTGGCTCAGGACCCCTCCTCCACCGCGACGCCGCAGACGAAAAGGCCGGCCGCATCGGCCGCCGCCACGACCGCGTCACGGTCCGCGATCAAAGCGCCGCCCGCGGCCACGGCGATACCCTTCAGGCCGGCGGCCGCGGCTCCCTCTACCGTGGGCACGCCGATGGTCGGCAAATCGACCCGTAATTCCTGGCCCGGCTTCGGCCGTTTGACCAGGACGCCGCCCCGGTTTTCGCCGCGGAATTGTTCGCAACGCCGCAACATGGCGTCGGTCCCCTCCGCCGCCTCGACCGCCAGAACATAGCCATCCCGCACCACCACCGCCTGGCCGATATCCATGGCCCCTAGTTGCCCAACGACTTCCATGCCGCGGGCGATATCGGACCGGTCGCTGGCGTCTGGTTCATGGGCGCCCATTACGCCGAGGGGGGCGCCCAGGTTGGCCAGCACCTGTTCGGCGCCAAGAATTTTGAAACCCTGCCGTTCCAAATCTTCCACGACCACTTTCATCAAGGCGTCATCGCCCTGGCGGGCCGCCTTGATGACCTTGGGCAATAATTTGGCGCCATGCCAATCCGGTTTCATCTTGCTGAAATCGGGCCGCCCCACGGGCCCGATCAGCACCAATTCCGCGACACCGGCCTGTTTCAACAAACGGATGGTGCGCCCCACGGTCGGCAGATCAACCCATTCATGGGCAACGCCGCCGGCGACCGTGTCCGGCTCCGTCTCTCCGTTGAAGGCAATGACAAAGCAATCCCGGCCCGCGGACCGGCAGGCCCGAACAATTTGACCGGGCAGCGCGCCCCGGCCGGCCAGAATGCCCAGTTTAGGCGGCACGGTCCAATTTCGGCTGACACAGGGCGCGGGATGAACCCGCCTGGATAAAGGCCACGATCTCCATCACCTGTTCATGATCGGCAAACATGGCGGCAACATCCGCCAGGCGCTCCTGCATGGTGCCTTCCTGCGCGAACAGCAGGCGATAGGCGTTGCGCAGACTATGAATTTCTTCCCGGCCAAAGCCGCGCCGTTTCAGGCCAATGATGTTCAGACCGCTCAAATAGGCCCGGTTGCCCAACACCGAACCGTAGGGGATGACATCGCTTTCAACGGCCGACTTGCCGCCGATCATGGCATGGCGGCCAATTCTTACAAACTGATGCACCCCCGACATGGCGCCCAGAATGGCATGATCCTGGACCTCCACATGGCCGCCGAGCCCGACGCCGTTGACCAAAATCACATGATCGCCAATCTTGCAGTCATGGGCCACATGAGCGCCCACCATGAACAGACAATTGTTGCCGATCCGCGTGACCATGCCGCCGCCCGCCGTGCCGGGATGCATGGTGACATGCTCGCGAATGATATTATTCGCGCCCATTATCAATTCCGAGGGTTCGCCCGCATATTTCGTATCCTGAGGCGCCGTGCCAACGGCGGCAAAGGGAAATACCCGGCAATTGGGACCAAGCGTGGTTCGGCCACCGATGACCACATGGCTGTCGAGCACCACGCCGTCGCCCAAATTGGTCTCCGCCCCTACCGTGCAATAGGGCCCGATCCGCACCCCGCCGCCCAGAACGGCGCCATCTTCAATGATCGCGGTCGGATGAATATTCGTCATGGCTTTTTCCTATTCCTCGACCAGCATGGCGGCGAATTGCGCCTCGCTGCACAGCTTGTCATCAACATAAACCTTACCCCGGAAGCGCCAGACGTTGCCTCGGGCGCGTTCCTTGGCGACGTGAATGTGCATGACATCGCCCGGTCCCACGGGCCGGCGAAAGCGGCATTTGTCGATGGACATGAAATAAACCAATTTGCCTTCCGCCTCCGCGCCCAGGGAATGGACCACCAGAATGCCCGCGGTTTGCGCCATGGCCTCGACGATCATCACACCGGGCATCACCGCGCGCTGGGGAAAATGACCCTGAAATTGTGGCTCGTTGATGGTGACGTTCTTGATGCCGACGGCACTTTCCCCGGCGACAATATCGATCACCCGATCCACCAACAACATGGGATAGCGGTGGGGTATCATCTCCATGATGCGGCCAATATCGATGCTATCGGCCACGCTTGCCTCTCCGCTCACCGCATCCTCGGTCATCAACCCTTGCCCTCGCTCTTGCCGCCCGTCCGCGCCAGGCGGCGCAGGGTCGCCACCCCGCGA
This sequence comes from Alphaproteobacteria bacterium, assembly GCA_046582595.1. Classification (GTDB taxonomy): domain Bacteria; phylum Pseudomonadota; class Alphaproteobacteria. Next base: position 11,498 of record JAYGEB010000509.1, on the reverse strand, counting down.
AAAAATTCCTTTATCGGCACCGCCGGGGTGCCGCACAATGTCATGCCGGGCGGCACATCCGCCATGATACCGCTTTGCGCCGCGATCTGGACACCGTCGCCGATTTCCAAATGACCGGCCATGCCGACCTGCCCGCCCATGGCCACGAAATTCCCCACCTTGGTGCTGCCCGAAATGCCGGCCATGGCGGCGATCACGCAGCCGCGGCCCAGTTCCACGTTGTGCCCGATTTGCACCAGATTATCAATCCAACAGCCGGGGCCAATTACCGTATCGCGCAGGGAACCCCGGTCAATCGCCGTATTGGCGCCGATATCGCAGTCATCGCCAATCAGCACCCGTCCAACCTGGGGCACCTTGATATGGCCGCCGGGGTCGATGGCGAAGCCAAAACCATCCTGACCAATGCGCACGCCGGGATGCAGGGTAACCCGATCGCCGATCTGGCAATGGGATAGGGAAACGCTGGCCCCCACGATGCAATCATCGCCCAGGGTGACGCCGGCGCCGATGGTGGCGTTGGCGGCTATGGCGCATCGGGCGCCCAAAACCGCACCCGCCGCGATAACCGCGCCCGCGTCAACCTGACAGCCCGGGCCCAGAACCGCCCCTTCATCGACCACCGCCGCGCCGGATACCGCCGCCTTTGGCCGCGGTCTGGGATAGAAGGCCTGCGCCATCAGGGCAAAGGCGCGGTAGGGCTGTTCGCTCAACAGCAATGCCATGCCATTGGGCGCGCGGCCGGCTTGACGCGGCTCCGCGATGGCCGCGCCCGCCCGGCTGACCGCGAAGGCTTCAAGATAGGCCTTGTTGTCAAGAAAACTCAATTGGCCGGGGCCCGCCGTTTCCAGGGCGGCAATATCCTCGATCATGACATCGGCCTGGGCCGGGTCTTTTAATTCAGCTTCGCCAATAGCGGCCAGTTCCACCAACGGAAACGGTCCCTGGCGATGAAAGAACCTCTGATCAACCATGGTCCATCACCAAGCACCCAGGACTATTGCGGCTTCGGCACGTTGATGGTGCGCAGTTTTTGGTTCAATTGACGCATCACCTCGTTCGTAATATCCAACGCCTTATCGGCGAACAGCACCTGAGATTTATCGACGACGAGAGTGAAACCCCTCGCCTCGGTCAAAACCTTGACGATCGGGATCATGGCTGCCTGGATTTTATCCAAAGCTATCTTCATCGCCCGGTCCAATTGCCGTTTATGGCCCTGACCGCGTTTTTGCGCCGCAATGACCTGCTCCTTGAATTCCCGCCTGCGCTTTTCAAAGACCGCCGGATTTAGCGTGCCGCGCTGGCGTTTTAGTTCCGTCTCAACCCCACGCAGGCGAATTTCGTCCGCCTGCATGGCATCGCGAAAGCTGTTCCGGTATTGTTTTATTTGCCGGCCCGCATCCTTGGCGGCATCCGATGTGCGCAGGATTTTCGTGTAATCCAGCACCGCGACCACCGCCTTGGGAAACTCTTCGGCACGGGCGACGGCGCCATCCACGAACATGAACAACAGGGCGAATGTCATGAAGAACGGTGCGGAAATCCGCCGCATGGCGATCATCCTCATGCCGAGTTAGAATCTGGTGCCAAAACTAAACCGGAAAAGTTCATCCTTGTCGAAACTTTCCTTGATCAAGGCCTGAGCCAGATCCACGCGAATGGGGCCGAAAGGCGAACGCCATGATAGCCCAACCCCGACGCTGAGGCGCGGAACATTCGAATCCAGCAGATTTGCGCCACTGACATCAGGATCCAACAAAACGCCCATCTGGGTAAAGGCTCGGCCCAAAACGCCAAAATCATTGGGCAAGCCAATGGGGAAGCGCATCTCTCCCGTCGCCACGAAAAAGGTGTTGCCGCCAATCGAATCATCCGTCACCGCATCCCTTGGGCCAACGCCGCCAGAGGCAAATCCCCGGAAACTATCGCCGCCCAGGAAGAACCGGTTCAAGACGCGGACATCCTGACCGATACCGAAAATCGTGCCGCCGGTCAGCGACGCGTTGCCCACGACGTCACGCGTAAATGGATGATAATAAGACACACTGGCCGTGCTCTTTATGTAGCGCACATCCCCGCCCAACCCGGCGATCTCCTGCCCGCCGCGGATGATAATGCCCGTGCTCGGCAGGGCAATGTCGTCGAGGGTATCGTAGGTCAGATCGTATGCCAGGGACGAGGTTATGAATTCCCCCTCATCAAGGCGAATGAACGGCGAGGTCGTATTGCCGATATTTTCGATATTGTCGCCGCGCAGTGTATAGCGCAACCCCTGTTTCAGATTGTCGGTGATCGGAAAGCGGGACCGCAGGCTGAAACCTTGGGCCTGCTCGTCAAACGAGGAACGGTCTTGTTGATTTTGCCGCCGGCTGAAAACATCAAATCCGGCGGAAAGGTTGCGGTCCAGAAAATAGGGCTCGGTAAATGACAGATCGATCTGCTGCCGGGTGGTCGACAGACCAAGCGTCAGGCGTAAATCCTGCCCCTTGCCGAGAAGATTTCGTTCGCGGATGGAGATATCGCCAACCACGGTTTCCGTCGTGGATATGCCAACGCCAAAACTAAGCTCGCCGGTTGAACGCTCCTGCACATCGACGTCGATGACCGCCTTGTCCGGAGTGTCGCCTTGCCTTTGGGCAATATCGACCTTGTCGAAAAAGCCCAGGCGCCGGATCTGTTGGCGGGAGCGGCGCAACTTCGCGGTATTGAAGGCATCACCTTCAACCAGTTTCATCTCGCGCCGTATGACCTTATCCAGGGTTCGGATATTGCCGGTGATGTTGATGCGGTCAATATGTACCCTCGGCCCTTCGTGGATCTGAAAAACCAAATCGATCATCCGCTCGTCCCGACGCCGATTGACCCGCGGCCGAATATCGACAAAGGCATAGCCGCGGCGGCCGACGGCGAAATTGAGTCTTTCGATCGAGGCCTCGATTTCCTCGGCGTTGTATGTCTTGCCCTCGACGATTGTCAGGACCGGGCGCAAGGATTCCGGATCCAGGTCACGCAACGTCGTGGTTAAATCGACCTTGCCAAATTTGTAAAGTCCCCCTTCCTCGACCGTGAAGGTGATAAAAAAATCAGTCCGGTCATGGGTCAGGTCGGCGACGGCCGAAAGCACGCGAAAATCCGCATAGCCCCGCTCCAGATAGAATTTCCGCAACAATTCCCGGTCCAGGGTCACCCGATCCGGGTCGTAAGTATCGTCGGATGAAAAGAAGCGGTACCAGCGCGTTTCCTTGGTGGCGATGGCCCGGCGCAATACGCCGTCATCGAAATTCCGGTTGCCGATAATATCGATGCGGCGGATGCCCGTGACCGGCCCTTCGTTGATCTCGAATATCAAATCAACCCGGTTCTGTTCCAACTGCACCACCTTGGGATCGACGGAAGCGGCAAAACGGCCGTTGCGGCGATAGACCTGCAGGATACGCCGCACATCCGCCTGCACCCGGCTGCGCGTATAGACAATGCGCGGACGCAGTTGAACCTCGGGCTCCAAGACGTCATCGCCAAGACGCCGGTTACCTTCAAAGGCCAAACGATTGATGATTGGATTTTCGACCACGTTGACCACCAGCACGTTGCCCTGGCGGCGGATCGAAACATCGGCGAACAGACCGGTCGCGAACAGCGCCTTCAAGGACTGATCCACCCGGCCCGGATCGTAACGGTCACCGGCGGCGATGGTCATATAGGATAACGCCGTCAACGGCTCGATCCGCTGGTTGCCTTGGACATCGATACGCGCGATGACCACTGATGACGCGGTCTGCGCGGCCGCCGGAAATACCGCAAGCGGCTGGCCCGCAAGCAAGGCGCCAATTAGGGCGATGGCGGGGATAAGCTTGGCCAGGATGATCAGGCGAAAACGCAAATTCACGGCCTCCAAAAGACCTGGTTCGGGATTATGAGAATAGGCCGGTGATATATTCTATGACGCGCAAGTTTACCAGATCATTCCAGGTGGCAAAGACCATAAGTGAAAGTACCATCGCCAGGCCGATACGAAAGGCGAATTCTTGAACGCGTTCCGTCAAGGGCCGGCGCAAGACCGCTTCGAAGCCGTAGAAAAGCAGGTGGCCGCCGTCCAGTATGGGGATGGGGAACAAATTGATCATGCCCAAGTTCAAGGACAACAGAATGGACAACATGATCAGTTGTTCGATACCGATCTGCGCCGCCTGGCCCGATGCCTGAGCGATTCGCAACGGCCCGCCCAAATCCTCCGTACCCCGCCTGCCGGCAATCATCTGCCCGACATATTCCAGGGTTTGGACAAGCATGTCGTAACAGGTCACGGCCGCCTGAACCACGGCATTGCCGGGACCAAGCCGAACGGGCGCCCTTTGGGCCCGCAATATGCCGATCAGCCAACGTTCGCCGGCGCCCCTCTCCTTGGCCGTGACATCCAGGCGGGCGGCCACGTGCAGACGCATTTCCACGCCATCGCGCAGCACCGACACAGCCAGACGGCGCCCCTTGCTGGCGGCGACCATATCCTGCAACCGTTCGAAATTATCGACGATTTGGCCGTCGATCGCCAGAATCCGGTCGCCAACCTTGAAGCGGGCCTGGGCGGCCGGGCTATCCTCGAAAACCTTGCCGACGATGGCCTGGTTGGCCGGCCAGACGCCGAGGTCGCCGAACTTGTGCATGGTGCCTTGGCGATCGGCCTTTTCCGTCAGTGCCGGGGTGGCATTCAAGGTAATTTCCCGCCCGGCCCTGCGGATGCGGAAAGCCAGGGATTGTCCAGGGTTAAGAAACACCGCCTGTTCAAACTGTTCGAAACGATGAATCGCACCTCCGTCGACCGCCAAGATAAGGTCGCCCTGCCGGAAGCCGGCAAGATCGCCCGCGCCTTGTTCAACCACCCGTCCGACTTCCGCCGGCGTCACGCGCTGGCCGAAAACCATGTACATCCCGGCCAGAACGACAATGGCGTAAATAAAATTCGCAATCGGCCCGGCGGCTACGATCGCGGTGCGCCGGCCCAGACTTTTGTAATGAAAGGAAACATCACGCTCGCTTTCGCTCAATTTCCGCAACGCTCCGCCATCGGGGCGGGAGGCGCCGTCACTGTCGCCAAAAAATTTCACATAGCCGCCAAACGGGATCCAACAAATCTTCCAGCGCGTCCCGGCGCGGTCGTTCCAGCCTTTTATCTCCGGCCCGAAACCAATGGAAAACACCTCGACCCGGACACCGGCCCAGCGCGCGACCAGGTAATGTCCCATTTCATGCACAAAAACCAAGACCGTCAGAACGACCAGGAATGGCAGGACATAAAGCCCGACCCCCGAAATAAAATCCAACACCATGGTTCCTATCCTTGCACCAGGCTCAACCGGCCATCGCTCAGGGGCGGCAAACCAGCTAATTGACGCGCCGTGGCACGCGCTTCCGCGTCGGCGGCGGCAATATCCGCCAATTCCGTGACCGACGATACGGTGATCTTGCTTAAGGTTTCCTCAACCACGCGGGCAATTTCCAAAAAGCCGAGATGCTCGGCCAGAAACGCGGCGACGGCGATTTCATTGGCCGCATTCAGAACCGTCGGCGCCGTGCCGCCCGCCGCCAGCGCCTCCCGCGCCAGGCGCAACGACGGGAAACGCATGGGGTCGGGGGCCTCGAACGACAAATTTCCGATGCGGGCCAAATCCAGGCGTTCGCTGGGCGTCGCCATGCGGTCCGGCCAGGCCAGGGTATAGGCAATGGGCGTGCGCATATCCGGCGCGCCGAGCTGCGCCAGGACGGAACCGTCCACAAAACCAACCAGGCTGTGCACCACGGACTGCGGATGGATCAGGGTCTCGATCTGGTCGGCCCGGACCGGAAACAGATGGTAGGCCTCTATCGTTTCAAGGCCCTTGTTCATCATGGTCGCCGAATCCACGGAAATCTTGTCGCCCATGTCCCAGTTCGGATGGGCCACGGCCTGGGCCGGGCTCACCCGCGCCATCGCTGTGACATCCATGCGCAAAAACGGCCCACCCGAGGCGGTCAGGATGATGCGGTCAACGGTATGGGGACGATCAAAATCAAAGACCTGATAGATGGCGTTATGTTCTGAATCCACGGGCAGCAGGGTGGCGCCACTGCGCCTTACCTCTTCCAGCATCAATTCGCCGGCGCAAACCAGACATTCCTTGTTCGCCAGCGCGACAATGGCGCCCCGGCGAACGGCTGCCAGGGTCGGGCCCAGGCCGGCCGCCCCGACAATGCCCGCCATCACCCATTCGCTGGACCGGCCGGCGGCTTCGCACAAAGCCGCGGCGCCGGCGGCAACTTCACCGCCGCTGCCGGCGAGGGCATCGCGCAGGGCGGCGTAGTGGCTTTCATCCCCGATCACCGCAATTTCGGCATTGCATTGCCGGGCCTGAGCCGCCAACAGCTCCACGTTGCTTTGCGCGGTCAGGGCGACCACGTCATAGGCTTCTGGCCGGCGGTTGATCAGATCAAGGGTATTGCGGCCAACCGACCCCGTCGCGCCTAGGATCGTGACCCGGCGCGGCGGCGCCCCCACGTGCTGCTTGTCGCCTGTTCCTAACGCCATGGCAGCAGTCCGTGATTGGGAACCAGGGCCAGCAGCGCCAAGGCGGGCGCCGCGAATAATATGCCGTCCACCCGGTCCAGAATACCACCGTGGCCCGGGATCAAGGCGCCACTGTCCTTGACATCAAACCGCCGTTTGACGCCGGATTCCGCCAGATCGCCGCATTGGGAGATCAGCGCTAAAACCGCGCCCAGCACGGCGAACGGCACGGCCGAGCCGTGATCCACGAAAGCGGCCAAACCAGCCGAAGCCAAAGCCGCCGCCAGCATGCCGCCAAGCAACCCGGACCAGGTCTTTTTCGGGCTGATGCGCGGCGCCAATTTCGGCCCGCCAAGGCCCCGGCCCGCGAAATAGGCCCCAGTATCACAAGACCAGACCGCCACGAACAGCCACGAAACCGCCAACATTCCCTGATCCCCCATGCGCAACCACAATAACGCCAGACACGGCAACCCCAGCCAAAACAACCCCAATACAGGCCAAACCATGCCGCGGCCACGCAGCCGGCCAAACCCAGCCAAAAGCAGCGCCATCGCCGGCAAGGCCAGCAACGCCCAACCACTTCGACCATAATAACCCAAGGTCAAAACCACCAACAGACCCAAGGCAGCCGCCAGCCCTTGCGCTCCAAAGCCGCTGCCGCCCGTCAGGCGGTCCCACTCCGCCGCCATCAGGATCGCCGCCAGGGCCAGCAACAAAGCGAATCCCATGCCGCCAAAATAGAGCGGGACCAGGACCGCCGGCGCCAAAACCGCCGCCGACAAAACCCGTGTCCGCAGCGTGGATGAAACCGGATCAGCCGCTGGATGCGCCATAACGCCGTTCACGCCGATGGAACTCGTCGACCGCCTGTTGCAGACTCTGTTTCGTAAAATCGGGCCACAGCACATCCATGAAGACCAGCTCCGCATAACCGGCCTGCCAAAGGAGGAAATTGCTCAATCGCTGTTCACCGGAGGTGCGTATGACCAGATCGGGATCGGGTATGCCATCGGTATGCAGATGACGGGCAAAACTGGCCTCGTCGATCTCATCCAGGGTCATGGCGCCTTGCGCGACGGCGGCCGCGATGGCCCTGGCGGCCTCCACGATCTCGCGGTGGCTGCCGTAATTGACGGCGATGATCAGGGTCAGGCCGGTATTGTCGTTGGTCGTATGCTGGGCATCCTCGATCAATTTGACGATATCGGGGGCCAGCATTTGCCATTCGCCAATAAAGCGGATGCGCACGCCATTGCGGTGCAATTCGCGCAACTCGCGCCGCAGATACAGGCGCAACAGGCCCATGAGGTCATCCACCTCCGTCGGCGGGCGTTTCCAGTTTTCAGAGGAAAAGGCGTAAAGGGTCAGGTAATCGATCTCCATTTCCTGACCAGCCTCGACCACGCCGCGCAAGGCGTCCACGCCGCGCTGATGGCCAGTCACGCGGGGCAAGCCCCGGGCCTTGGCCCAGCGGCCGTTGCCGTCCATGATGATGGCGACATGGATGGGGGGGGGCGGCGCGCCGGTATCGTGCGAGGGACTGCTCACAATCTAGACCTGCTTGATATCTTCGTCTTTGGTGGCCAGCGCCTCGTCGATTCTGGCGATCTTCTGGTCCGTTAGCTGTTGAATTTCGTCGCCCCAAAGATGGTGATCATCTTCGCTCAAATCGCCGTCCTTCTCCATCGTTTTCAGGTTTTCCATGCCATCGCGGCGTACGTTGCGCACGGCAACCCGGGCTTGTTCGGCATATTTATGAGCGATCTTGACCATTTCGTTACGGCGTTCCTCGGTCAATTCGGGGATGGGGACGCGGACCAACTGGCCGTCCGCCGCCGGATTCAAACCCAGACCGGAGGCCCGGATCGCCTTATCAACGGCGGCCACGGCCGATTTGTCCCAGACCTGTACCGTCAACAGACGCGGTTCCGGCACGCCGATGGTGCCAACCTGGTTCAGGGGCATCTGCGCGCCATAGATATCGACCATGATCGGCTCCAGCAATCCGATCGAGGCGCGCCCCGTGCGCAAGCCGGCAAATTCGTGACGCAAGGCTTCCATGGCGCCGTTCATGCGTCTGTCCAGGTCGTCCAGGTCAGGATCCGCCACCGTTCAACCTCCCTCGTCAATCACCTTCGTCGATCACCGTACACCGGCCCGTACCCCGCAACACATCGGCAAATGCGCCGTTGTTGTGAATAGAGAACACCAGGATAGGGATCGCGTTCTCTCGTGCAAGCGAAATGGCGGCCGCATCCATGACCTTCAAATCCTGGGCCAGCACCTGATGGTAACTTAGGCGGTCGAAGCGTTCGGCGTCGGGATTGATATTTGGATCCTCGGTATAGACGCCATCGACCTGGGTGCCCTTCAACAGACAGTCGCAGTTCATCTCGGCCGCCCGCAACGCGGCCGTGGTATCCGTCGTGAAGAATGGATTGCCGGTACCGGCGGCAAAAATTACAACCCGGCCCTTTTCCATATGGCGCAGGGCGCGGCGGCGAATATAGGATTCACAAACCGTTTCCATGGGAATGGCCGAGAGCACCCGCGTTGGCAGCCCGATGCCTTCCAGGGCGCTTTGCATGGCCAGGGCGTTCATCACCGTGGCCAGCATGCCCATATAATCGGCGCTGGCCCGTTCCATGCCCACCGTGGCGCCGGAGATACCGCGAAAGATGTTACCGCCGCCGATGACCAGGCAAATTTCGGCGCCCAGATCGTGAACTTCCTTCACATCTTGGGCAATGCGCCGCACGGTATCGAAATCGACACCGTATTCCCCCGCGCCCAACAGCGCCTCGCCGGAGATTTTCAACAAGGCCCGCCGATACCGCAACGTACCGCCGCCGGTGCTGGCGGTTGATCCGGTTCCGGCGTTTGTTGTTTCAGGCATCGTCACGGGCGTCCCCTATCCTCGATGGCGTTCGGGTGGCGAAGGCGCGGGACGGATTAGAGCGACTTGCGTTCATTTGAACGCAGATAAGTCGCTCTAACCCTTTGAAATAGATCAAATTATCAGCATCAAAATAACACAATTATTTTTTTGCTGATTGATCTAAGCGGAAACTTGCGCCGCGACCTCCGCCGCGAAGTCAGTTTCTTTCTTTTCGATGCCTTCGCCCAGCACAAATTTGATGAACCCGGCCACCTTGACCGGCGCGCCGAGATCCTCGGCGGCCTGTTCCAGCACCGCCGCGACCTTGGTTTCGCCGTCGATGACCCAGGTCTGCTCGGTCAGGACAACTTCCTGATAGAACTTGCGCAGGCGGCCCTCGACCATCTTGGCGATAATTTCTTCCGGCTTGCCGCTATCGCGGGCCTGTTCGCTCAAAACGGCGCGTTCGCGCTCCACGGCCTCGGGATCCAGGTCATCGGTGCTGACCGATTGCGGCGATGCGGCGGCCACATGCATGGCCACTTGCTTGGCGAGAGCTGAAAGCCGCGCCTCGTCCGCCGTCGATTCCAAGGCCACTAGCACACCTATGCGGCCCAGACCGGGGGCCGCCGCCGCATGCACATAACTGGCCACGACGCCCGTATCCACCGACAAGGTATCGGCCCGGCGCAACGACATATTTTCGCCGATGGTGGCGATCATATGGGTCAACTCTTCACCCACATCGCGCTCGCCGCCGGGATAGGCCTGCCCCCGCAAAGCCTCTAGATCACCGCTGCCGCCGGCCAGAACCAGTTCACCCACGGTGCGCACATAGGCCTGGAATCGATCGTTTCGGGCAACGAAATCGGTTTCGCTGTTGACCTCCACCAAGGCGCCCGTCTTGCCGGATACGGCAACCGCGACCAGACCCTCGGCGGCCACGCGCCCGGCTTTTTTGGCGGCCGCGGCCAACCCCTTGGTACGCAGCCAATCCACGGCCGCCTCCACATCGCCTTCGGTTTCCGTCAGGGCTTTTTTGCAATCCATCATGCCGGCGCCGGTCTTGCCGCGCAAATCCTTGATCATGCCTGCCGATACTTGCATCACTGCTAATCTCCTGTGTGAAGTTTACAGTGTAAACTACTGTTATTATGAATAATTAAGTTAGGAATTAGCAGCTTCCGTTGCGGCGTCGGGCTCCGCTTCCGGGGCTGCCGCCTCGGGTTCGGGCTCGGCCACCGCGTCCTCCACAGCCGCCTCGGGCTCGGCCACCGCCGCCTCGGGCTTGGGCTCGGCCACCGCCACAGCCGCCTCGGGCTCGGCCACGGCTTCCGCCACAACCGCGGCCTCTTCGGCCGGCAACTCGACCGCCGCGCCCAGGTCCTCGCCGCCGGCCTGGCGTTCCTTTTGCAGGCCGGCGATGACCGATCGGGAAATCAGATCCAGGTAGAGGGTTATCGCGCGGGCGGCATCGTCATTGCCGGGAATGGGAAAATCGATCAAATCCGGATCGCAGTTCGAATCCACCACGGCGATGATGGGAATGTTCAGCTTCCGCGCCTCCAGGATGGCGATCTCCTCCTTGTTGGTATCGATCACGAACATGACCGCCGGCAATCCACCCATCTCCTTGATGCCGCCCAGGGCGCGTTCCAGCTTGTCCCGTTCCCGGGTCAACTGCAGCAACTCTTTCTTGGTCAGACCGCCGCCGTCTTCGGCCAACTGCTCTTCCAGAACCCGCAGACGCTTAATAGAGTTGGATATGGTCCGCCAGTTCGTCAGCATGCCGCCCAGCCACCGGTGATTGACATAATACTGGCCGCAGGCATTGGCCGCCGCCGTCAAGGGTGCCGAAGCTTGGCGTTTGGTGCCCACGAAAAGCACGCGGCCGCCGCGCGCCACCTCGTCGCGCACCTTCACCAAGGCGCGTTGCAACATGGGCGCGGTTTCCCGCAAATCCATGATGTGGATATTGTTGCGGGCGCCATAAATGAACGGCGCCATCTTGGGGTTCCAGCGATGGGTTTGATGGCCGAAATGAACGCCGGCTTCCAAAAGCTGACGCATGGTAAA
>JAYGEB010000364.1:0-12352 GCA_046582595.1 Alphaproteobacteria bacterium | reverse complement strand
AGCTGGCCAGCCGCGCGCCATAGGCCAGGGAGGCCGCGCCCAGGGCCAGGGTGGCCTTGGCCCCGGTGACCGGATCGCAGGCGATGGTGACGGTTTTCATGCCGCTGGTGGCCAGCCGTTGCAGGGCCGCGCCGCCAAAATTCTCCAGGCCGCCGCGTTTGATCTTCTTGGCCTCGCCCAACCCCCCCAGCAGAACCCGGTCGGCGCCGATGCCGGCGGGGGCGATCAGGTCCAGCCATTGCCCCTTGCCGCCCGTGAAACGGGAGGCCTTGATGGCCTTGCCCAGCGCGCCCTTGGAGGCCTTGTCCAATTGCTTGGCCGTGGCCAGCAAGGTGCCGCCCTTCAGGACGCCGACGACAAGGGCGCCGGAGTTGGGCAGTTTCGGTTCGGTGATGGTGATCTTCATGGCTGTCCTCTGAAATGTTACGGCCGCGGCCCGAGACATGGAAATCTTCCAGTGAATATCTTGCGGGTATCTTACGGTGCCCGCTCAACAGCGCAAGCCGGGAAGCGCGGAATAGCTGAACGGGGTGAAATAATCGGCCGGTCGCCACGGCTGGCGGGTGGAGTCGGGTGGAATGGGGGGCGTTGGCGAATTGATCGGCGACCGAATTGCGCCTACTCTGCTCCTCGCCGGTAAGTCTTTCACGAAGTCTTTCAAAAATGGGGAGCATTTTTTGGCCATGGAATACCAGAGGATTTCGGCCGATTGTCATCTGGACATGCCCTGGATGCCGCCGACGCTGTTCACGTCGGAAGCTTCCAACGCGCTGCGGGACCGCATGCCGTATGTGGAAGACGGCCCGGACGGCCCCCAATGGGTGACCAGGCAAGGCGCGAATTTCGGGTTGCTGAACGGCGTTGGGCCAGGCGGGGCGAAGCTCGTCCCCGGCCAGAACCGCCGCGTCGATATCATGGCCGAGACCGGCATGTTCGAGGATGGCAAAAAAGGCGTGCAACGGGTCTCCGACCCGCATATGCGCCTGAAGGAGATGGACCGCGACGGCGTCGACGCGGAGGTCATCTTCGGCATCCTTGGCTCCGCCTCCAAGATGCGGGACACCGAGGCCGCCAATGAATTGTTCCGCATCTATAATGATTGGCTGAAAGATTTCTGCAGTCACTATCCCGACCGCCAGATCGGCCTTGCCTGCCTGCCCTACGGCGACATCGAGGCGGCGGTGGCGGAAACCCACCGTTGCGCCAAGATGGGCCTGCGGGGGCTGGAATTGTCCTGTTCCTGGGACATGGAACCCATGTGGCATCCATGCTGGGAACCGTTGTGGGAAGCGGTCAACGAGGTGCGATTGCCGTTGCATTTCCATACTTTCCCGACCACGTCGCCAAAGGCCCGCGAAATGACCTCCGGCCAAGTGCGCCGGGCGGCAATGTTCACCGGCGTGTCGGCCTTCCAGATGGGCCTGATCCACATCCTGGCGGCCCTGATGGGCGCCGGCGTGTTTGAGCGCTACCCGAACCTCAAGGTTTCGTTTGGCGAGAGCGGCATCGGCTGGATTCCCTACGCGCTGGACCGCATGGATTTCGAGTTCGAGGACCGTTTCCGTGATCTTATGAAGCTGAAGCCGTCCGAATATTGGCAGCGCCAGTGTAAAGCCACGTTCCAATATGACCCGATCGGCCCGATGCTGGTGAACGCCAGAAACCTGATGACCGAAGATACCATCATGTGGGGTTCCGACTACCCGCACACCGACGGCATCTGGCCGGAATCCAGCAAGTATATCGAAGAGCAGTTTGCCGGTCTGACGCCGGCGCAGATCCAAAAGATCACCTGCGATAACGCGGTGGCGTTTTACAATCTGGCGAGCTGACGACGCGAGCGCCATCCGGATCGTACGGAATATGCAGCAGGAAAAGACGAAGTTCGTAGGTCAGCCGCTGGAACGGGTCGAGGACGCGGCGTTGCTGAGCGGCCACGGCCGTTTCGTGGACGATCTGGCGGTCCGGGCCGATACCCTGGCCGCGGCCATTGTCCGCTCGCCGCATGCCCATGCGGAAATCCGCGGCATCGACGTGGCCGCCGCGCTGGCGCTACCCGGTGTCGCCGCCGTCCTGACCGGCGAGGATATCCGGAAGCTGTCGGATCCCTTTTTGGTGGTTATCAAACAGCCCATGGAGCAATGGTCCCTGGCCGTGGACCGGGTCCGCTACGTCGGCGAACCCGTGGCCCTGGTGCTTGCGGCGGACCGCTACCGGGCCGAAGACGCCGCCGACCTTGTCGAGGTGTCCTACCAGCCCTTGCCGCCCGCCGTCGATCCGAAACTGGCGGCCAGGGACGATGCGCCGCTGCTGTTCGAGCAGATGGGCACCAACGTGGCATCGGCCCGGAAGTTTTCTTACGGCGATCCCGACAAGGCCTTCGCCGAGGCCGACAAGGTGCTGACGCTCGAGGTCGAATACCCGCGCAATTCCCTGACGCCGATAGAATGTTTCGCGGTGGTGGCGGAATACCATCCAGGCGAAGGCGTGTTCGATGTCATGTCGAACTTCCAGGGACCGTTTACGACGCAGCCGGTCATGGCGCGGGCCTTGCGCGTGGCCGGGACCGGCCTGCGCCTGCGCGCGCCGCCGAATTCGGGCGGCAGCTTTGGCGTCAAACAAAGCGTGTTTCCCTATATCGTGTTGATGGCGATCGCGGCGCGCCAAACCGGCCGCCCGGTGAAATGGATCGAAGACCGCCTGGAACACCTGACGGCGGGTAATTCGGCGCCGAACCGGGTGACCACGATCTCGGCCGCGGTCAAGGCGGACGGCAAGGTCACGGCCCTGCGCCTCGATCATCTGGATGATTACGGCGCCTTTCTGCGCTCGCCCATGCCGGGGCCGATCTATCGCATGCATGGCGCCTCCACCGGCGCCTATGACATCCGGCATCTGGCCATCGATGTCCGGGTGGTGATGACCAACAAGATGCCGGCCGGACTGGTCCGGGGCTTCGGCGGCCCGCAACTCTATTACGCGCTGGAGCGGCTGATGCACCGGATCGCGGTCGAGCTGCAACTGGACCCGTTGGCGGTGATCCGGCGCAATCTGATCGCGGCCGAAAGTTTCCCCTACCGCGCGGCGGCGGGCGCATTGCTGGATTCGGGGGATTATGCCACCGCCATCGCCACCGCCGTCGAGAGCGGCGGCCTGGCGGAACTGAAACGGCGCCGCGAACGGGCCCGCGCCGAGGGCCGGCTTTACGGTATCGGCCATGCCGCCATCGTCGAACCCGGCATGTCCAATCTAGGTTACCTCAGCACCATCCTGACGGCGGAGGAACGGGACAAGGCGGGGCCGAAGAACGGCGCCGTGTCCATGGCGACGGTCAACGTCGATCCCCTGGGCGCGGTATCGGTGAACGCCGACACGGTGCCCCAGGGGCAGGGCCACGCAACGGTGCTATCGCAGATCGTCGCCGATGAACTGGGCCTGCGGCCCTCCGACATTACAACCGCCCTGGATCTCGATACCCACAAGGACCCCTGGTCCATCGCCGCCGGGTCTTATTCCTGCCGCTTCACGCCGGGGACGGCCGTCGCCGCCAAGATCGCGGCCGGCAAGATCCGGGACAAGTTGGCCCGCATCGCGGCGCCCATGCTCAATGTGCCGGCCGGCGCGGTCGAATTCGGCGGCGGCAAGATTTTCGCCGCCGACAACCCGGACAATGCGCTGAAGTTCAGCCGCGTCGCCGGCGTCACCCATTGGGCGCCCGCCACCATGCCCGACGGCATGGAGCAGGGCATGCGCGAGACGGGGGTATGGTCGCCGCCGCAGATCGATGCCACGAACGCCCAGGACCAGACCAACTCTTCGCTTACCTATGGCTTCGTATTCGATTTTTGCGGTGTTGAGATCGACCCTGATACGGGGCAAACGCGGATCGACCGTTACGTGACCATGCACGATTCCGGTAAGCTGCTTAATCCATTGATCGCGGATGGGCAGATTTTGGGCGCGTTCGTACAAGGTCTCGGCGCCGCGCTTTACGAGGAATTCATCTACGACGAGGACGGCAACTTTCTGTCGGGCACGTTCTCCGATTACCTGGTGCCTTCGGCCTGCGAGGCGGTCGAGCCATTGATTTTGCACATGGAAACCCCTTCCCCCTTCACGCCCCTGAGCGCCAAGGGCCTGGCGGAAGGCAATTGCATGTCGACCCCGGTCTGCGTGGCCAACGCGGTCTGCGATGCCCTTGCCATCGAGCACATCACGCTGCCGCTGTCCCCGGCCAAGGTTGCCGCCTTGATCCATGGCGAGGAACCGCCGCCCCCCGCCGCCGCCGCCATCGACGAAGCGGCGCGGAGCCCGGTTGGCGCCAAGTTGGGGTCTGGGCCGGGGTCTGGACCGGGGACCGGGCTGTCGGGCACGGGCGAAACACTGATCCCGGCGCCACCCGAAACGGTCTGGCGGACCCTGCTGGACCCGGATGCCCTGGCGGCGGTCATTCCCGGCTGCGACCGGCTGGAGTTGACCGGCGAGAACGAATACCGGGCCACGGTATCCCTGGGCGTCGGGCCGGTGCGCGGCCGCTTCGTGGCCACGGTCAAGCTGTCGGAACTGGAGCCGCCCCGCGCGGCAACGCTATCGGGTGGCCTGGACGGTCCTCTGGGATCGGCGGTTGGCTCCGGCCGGGTCCATCTCGAGCCCGCGCCGGAGGGTACCAAGGTCGGCTACACTTACGAAGTCGCCATCGGCGGCAAGGTCGCCGCCGTCGGCGGCCGCATGCTGGAGGGCGCAGCGCGTATTTTGGTGAAGCAGTTTTTCGAGCGTCTGGCGGCGCAAATCGGCGGCGCGCCGACGGCGGCGGCGGCGCCCCGGTGGCAGTGGTGGCGGCGGTTGCTGGCTTGGCTGGGCGGCGCCTCATGAAGCCCATGGCCTTTGACTATCTTCGCGCCGAAACCCTGGAGGCGGCGCTTGAGGCGCTGCGACAGGGGGGCGAGGATGCCCGCTTGCTGGCCGGCGGACAGTCGCTCATCGCCATGCTTAATCTGCGCCTGGCCAGGCCGGCAATCCTGATCGATATCTCGCGGATCAAGACCCTGGCCTATATTCGCGAGGCGGGTGGCATGATCGAGGTCGGCGCCGCGACCACCCAGGCCGAACTGCTGCGCTGGCCCGGATTGTCCGAAAAGGTGCCGCTGCTGGACCTGGCGCTGCCCCATGTGGGGCACTACCAGACCCGCAACAAGGGCACGGTCTGCGGCTCCATCGCCCATGCCGACCCGAGCTCCGAACTGCCCTTGAGCCTGGCGCTGTTGCGCGGCGAGGTGGTGCTGCGCTCGACCGGCGGCCAACGCATAGTATCGGCGGAGGATTTCCAGACCGGCCTGCTCTCGACCGCGCGCCGCGCCGATGAGATCATCACCGCCGTCCGCTTCCCATGCGGTCAACCGGGCGAGGGCCATGCCTTTTGTGAAATGGCCCGGCGCCATGGCGATCTGGCCATTGTCGCGGTTGCCGTCAAGGCAACACGTGAGAGCGTGGTGATCGGTATCGGCGGGGTCGCCGACCGGCCAAGGGTGCGCGAGCTTCCGGTCCAGGCCGATAGCGGGTTTGACGATGCGTTGAATGCCCTGGCTTGGGACCTTGACGCCATGGACGATATTCACGCCACCGCGCGCTACCGGCGGCAATTGGTGCGCCGCCTGGGCCGCCGCATGATCGAAGAGGCCCTGTCATGGCGAAACTAAGCAGCGGCCAGCAATATCCGGTCACCGTCCAATTGAACGGCGCCCCGGTCACTGGATACGCCGAGCCGCGCATGCTGCTCAGCGATTTCCTGCGCGACAGGCTGGGGGCGACGGGAACCCATGTGGGCTGCGAACAGGGCGTCTGCGGCGCCTGCACCGTGCGCCTCGACGGCGCCGCGGTGCGCGCCTGCCTGACCTTGGCGCATCAAGCGGATGGTTGCCGCATCGATACGGTCGAGGGTTTGAGCGGGGGAGACGGCCAACTGAATAACCTGCAACGGGCCTTCCGGCGCCATCACGCCCTGCAATGCGGCTTTTGCACACCGGGTATCCTGATGTCCCTGGGCGACTTTCTGGAGCGGAACCCGGCGCCGGCGGAAGCGGAGATACGCGAACTGGTCAGCGGCCATTTGTGCCGTTGTACCGGATATGCGGGTATCCTGCGCGCCGTTGCCGAAGTGATCGGCCAGGCCGGCGAAGAACAGGCTTAGATTGGGGACAAGCGATGCCGGACGGAGAAAAGAAAGACGCCGATCATTTGATCACCGGGATCGACTGGCTGATCACCGTCGATCCCGCCCGGCGTATTATCCGCGACGGGGCCATCGCCATTAAGGACGGCCGCTTCGCCGCCGTGGGCCCGAGTGCGGCGATCGAAGCCGAATGGCGGGCCGGGGAGGTAAGCCATGGCCGCGACAGGGTGGCGACGCCGGGGCTGATCGATAATCACCTGCACACCTCGTTTCATCTGTCGCGCGGCCTGGCCGACGAAGCCAACGCCCAGACCTTTTTGTTTGAGCGGATGTATCCCTATGAGGGCGTGCTATCGGCGGAGGATGTCTCCGTCAGCGCCTCGTTGGCGGCGATGGAATTGCTCAAGCACGGCGTAACCTGCTTCATTGATCCCGGCAACTATCACCCCAAGGCCACGGTCGATGCGGTGGCGGCGACCGGCATCCGCCTCGTGGCCTCGCGCAGCAGTTTCGATAAGACCAAATCGGTGATGGGCCTGTTGCCGAAGGCGATGATCGAGACCACCGGGCAGGCGCTGGAGCGCGCCGAAGAGGTATTGGCGGCCTACAAACCTGCGCCCGGCAGCCGGGTCCGCGCCAGCGTCTGTTTTCGCGGTCTGAACAATGCCTCGGACGAACTCATTCTCGGACTGCGGGATTTGGCCGAGACCCATGACTGTCTGCTGCAGACCCACGCCTGTTTCAGCTATTCCACCCACGACGGCAGTATCGCGGCCTGCGGCATGCCCGAAATCGAACGCCTTGAAGCTCTCGGCGTGCTCGACGAGCGCATGCTGCTGGTGCATTCGGGCTGGCTGGAACCCCATGAAGTCGCCCTGATCGCGAAACGCCGGCCAACCCTGGTGGCGGCGCCCAGTTCCAGCCTGCACAATGGCTACGGCAATTTCGTCATGGGCAAACTGCCCGAACTGATGGCGCTGGGCGTCAATGTCTCGCTCGGGTCCGATCACGCCAGCTCCGGCGTGGTCGATATGGTGCAGGAGATGCTGCTGGTGGCGGGCGGCTACAAGGAAACGCGCATCAACCCGCGGGTCATGCCGCCCGAAACGGTGTTGGAGATGGCCACCATCAACGGCGCCCACGGCGCCCGGATGGCCCATATGATCGGTAGCATAGAGGTTGGCAAGCAAGCCGATCTGGTGCTGTTCGATACCCGCCGCCCGGAATGGCAGCCCCTGTACAACCCGGTCTCGAACCTGGTCTATAGCGCCACCGGCAGTTCGGTCAGCACGGTCATGGTTGGCGGCGAGACCGTGGTCCGCGATGGCCGTCTGACCAGGATCGACGAAGCCGCGATCTACGATGAAGTACCCAAGGCCATGGCGCGGATCGGGGAAAAGCTGGATCTGACCAAGATGATCACGCTGCGCTGGCCGGTGGAGTAGTATCTATCGAGAGTTTTCGGCTCGCTCCATCTCCCGCAGCGCCCGCCGGTCGATCTTCAGCAGGGTGGTTCGCGGCAGGTTGTCGACAAAGGCGATCTGGCCGGGCACCTTGTAACCGCCCAAGGGGCGGACCCCGGCCCGTAACGCGGCGATCAACTCGGGCGAGCCGTCCTGGCCCTGGCGCAGCACCACGAAGGCCTTGGGCACGGTCAGGCCCTCCGCGTTTTCGGCTGAAATGACGGCGGCTTCCAGCACGGCGGCGTGCGCGGTGATCGCCGCCTCCACCTCGATCGGCGAGACCCACAGCCCCTTCACCTTGAAAACATCGTCGCTGCGGCCGGTGAACCAAAAATAGCCCTCCTCATCGAATAGCAAGCTGTCGCCGGTGCGCGTCCACGGGCCGATGAAGGTGTCCCGGGATTTGTCGTACTTCCGCCAGTAGTAGAAACAGGCCGTCTGGCTCTTGACCCAGCATTCGCCGCTGACATTGGCTTCGGTGACCTCGTTTCCATCATCGCCGATAAGTTTGATTTCGACGCCGAACACCGGTTTTCCCAGGCTGCCGCGCTTGAATTCCCTGGGCCGGTTGGCGATCCATTCGTAGGTCACTTCGGAGCTGCCGATGGAATCGAGAATTTCCACCCCGAACAACGCCTCGAACCTCTCGAACACCTCGGGCGGCATTTTTTCGGAGGCGCAGGCAACCAGACCGACCGAACTCAAATCCGGCGTAACTCCGCCGTCATCGGCGGCGGCGATCATGTTCTTGACGATGGTCGGCACGGTGATCAGCTTGGTCACTTGGTGGCGCTCGACAATGGTGAAGACGGCCTCGGGCGCCGGCGGCAGGCGGCTGATGACGCTGGTCGCCCCCCAATAAAATGGGATCAGAATGCCCGGCCACAGGCCATGGGTGAAATAGGCTTTCGATGTGGCGTGCACCACGTCCCGGCTGGAATATTGCCAAAACGCGCCGTGCCGTTCGGGGACAATGACGAAGTCATGGGCCAGATGGGTGATGCCCTTGGCGGCGCCCGTGGTGCCGCCGGAATAGAACATATAGGTGACGTCGTGGCGATGGCGCGGCACCGGCGCGAAGCTATCCGCGCGGCCCTTGGTCATGGCCGGGTAGTCGGTTACCCGCCGGTCCCCGCCCTCCAGACGGCCGGCTTCGCCGCCGCTTCGCCGCACGATAATCTGGCTCAGATCGCCAGGCAGATCGCCGGCAATTTGCAATAGTTTTTCCAGTTGCTCATCATCGATGAACAGCGATTGCGCCGCCGTGTCGCGCAGAAAATAAAGCAGGTTCGCCGCCTTGTAGAGGTCGGAGACCACGACCGGGACGATGCCGGCGCGGACCGCGCCCAACCAGATTGCGATATATTCAAGACTGTTGGTGCCGAACAGCAACAACCGCTCGCCCCGCCGCAGGCCGAGCCCGTCGAGCCCGCTGGCCGCCCGGCAGGTTTCGCCAAGCAGGCTCGCATAAGTGTATTCGTCCCCGTCGACAATCAGGCCGATCTTCTCCGCCGTGGCCGTGCCAGCGTGTTTATCGAGCAGGTAGGTGGTCGGATTGAAATACTCCGGCGGCTCCGGGTCTTGCCAGGCCCGCCATTCATCGGAATAAAACAGCACCGCGTTGGCGGCCATATTTTCGCTGTCCATGTCTGCCAAACCTATCGATACCAAGTGTTGGGCGCCGGCATCGACTATAGCGCAAAATTGGCGGTTCAGCCCATTGTGACGGTCGAAACGATCCATTATCGTAGAGGTTCCTCGCATCTTCATGTTTTCACTAAATCGGGATATTCCATGCATCTGGAAGTGCCAGCCGCGTACAATAGCTTTGACCTCGCCATGGACGATGGCGCCACCATCGGCATCCGCCAACACGGCAATCCCGATGGCGCGCGGCTGTTCATCAGCCACGGCAATGGTTTCGCCATCGACGGCTATTTGCCGTTCTGGGGCCCGCTCCGGGATCGCTTCGATCTGGTTCTGTTCGATGTTCGCAACCACGGCTGTAACAAACCCGCCGGCGCCGACGGCCACGACTATGCTCAGATGGCCCGCGACCTGGACAGCATTTATCTTGGGGTGAATGAACGGCTGGGCACCAAGACCAGCGTCGGGGTTTTTCATTCCATGTCGGCGCGGGCGGCCATGAAGCATGCGGTCGATATCGCTTGGCGTTGGGACGCCTTGGTGCTCTTCGATCCGCCAAACGTGCCGCCGACCGGGCACCGTCTTTATGAGACCATGTGCATATTCGAACGGCGGCTGGTGGACTGGGCCATGACCAGACCTGGCCGTTTTGACACGCCTGGGCAGTTGGCCGAGGAATATGCTTCGAACCGCGGCCATGGCCGCTGGGTCGAGGGCGCGCATGACCTCATGGCACGGGCAATCCTGCGCCGGGACGAAGCCAATGGCGGCTGGGTGTTGAGCTGTCAAAGGGAGCTTGAGGCCTCGATCTATCTGGCCGCGATGACGCTGCACCTGTGGCCGCGTGGCGAGGACTTTGGCGGCCCGGTCAAGCTGATCGGCGCCGATCCGGAAATGAAGGGCGTGCCGCCCACCGCCCTGGCGAACCAGATGCTGCACGAGGAATGCGGATTTGCCTACGAGGCCATACCGGGCACCGGCCACATGCTGCAGATCGAAAAACCGGCGGAATGTATCGCCGCGCTGATCTCGTTTCTCAAGACATGCGGCATCGAGTGAACGAAAAGGAAACCAGATATAATGATCTACGAATTACGCACCTACACCATGAAACCCGGCACCGCGCCCGAGGCCGCCGCGAACGCCGGCACGCTTGGCCGCGATATTCGCGGCGACCGCCACGGCAAGCTTGAAGGCTATTGGCTGACCGAAGTCGGCCCCCTGAACCAGGTCATGCATATGTGGAGTTATTCCGATCTCAACGAACGGGCCCGGCTGCGCGGCGAAATGCTTGCCAACGAGCGATGGCAGAACGAATACCTGCCGGTGCTGCGGCCCCTGCTGATCCGCCAGGAGGTCCGCCTGTTGAACTGTATCGTCACACCGAAGGCGCCTCGGGACACCGGCAACCTCTATGAATTCAGAAATTACCGCCTCCGCCCTGGCGCCATGAAGGACTGGGTGGCCAATTTTACCGATATCTTGCCCACGCGGGAGAAATATTCCCCCATCGTCGGTCTTTGGTCGACCGAAGCCGGCCAGCCTAACGAAGTCTGCCACATCTGGGCCTATCCAAGTTTCGAGCCCCGCGCCGAGGTCCGCCGCCAGGTGGCCGAAGACCCGGAGTGGCGGGCCTTTCTCGGCAAGGGCGCCGGATTGGTCGAAGAGATGCACTCGACCCTGATGCTGCCCGCGGCCCATTCGCCGCTGCTATAATCCGGAGCGGGAGGCTCGGCGGTTCGATGAAAATCGAAACGGCTCTAATAATTGACGGAAGCCGCCGAACCGCCGTCCACGGCAATTGATTGGCCGGTGATGATATCGGCCATGGGCGAACAGAAAAAAAGCGCGGCGGCGGCGATATCCTCGGGCTTGATCAGGCGCCCCAGGGGAATGCCCGCGATTTGCCGTGCGGCGATTTCGTCCACGCCGACATTGGCGTCCCGTGCCTGGCGTTCAAAGTTCCGCTGCATCCGGTCGGTCGCCGTGGTGCCAGGGTGAACGCAGTTGACGGTTATGTTATGCCCCGCCACGTGCCCGGAAAACTGCTTGGTGAAATTCGCGACGCCGGCATTTACAATGCCGTTGGTCACACGCAGGGGCGCGGCGATCCGCGCGGTCATGCCGCCAATATTGACGATGCGGCCCCAGCCCTGGGTCTTCATGTAGGGCAGCACTTCGCGGGCGCAGAGAATATAGGCCATGAGCTTGACGTCTATGTGATAGCACCAATCCTCATCGGTTTGCTCATCGAATGGCGCGCTTCGCGAGGTGACGGCATTGTTGATCAAGATATCCGCCCGGCCGGCCGCGGCCGCCGCCTCGCCAACGAATGCCTGGATGTTTTCCAGCTTGCTGACGTCCGCCACGATGGGCCAGGCCTGAACACCCAGATCCCGAATTTCTTTCGCCGCTTCCGTCAGGGTTTCCTGTGTGCGTCCGCAAAGAGCGATATTCACCCCCTGCTCCGCCAAGGTCACGGCGATCGCCCGGCCTATGCCCCGGCTGCCGCCCGTCACCAGGGCGACCTTGCCCTCTAAGTCAAATTTCATGAAGGCTTCCCCAGCTTCGAATATGGTCCGCCCCGGCGCGCCGGTCGCGGGGCCGCATTTAGGCGAGCTCGTAGGGGGTTCGCTTGACCGTCTTGACGTTCACGCCCTCGATCCTGATCAGCCGCGTTTCTCCCATGCGTTTGGGCGCATGCACCTGCCCGGCCTGGTAGGCGACAGCCATGCCCGGCTCCAACTTATAGGTCTTGAACGCCTCGACCTTGCCCGGATTGCCGTCCCTGGCGGCCTCGACCACCTGGTATTCCGTCATCTCGGTGGTGCCCCGCGCCTGACCGTAGATCGCCCAGGTCGGACCATGGTCATGTGGGGAAGATTGGTTCGCGCCCTTGTATACGTGAGCCAGAATGCAGAACTTCAGCTCCGCATCCTCATAGATGATCTTGCGGTCCTGATCCGCTTCCGGTCCCAGATACGCGGCCAAAATGTCCTCGTCCACCAAAACCTGTTCCAGGCCTTGGCGTACCAGTTCAAGACCCTCCGCCCCAGGATTCTGTTTCAGGATT
>JAYGEB010000350.1:0-3620 GCA_046582595.1 Alphaproteobacteria bacterium | reverse complement strand
TGCCATGCTGAATGGTTTCTTCGCGGTGGTCGATGAAGTGCTGCGCCGCTATGGCGGCACCATCGACAAACATATCGGCGATGCGGTGATGGCGGTGTTCGGGGCGCCCGTGGCCCATACGGATGATCCCGAACGCGCCCTGCGCGCCGCCCGCGATATCCATGCCGCCGTGGCCTCGCTGTCGCCGCCGCTGAAGGTTCATATCGGCGTTGCTTCCGGCCGGGTCGTGGCCTCTTCCACCGGCAGCGCGGAGCACACCGAATATACCGTAACCGGCGACAGCGTGAACCTGGCCGCCCGCCTGACCGATCTGGCCAGCCCCGACGAAACATTGGCCTCGGCCTCGGTACAGCGGGCTTTGGGCGGGCGTTTTAAGGGAGCTGATTTGGGCGCGCGGATGATCGCCGGCCTGCCGGAGCCCGTGACGGTCTATCGGTTGGAGGATATCGCCGAGGAACGGATCGAGCAAAAGCCCTTCGTCGGACGCCGGCGGGAGCTGCAATTATGCGAGGCGGCGATAAGCCGTTGTCTGGCGCGGGGCACCGGGGAAACCTTCATCTTTCGCGGTGAAGCCGGCATAGGCAAATCCCGCTTGCTGGAGGAGTTCGAGCGTCTGGCCGCCAAACAAGGATTTGACACCCATACGGGACTGGTCCTGGATTTCGGCACCGCCAAGGGTCAGGACGCGGTGGGGGCGTTGGTGCGCAGTTTGCTGGCCATCGCCGCCAATAGCGGCAAGGAAACCCGGCGGGAGGCGGCCGAGCGGGTCCTGGCCGATGGATTGCTGGCAACGGATCGCCGCGTCTTCCTCCATGACCTGCTCGATCTGGAGCCGCCCGAGGCCCTGCGCGACCTTTACGACGGGATGAACAACACAGCCCGCGTTCAGGGCAGGCAGGCAACCGTAGCGGAGTTGGCCGAGGCGTTGAGCCGGCACCGGCCCATCGTGGTGAAGATCGAGGATCTGCACTGGGCCGACGCAAATGTTCTCGAGCATATCGCGCACCTGGCCCGAACCACCGCCAAATGCCGCATGTTGTTGTTGCTCACAACGCGGCTGGCGGGCGATCAATTGACCGAAGCGTGGCGCCGGAGTATCCCCGACGCAGAGGTCGAGACCTTGGATCTTGGCCCCATGGCATTATCGGAAGCGGAAGACCTGGCCCATACCATCGATGATCTAAGTGGTGATCTGATCCGGGATATTATTGCGCGGGCGGGAGGTAACCCGCTGTTCCTGGAACAATTGTTACGCAATGCCGACCAGATCGGCGCTAGCGAATTACCGGGGTCGGTCCAGGGCATTGTCCAGGCACGGTTGGACGCCCTGCCGCAACGAGACCGAGGCGCCCTTCAGGCGGCGTCAATTCTGGGACAGCGGTTTTCGTTATCGGCGCTGGGTCATGTCATGGACGACAGCGGCTACAGCCCGGATGGACTCTTGGATCAGGCCCTGATCCGCGCTGCGGGCGAGGATTTCCATTTTGCCCATGCCTTGATCGGGGACGGCGTCCATGCCTCGCTGCTGAAACCCAGAAGGAAGGAACTACACGGCCGCGCCGCCACCTACTACCGTGACCGGGATGGCGTTCTGCTGGCGGAGCATCTGGAACATGCCGAGGATGAAAGCGCTGGCGAGGCCTATTTGAATGCGGCGAAACAGCAGGCTGATGGGTTCCGTTACGACCCCGCCCTGCGGCTGGTCGAGCGCGCCTTGAAACTGGATGGCGAGGCGGCAACACGGTTCGAGCTGAGACGCCTTGAGGGCGAGTTGTTGAAAGACCTCGGACAAATGGCGGCTTCGGTATCAGCCTTCGAACAGGCGCTGGAATTGGCCGAAAGCGACGAACAATTCTGCCGTGCCAGTCTGGGCCTTGCCGCCGGGCTACATATAGAAAATCAACATGACCGCGCCATGGCATGTCTTGACGGCTGTCTGGAAATGGCTGAACGAAATGCCTTTCACGATCTGCTCGCGGACTTGCATCATTTGCGCGGCAACCTGTACTTGCCGCTGAAACGCATCGATAAAATGCGGCAAGAGCACGAAAAATCACTCAACTATGCCCAACTCATCGCCTCGCCGTACGCCGAGGCGCGCGCGCTGGGCGGGTTGGGCGACGTTGGTTATGGCGACGGCCGCATGAAGACGGGTAAACACTATTTCTCGCGATGTGTCGAAATAGCCGAACGGCACGGCCTGGCGCGGATCAGCGCCCTTTACAAGCCGATGCAGGCCTTTTGCGAGTTGTTCTTGCTGGAATTGGAAAGGGCGGAAGAAACCGGGCTGTCCGCGGTGTCGAATGCCGCCCGGACCGGCGATGCCTATGCCGAAATGATCGCCCATAATTGTCTAAGTGAAGTTTACTTTCTGCGGCACGATTTTGAAGCAATGCGCTTCCATGGCGAACGCTCTCTCGAGATTGTCCATCGCATCGGCGCGAAGCGTTTCGAATTCAACGGGATGCTGACCCGCGCACGCTATCAGCATTATCACGACGATGATCAGGCGGCCGCGCTTGAGACGTATAGAGACACCTATCGGATTTCAATGGCGACAAAGCCCGGTTTCACGGGGGCATGGGTGACGGGCCGGTTGGCCATGGCCGCGGACTCACCAGAGGAGCGGGACTGGGCATTGCGGGAGGGTGAACGGCTTCTTGAAGACGGTGCTCACGCACATAATCACTTTTACTTTCGTGTTGATGCGATGGAGGTTTGCCTGCGCGAGAAAGACTCTGGGGGCGTACTGAAACACGCGGCGGGGTTTGAACGATTTGTCGGCGATGAGCCTACCGCATGGTCTGATTTCTTTATTTGCCGTGGCCGTGCGTTAACGGCATTTGGTCAGGGCGGCCGCGATCTTGAAGCCATTGCTGAATTGAAAAGCTTGAAATCCATTGCGGCAAATAAAGGTCTTAAATGGGCGCTTCCCGAAATAGACGCGGCCTTGGCGGAGTGCGGCAACCAAGCGTAATCCTGAACCTAAAGACCGGAGCCCAAAATTGGGATACATATGATGTTTTCGCCTTGCCGAATACTTGCCGTGGTCATGATCGCGATGCCGATGGTCGCCGGACTGCCCGCCCTGGCCGCGGCGGCGGAGGATGACGGGGCATCGGCGAAATGGTATCGCCTGGCCGCCGAGCAGGGCCATGGGGAGGCGCAATACAATCTTGGCCTCATGTATTTCCTCGGAAGGGGTGTCGCGGTGGATTATGTGCGGGCCCGCATGTGGATTGATCTGGCGGCCGAACATGGCGACGGGAAAGCGCCCGGTGGCCGCAAGGAACTGGGCAAGTACATATCGCCCGGACAAATCGCCGAGGCCCGGAAACTGGTCCGCGAATGGCTGGCCAGGCATGGCAAATGATGGCTCCTCGAGAACACGCCAAACTTCACGCCGTCATCCTCTGGCATGGTGAAGCCAAGACCGCCAATTTCACGAGCGATCCCGCGCCGTGAACACCTGAGCATGTTGCCATGGATTACCGGGTCGGGCCCACTGCTGTCCGGTTTAACTTTAGATTTATTCCAGTTTGCATCAAAGGGCCATCTGCATTTGCGGCGTGGCGAGAGCGGGAGGGGGGTATTTTGGTGGCGGCATGAGCATCTGTTTG
>JAYGEB010000293.1:0-1900 GCA_046582595.1 Alphaproteobacteria bacterium | reverse complement strand
ATGCGATGCCTGCTGGCCGTCATCCTTGGCTTGGCCGGCCGCCAGGCCGAGGCGGCGCCGCCCTTCATCATTCTGGCCTCGACCACATCGACGCAGAATTCCGGCCTGTTCGATCACATACTGCCAAAGTTCGAGGCCGCGACCGGGATCGACGTCCGTGTCGTCGCGGTGGGCACGGGCGCGGCCCTGCGGCTTGCCCGCAATGGCGATGCCGATGTCCTGCTGGTGCATCATCGGCCGTCCGAGGAGGCCTTCGTCGCCGCCGGCTTCGGGGTGGCGCGGCACGCGGTAATGTTCAACGACTTTGTCATCGTCGGTCCCGAAGCCGATCCGGCCGGGGTGGCCAAGGTAAAAGATCCCGTCGCCGCGCTGGCGCGGATCGCCAAATTCGCCGGCGCGTTCGTCTCCCGCGGCGACGACAGCGGAACCCACAGGCGGGAACGCGCCCTTTGGGCCAAAACCGGCGTCGACGTGGCCGCCCATTCGGGCGCCTGGTACCGTGTAACCGGCTCCGGCATGGGCGCGGCCCTCTATACCGCGGCCGCCATGAATGCCTATACGCTCAGCGACCGGGCAACCTGGCTCAGTTTTCAGAATAGACAAGGCCTGAAAATCGTCCTACAGGGCGATCCCTCGTTACGCAACCAATATGGCGTCATTCTGGTCTCGCCCCAACGTCACGGGCATGTCAAATACCGCCTCGGCCAGCAGTTTATCGACTGGCTGCTGTCCGGGCCGGGCAAGGCGGCCATCGCCGGGCTTAGGATCAATGGCCAGCAACTTTTCCATCCCAATTAGGGCGGCGGCGGCGAAACGCCGGCGGACACATCCCGGTTTGGGACGCGCGAACTGTCGGAATTTTGAACACTTTACGGTTCATGGAATATGTAAAATTTCTAAGTCATTGATTTTATTGCACCGAAAATCTTGGCACGGATATTGCACGGTCAATTACAAGAGAACGATCATCTATGCATGAGCGCTTCCGGGCGCGGATTGATAGGTAGGAGAAATCATGATTTTCAGTCGTAAATCGACCTGCGCGATCATTGGATTTGCCATGATGGGCTTGGGGCCGACGCTGGCCGTTGCCGCGAAGATTACAATTCAGACGTCGTTCAACACCGTTCCCACGACCCTGACGGGCGGTTCATTCGGCGGGGCCATAAAATTGACAACCGCTTCATCGTCGCATTTCAAGAATATGTCCGGTGATCTCGACAACCTGTCCGCCTCGGCAAGAATATTCAGTCGAAAGGCCACCTATTTCGGCCGGAATTTCCGCGCCATGTCCGGTCGGTTGAATACGGTGCCAGCCAATAGGTTCTTTAACGCAAGTTTGTACCAGCCGGCGGCAAGACCGTCCCGGCCGGCATACAAATCGTACCGCTCAACGGTCAAATCGTACCGGTCGTCATCAAGGTTGTCCAATTCGGCGGACGGCAAACCCCGATCGGCCGACAGATTGCTGGTGCCGGTGACGAACGTCAATAATTACCCGGTCCTGCCTCCGGCGGAACCGTCGGGCATTTTTTCCGGTCTTTACAAAATGGCCATGGTTGCGTCGGAATTGTTGCAATCCCTGGTGAAAGGACTGGTCGGCGCCTAATACCAGGGCGCGCCAGATTTGTTGCCCGGAATTTAACGCATTTTCCGATCAGTCGCGTTCTATCAGTTGATACATCACGCCGTGGCCATCGCGGGGATGCACGAAGACCTGGGTTTCCGTTTCAATAATCCGCGCCCCGTTGGCCTTCATCTCGGCGGCCGCCTCCGCCAAATTATCGACGGCAAGCGCCACGAGATGCACCCCTTCGCCATATTTTTCGAGGGCGCCGGCAATGGCCCCGCCTTCACCGAGAGGCTCGGCCAATTCGATGAACCGGCCCTCATCACCCAA
>JAYGEB010000277.1:0-6156 GCA_046582595.1 Alphaproteobacteria bacterium | reverse complement strand
TGGCCGCCCTACTCACCTCCAAAATCCCTCGAAGTCCGCAGATAGGTTGGGTTTTATGAAAAGAGTCGGGTACTGTGGTCTCAGATGTTGAATCTGCGGGCGTGAAAGCGTCTGCAAAAGAAATCTATAACGCCATTGGCTACTTATCGAGACGTGGCCACGTAACGCGTGTTGGCTACGGAAGATACCTAGTGGATGGTGTGGCAGTTGTTACCGCAGATGACCTTGGAGGCGAGCCATCAACAAATGAATCCGAATAGAGATGTAAACACAATCGTCAGATCGAAAGAGGGGCCAATTATGGCCGGGATTACCATTGAGCAGTTTTGGGGGCGGCTTCACCAGTTGCGCCTGACTGAAACAGGCATTGTAAACGGAAACTATCGCGTGTACAGGCATCCTGATTTTGGGACTGCGTCAATCAAAGATCCCGCAACAATGACTCCTGAGCAACGCGAAGAATTTATCGAAAAGCTCAAAACCCGCCTAGGCGCAAATTTATAGCACTAGTTCTGGACAATTTCGCTAGCGACCACATGAGTCGGAATAGCAACCCACGGCCAGTGGTCATCTTGATTTCTAATGGGCAAAACATCCACATCTACACCTTGGGCCTTGTACATTGCCTTGATAACGCCGGGGATTTCTCGGTTCAACGACTCCCGATCAGGTTCGGCCAGCAACAAACCCGGCAATTCGGGGCTAGTCGCATACAATAGCCCCGCATCGCCTTCCTCAATCCAAATATGGACGATATCGGCATATGCGCCCAGGTCGGCGGAACCCATGGAGCGTCCTCCTACTTTAATGAATCTGTGAAATAATAGCACAGAATAGTGTTGATAACCTATTATGAGATTTGTGGGTTGTTGAGCATAGACCATGATCTCAGTGGGTGGCCGGGAGCGGGCGGTTCAGGCCGCATTGAATATGCTTCAGAGGCGATCCGCCACGGCGTTCGGCAGCAGGAGATACCATCGGCCCGCATGTTTCATCGCCCCGGCGATGGCGGCGGCTTCGGGGCCATGGCCCCAGAACATATCGCCACGGACCCCGCCCTTGATGGCGCCGCCGGTATCCTGGGCCAGCACCAGGCGGCGCAGGGGTTTGTCCCCGCCGCCCGCCGCCGGGTGGCTGGCCCGCAGCCAGATCGGAACGCCCAGGGGGATCAGCCGGCGGTCCACGGCGATGGAGCGGCCCGGCGTCAGCGCCACGCCAAGGGCGCCAATGGGGCCCGGACCCTTCAGTTCGCGGAAAAACACAAAGGAAGGATTCAGGTTCATGACCGCCCGGCCTTCGCCCGGATTGGCGGCCAGCCAGGCGCGGATGCCCTGCATGGAGACGGTTTCCTTGTCGAGCACCCCGCGTTTGATCAATTCCCGCCCGATGGCGTAATAGCGCCGGCCATTGCGCCCCGCATAGCCCAGACGCATTTCACCCCCCTCCGCCAGGGCGATGCGGCCCGAGCCCTGAATGTGCAGAAAGAAGGCATCCACGGCATCGTCCACATAAACAATTTCCAGGCCCCGGCCGGCCAGAGCGCCGGCCTCGATCCGGCGCCGGTCGAAATAGGGCCGCAATTTTTTGCCCTGAAGCCGGCCGACAATGCGCCGGCCGGCCAGGTCGTCGTTGAATTTACCCAGATCGACACCGACCAGGTCCTCCGGCGGGCCGAACAGGGGATGGGTGTAGGGGCCTTGCCGCGCCCGGCTGCCGCGCAGCAAGGGTTCGTAGTAGCCGGTGAACAGACCCTCCGCCCGGCCGTCGTGACTGACCGCGACCGCCCTGAACCGGGTCTCGAAAAACCGCCGGGCCGCCGCCGCTCCGCCCGGCGGCAAGGTCCGGGCCAGGGCGCAGACCTCGCGCCAGTCGCGGGCCTGTCCGCCGATGCCGCCGCGTCCGGACAAGCTGCGTTGGCCGGGCCATTGCTCAAACCGTTCGCAGCTACGCAAAAACGCCGCCAGCGCGGCGCCATGATCGTCCGCCGCCCAGCCCTCCAGTTCACTGAAGGCGACGGCGCGAAAACTCAAACCTTTTTGGCCGGGAGGCGCGGGGCGGGTGGCCCACCAGAACAACGGGCCGAGGGCCAGCAGCAGGGCGGCGGCCCAGATCACGGCCCGGGGCGGCGCGGCGGAGCGGTTGCTCACCGCCAGCCTCCGGACCCTCCGGTCGCGGCGCTAGTGTTCGCCGTCGGTCTCGATCAGATGCCAGTTCGGATCCCGGCTGCGGGTATCGCGGGCGAAGGTCCAGATATCCGTGACCTCGCGGGTGCCGCCCGGTTGATCGGGCAACACTTCGCCTTCCTCGTCGCGGCTGACGGAAATCATTTCCGAGACGAACTTGACGGTAACCTCGGCCACCTTGCCCCTTAGTTCGGCTTCCACGATCACCGCCGCGTTGATGGCGACAATTTTGGTTTCCAGGGTATGGCCTTCATTTTCCCGGTCATCGATGGCACCGGTAAAATTTTCGAAGACCTGATCGCTCAACAAGGGACGCAAGGCATCGCGGTCACCGTCGGCGAAGGCATCGACAATCATCTCGTAGGCGCTTTTTGCCCCTTCGGCGAAACCGCCGGGCTCAAAATTATGGTCGGCAAGCTTGATCTTGGTCAGGCCGGCGCCGACGGGTGAATCCTCGGCCCAGAGGGCGGCCTCTTCCTCGGCCCTGACGCTGTCGTCGTCGTCCTGTTCATCCGTCTCGGACCCGTCCGCCGCCTCGGCTTCCGGATCGAAATTGCCGCGCTCCGGCAGGGCGACCACATTGTCATCGCCGGCCGGCCCCTGCCCAGGCCCATTTTGCTGTTCATCGGGTTGTTCGGGCGGGCGTTCATTGCCGGTGCGCCGCCCCAACACGCCGCGCAGGCGAAAAAAGATAAAGCCGGCCACCATGGCCAGAAATATGATATCGAGAAATTGACCCTCGCCCATGAATTTCATCTGTCCCGTCGGGTCGTTGAGCCTGTTGGATTTTCCATCCAGCCAGATCATCCATCGGCGCAACCGCCCATTTCGGCAATTGCCGCCAAGGATAACCCAGCCCGTTGAGCCGCCGCCCGTTACCGGCAACCAAACGGCCTGCCTTTGGCGCGAAATCCTACCTTAGGGCCCGCGCGGGAGACTGTCCAGCGGACTTGCCGTGAGAATACCCTATGGCGCCGCTTTCCATACGGTACTAAATAGGGCTTGGCATGGATGGGAACAAGTCACTTACGATATGGGTTTTGGAATTTTATTGGCATTCATTGCCATACCGTTGATCGAAATCGCCGTCTTTATAAAGGTGGGCGGCGTTATCGGTCTGTGGTGGACCCTGGCCGTCGTGGTCGCCACCGCCGTGGGCGGCGCCTTCATGCTGCGCCGCCAGGGCCTGGCCACCTTGCGCCGGGCGCAAGCGCACATGGCGGAAGGGCGCATGCCATTGCGCGAAGTGTTCGACGGTCTTTGCCTGCTCATCGCGGGCGCCTTGCTGCTGACACCGGGCTTCGTCACGGATTTGGCCGGCGGATTGTTGCTGTTGCCCCCGGTCCGCACGATCCTGGGCCGGATGGTCGCCAGCCAGATTGTCGCCAGCGGGCAATTCCCGGGCCAGACGTTCTCCGCCCGGCCGCCGCCGGATCGGCCGCCCAACGATGACATCATCGATGTTGACTTCGAGGAAGTCCGGCCCGACGGCCCCGCCCCGATCGACGACGGCCATAAACACCGGCCCGATTCCTAGAGCAATTTTCAATGTAGTCTGAACCGCCCGCTCCCCCGCCCGGCCACCCATCGATCATGATCCTGCAAGAATGTTTTGGGGGTGGCCGGGCGGGGGAGCGGGCGGCCTGGCGATTCAACGTTAGTTGAAAATGCTCGAGCCAACTTGACCTCTCGTCCTTGCTGGCGGATAGCAGACGTGATAGCCAAGCCGGCAACCAGCTTCAGGACGAGACATAGCCATCATGACCGACGACGAGACAGCTTCCGGGGGCCCGGAAATCGGCCGGACAACGGACGCTCCCCATGTTCAGGTGCATGCCCAATACGTCAAGGATTTATCGTTTGAAAACCCGGGGGCGCCGCAAAGCCTGGCCGGCCAGGACGGCCCGCCGAATATCGAGGTTTCGGTCGATGTCGGCGCCCGCGGCTTGACCACCAGCCAGTTCGAGGTTGAATTGCGCATCACCGCCCATGCCGAACAGGGCGAGACCAAGGCCTTCGTGGTCGAAGTGCTGTATGCCGGGGTTTTTACCCTGCACAACGTGGATGAAAACAACCTGAAACAAGTCTGCCTGATCGAATGCCCCCGGCTGCTGTTCCCCTTCGCCCGCCGCATCGTGGCCGACGCCACCCGCGACGGCGGTTTCCCGCCGCTGTTGCTGGAACCCATCGATTTCGCCGCCCTATACCGGCAATCCGCCGAAAAAGTCCCGGACACGCCCGGCAATGGCGGCGGCAACGGCCAGGACAACACCTAAAACACCGCCGGTGCGAAACCGCTTGAACTGTCGGAATTCTTTACACCTTGCCATGCCAATTCCGCCGGGCCAGGCGCTAAAACCTTGATTTCGTTATCCCTGAAGATCTGGCATGAAAATTGCATCCTTATGTTTGTGCGCTCGCGCGATTGAATATTCGGAGGGGTTAAGCGATGAAAACGGTGCTAACGGGTTTCTTAACGGCGGTATTGGCGCTTTGTCTGACTGCCGTATCGGCCCAGGCAATCGTTGTCCTGGATCCGGCGGCTGGCTACAGCATCACCTATGATGGCAACGACGGCGATTTTTTCAATAATGTTACTGGAGCGACGGTACCCGATAACGCGGCTTTGGCAACAAATGGCGCGACGGCTTTCGGTGACCCATCGGCGTTTCCCATCCCTCACCAGGTCACGGACTTGAACAATGGTATTTACGGCAACATGAACAGTTGGATCGGCGGCAATACGGCCAGCACAAGCCGTGCCGGGATCGCTCTGCCAGGCCTGATCAGTATATCGTCGATTGCCTGGGGACGCGACAATGGAACGGATATCACCAGCGACCCCGTTGAAAACTGCGGCGGCCAATGTACCGACCGCAGCCTCGGTATTTACACGCTCTACCACACCCAGGTCGCCTTGCCTGATCTGACAACGTCAATAACGGGGATCGCGACGACCGGTTGGCGGAAGATTGGCACCTTCGAATATACCGGTATCGGCAACGATTCTATTTTGGGAGGCCTCTTTACGCCATATTTTCGCCACGAATATCAACTGAGTTTCAATGGCCAGGCGATTTTGGCGAGCGGGTTCCGTCTCGACACCCCGGTGGGCGCCGCCATTGATGAAATCGAGCTTTACGCCATACCGGAACCCGCCACGCTGACTCTGTTCGGCCTCGGCCTGCTGGGCCTTGGCGCGGCGCGGCGGCAAAACAAACGCGCGGCCCGATAAGCAACCACGCGGTATTCCGACGCGGCGGTCCTCGGGCCGCCGTTTTGGTTATTTCTTCCAGATCGGGTCGTCCAGCTTGGCCACGAAGGCCCGGTGGGCCGTCTCTTCCTCGGGCGAGGGGGCATGCGGTCGGGGGGTCCGGGTTTTTCGCTCGGCGGGGTCCGCCGCCGCCGCTTCACCATTGTCGCTGGCCAGGACCAGACCCGGCTGGCGGCCGCCAATCAGTTCCAGGTAAACCTCGGCCAGCAATTCGGCATCCAGCAGGGCGCCATGTTTTTCCCGGCCCGATAGATCAATATTGAAGCGCCGGCACAAGGCATCCAGGCTGTATTGCCCGGCCCTGAATTTTTTCCGGGCCAGGGCGATGGTGTCCAGCACCTTGTCCTGGGGCAGGTTGGGCCGGTCCAAGGCGGCCAGTTCGGCGTTCAGGAACCGCATGTCGAAGCTGGCGTTGTGGGCGATCAGCACGGCGCCATCGACAAAGGCCAGGAACTCGTCCACGACCGCCCCGAACAACGGTTTGTCGGAGAGGAATTCATGCGACAGGCCATGGATGTTGAAGGCCTCCTCCGGCATCTCTCGCTGGGGGTTGAGGTACCATTGCCGGGTTTCCCCGGTGGGCATGTGATTGACCAGTTCCACGCAGCCGATCTCCACCACCCGGTGGCCGGCGGCGGGATCCAGGCCCGTGGTTTCAGTGTCGAATACGATTTCGCGCATGCACGGGCCTCCGGCTGG
>JAYGEB010000177.1:0-2096 GCA_046582595.1 Alphaproteobacteria bacterium | reverse complement strand
CGACGCTCTTCCGATCTCGTTGCATCGAGTTATTGCGTCCCATGGACTGACCGGGGCGAATGGACGCCCTGATGCAATTGCATGATCAGTTGCGGAGTGATTTTGTCGATTTCGAAACATTCTGTCATGTCTTCCCGAATTTGATCGCGCAAACGATTGAGCGGCTGGGCGCCTCGCCGGTCACCGAGTTGGATCAGGCGCATATCTACTCCAACTCGGCCAACACCGCCCATCGAAAAGAAGCTGGCGCATGGCTCAAAGGCAACGGACAGCCGGGGGCTTGAAGTTGGCATTTCCACGGGCTGAACATGCCGCGTCGATACAACCAATGACCTTATTGCAGAGACTTCAAAAGAGCGCGGGCGTCTTCAATTCCTTGGAAACGGGGTGTCTCGTCGGTTAGAAATTGTTCCAATACAGCCTTGGCCGCCTCCTTTTGGCCGATTGAATTGAGCGCATAGGCGTAGTGGTATTGCACCTCCACATTGCTCGACAATACCTTGGCGGCTTCCGTGATCAGGTCCAGGCCGCGCTCGGCATCGCCGCGGCGCAACAATATCCAACCCAGCGTATCCTTGATGGTGGGCGAGCGCACGGCCTTGGTATGGGCTTTTTCCGCCATGGTGACAGCCCGCTTGTCGTCCTTCCTGTCGTAGAGCCAAGCCAGGTTATTCAAGACAATCTGATTTTCCGGTTCCGCCTCATATAGAACCTCGTGCTCCGTCAGAGCCAATTCCATTTTTCCCGTGTTGAGGTAGTGGCTCGCCAAAGCGAAGCGGACCGCATTGTCTTTGGCATTCTTCTCCAACCAGTCGGTCATTCCATCTTCGGCGTCCCCTGGCTTCTGGTTCGCCAGCCGTGCCTGAAATAGACGGATCGTGGTCCGCGAGTTCGGTGAAGTTTTGTTTGCCCGCTCGAAGGCAGCCACGGCTTCGGGGTATTTTCCCGCCCGCAGGCTCACATCTCCCACCGCCAGATCGGCGACCGGCCGCTTTGGGAACCGCTCACGCAGACTTTCGGCAATGAGCAGGGCGGCGTCGATATTTTCTTTACGTACTTCCAGCGCGATCAAATCCAAATAAGCCGGCAAAAAGCTGGGGGCAAGTTTCAGCGCGGTTTTTAGGGACTCGCTGGCTGCTGCAAGATTATTGACGCCAATCAGAGCCCGGGCCAGTCGCTGATGGGCAACAGGCGCCTTGGGCGCCAGCTTGATTACACGGCGATAGCTGCTCGTGGCGCTGGCGAATTGTTTCGCCGCCATTTGAGTGCGGCCCATGGCGTCGACCGCCAGGGCATTCTCCGGCATGGCCTGTAACATATCACGGGCCACCACCAGGGCCGCTGAATGATCCCGGACCGCTAAATAATATTCGACCAGGCGCAGCCGTGGCTGCGCCGATCTTGGTTGCGCCGCCATGGACTTCTTTAGCCATGAAACCCCGGTTTCCCGATCCTCGGCCGCGAACGCCAATCGGCTCAGGCCCATCATGGCAGCCGTATTTGTCTTATCGATTTCGATGATTTTTAGATAGTTCGCCTTGGCTTTCTCGGTGTTTTGCTCCGCCAGATCGAGTTGTGCCAAATTCAATATCGCTGGAATGAATTTGTCGTTCAACGCCAACGCCGCCGTAAAGGCCTTGCGCCCGGCGGCAAGGTCACCCTTACGGACCCAGATGCCCCCCAATAGATTATCGGGCAGTGGGTTGTCCTTCAAATTTTTCTTTAGATTTTGCGCCGCTTCCAACGCCGCGTCCAAATTATTCTCCCGCAACTGGGTCAAGACAAGCAATATATGGGCCCGCGCCGCGTCTGGATTGGTCTTCAATATTTCGTTTAATTCGGCGACGGCCGCTTCGGGTTTGCCGCCCTGAAGACGCGTCAGGGCAAGGCGGGTTTTGAGTTCGGGGTCGTCGGGCCGCTCCTTGGCGGCGATTTCAAATAGTCTGGCGGCTTCATCGGTATTGCCGGCGCGAAGATGGGCACTGGACAGCAATGAAACCAACTCTTCATTCGTACCATCATCAACCGCAATATCCTTCAGTAAATCTATGGCCTTTTGGGGCCGGTTTTTCCGTAAATAGAGCCCGGCCAATAAC
>JAYGEB010000070.1:0-6248 GCA_046582595.1 Alphaproteobacteria bacterium | reverse complement strand
GAAATCTTCGAAGACAAAGCCGAACAGGCTGTTAAATGACGGGCCCATAAGATTGGCGATCTCATCCACCGTAAGATCAAAATCCTCACATGCCACGTCAAAATGCTCGGAGAACAGATCTTCCCGGTAGGCATCCCAGTCCTCCCGCGCCGACCATTTCATGATATTTTGGATCGCTTTTTCAGCACCCGGAATTTGCATGTCAGCCCCGCGTCAGACCTTTCAGCGCCTTAGTGTCTGTTACCGGCATTTGATCATACCTTACCAGGTATCAATCCAGGGCAGCTTTTTACCCGTCCTTGCAACGGGCGGCGGGGCGGCGCGCAGGCCGGCGATGATCCAGGACCGGGTTTCGGCCGGGTCAATGACGTTGTCCAGTTCGAACAAAGATGCCGCATTGATGGCCTTGCCCTGGGCATACATGGCGGCGACCATTTCCTCGTATTTGGCCATGCGTTCCTCCGGGTCCTCGATGGCCATCAATTCATCCCGCCGGCCCAGCTTCACCGCGCCTTCCAGGCCCATGCCGCCGAATTCGCCCGTGGGCCAGGAAATGGTGAAGAAGGGCGCATGAAAGCCGCCGCCCGCCATGCCCTGGGCGCCCAAGCCATAACCCTTTCGCAACACGATAGTGAAGGTGGGCACGGTGACATTGGCGCCGATCACATAAAGCCGGCAGCAATGGCGCACCAGGGCGGTCCGCTCCGCCTCCGGGCCGACCATGTTGCCCGGGGT
Source organism: Alphaproteobacteria bacterium (assembly GCA_046582595.1). GTDB lineage: Bacteria > Pseudomonadota > Alphaproteobacteria. Next base: position 5,513 of record JAYGEB010000070.1, on the reverse strand, counting down.
GTCGCACAGGAACACCAGGGGGATATCGTAGGCATCGCAAAGCTGCATGAAACGGGCCTCCTTGTCGGCGCCGTCACTGTCGATGGCGCCCGCGAGATGGTTCGGGTTGTTGGCGATGATACCCACCGGCCGGCCCTCGATCCGGGCCAGGGCGGTGACCATGCCAAGGCCAAAGCCGGCCCGCAGTTCCAGGACCGAACCCGTATCGGCCAGGGTTTGCACGATTTTCCGCACGTCATAAATGCGCAGACGGTCCTCGGGGATGGCCTGGCGCAAATGGCGTTGATCGGCGCAGTCCCAATCCTCCACCGCGCCCTGGAAATAGCCAAGATACCGCTGCGCCACCGTGACCGCCTCTGCCTCGTCCTTGACCGCCACATCGACCACGCCGTTCGGCACCTGCACGGACATGGGCCCGACTTCCTCGGGGCGGAAGACGCCCAGGCCGCCGCCTTCGATCATCGCCGGGCCGCCCATGCCGATGGTGGAATTCTCCGTCGCGATGACCACGTCGCAGCAGCCCAGCAGCACCGCATTGCCGGCGAAGCAGCGCCCGGATGTAATACCGATCAACGGCACCAGACCGCTCAACCGGCCAAACAAATGAAAGGCGGGGACGTGCAGATTGGCGGAAAAAATCATATCCGTGTCGCCGGGCCGGCCGCCGCCGCCCTCGGTGAAGAAGACCAACGGCAGGCGCCATTTCTCCACCATGGCAAACATCCGGTCCTTCTTTTTATGATTGTTCTTGCCCTGGGTGCCGGCCAGAACCGTGTAGTCATAGCTCATCACGGCGCAGCGCGCGGTCTCGTCCGGAAACAGATGGCCATTGATCCGGCCCAGGCCGGTGATCAGGCCATCGGCCGGGGTCCTCTCGATCAGCTCTTCCATGGGATGCATGGCCCGGCGGGCGGCAAGGACCAGGGAGCCAAATTCCGTGAACGAACCGGGATCACACAATTGCTCGATATTTTCCCGCGCCGTGCGCTGGTTGGTCTTGCGCCGCCGGGCGACGGCGTTGGGCCGGCGGTCATCAAGCGTGCGGCCCTGGCGGTCCAGCACTTCCGCCAAATCCGGGCGCACGTAATCCAAATCCACCGCCGCCACATCGCCGGCATCGGGAATATCCACGTCCTGCTCCGCCACATAGGCCAGCGCGTGACCCGCGAAAACAGTATCGCCGGGCGCCACGGGCAATTGGCGCACGACGCCGCTGATTTCGGCCTCGATCACGTGCTGCATTTTCATGGCTTCCATGATCAGTACCTGACGGCCCGGATAGACATCGTCGCCTTCGGCGACGTCGATGCTGACAATGGTGCCTTGCATGGGCGCCGCGATCGCCACGGTTCCATCGGGGCCGGTCGGGCCGTTGCTTGAGGGTTGCGCTTGGGCGGCGTCCGATTTGCCATGGGCCAGAACGGCCAGGGGGTCGGCGGCATCCACCTTGACGCCGACCAAATCGCCGTCGGGCGCGGCGCCGCCGTCCGGCCCGAAAAACAGCCGCTGGTGATCCGCGCCGCCGGTCAGATCAGCCAAATGACGTTCGATAAACCCGGTATGCAGCCCACCGGCATGAAACTCGGGGTGGGTGAGCAGATTTTGCAGAAAGGGAATATTGCTGTCCAGCCCGGTAATCCGGCATTCACACAGGGCGCGGTAGGTCTTTTGCACCAGCAGGGCGAAATCGCCGCCCGGCGCATGGGCAATCAACTTGGCGAGCAGGGAATCGTAGCTGGGCGAGGTGCGATAGCCCACATAGCCGAAACTATCGACCCGGATGCCGGGGCCCGAAGGCATCTCGAAACTCTCCAGCACGCCGCCCGTGGGGCGCACGCCGCCGTCGGGCGCGATGGTTTCCATGTTGATGCGCACCTGCATGGCCTGGCCACGCGGCGGCCCCACGTCCTTCTGGGTCAGGCCCAGGTCGGCCAGGCTGGCGCCCCCGGCCAGTTGCAATTGGGTCTGCACCAGATCGACGCCCCAGACTTCCTCCGTCACCGTATGCTCGACCTGCAGGCGGGGGTTGGCCTCGATAAAGTAAAAATCATCGCCATCGACCAGGAATTCGAAGGTTCCGATATTGCGGTAGTCCACCGCGCCCGCCAGGACAACGGCGGAATTGGCCAACTTGCCGGCTAGGTCCGGGGCCAGGCCGGGCGCGGGCGCCAATTCCACCAGTTTTTGATGGCGGCGCTGAATGCTGCATTCCCGCTCCCCCAAATGGCTGATGGCGCCGCCGTCGCCGATAATCTGGATTTCGATATGCCGGGGCTGTTCCAGCAGACGTTCGACAAAGACCTCCGCCTTGCCAAAGGCCTGCAAGGCCTCTGCCCGGCAGAGCGCAATGGCGGCGTTAATCTCGCCGCGGTCATGAATGGCGCGCATGCCCCGGCCGCCGCCGCCGCCGATGGCCTTGATCATGATGGCGCCATGGTCATCGAAAAAGGCCTCCGCCGCCGCCGGGTCCACCGCGCCCCGGCTGCCCGGCAACACGGGCACGCCATTCCGCTCGGCCAGGGCGCGGGCCGCCGCCTTGTCGCCGAACATTTCCAGGGTTGCCGCCTCCGGACCGACAAAGGTGATGCCGGCCTGGGCGCAGGCCAAGGCAAAACCGGCATTTTCGCTCAAGAAGCCATAGCCAGGATGGATCGCATCGCAGCCATTGTCCTGGGCCAGGGCCAGAATGCCGGCGCCGTCCAGATAGGCGGGCACGCCCCGGCCGGACAATGCCACCGCCGCGTCCGCCTTGACAATATGCAAGGCCTCCGCCTCGTCCTCGGCATGGACCGCGACGGTCGGGATGCCCAAATCGGCGGCGGCGCGCAGGATGCGAATGGCAATTTCGCCGCGGTTGGCGACCAGTAGTTTTTGGATACTCATGACGATGGCTTTCCTCGAATATTGCTGTTTTTGTCAGGACATTTGCGGCTCGGCCAGGTGCCAATCGGCCACCGCCTGATAGGCCGCGCCGGCGCGCAGCAGCATCGGCTCCCGCCACCAGGCCGCTTCCAGTTGCATGCCGATTGGCAGGCCGTCGCCATCGAAACCACAGGGCAGCGAAAGCCCCGGATAGGCGCCAAAGCCGCCGGCGTAGGTGTTGCGGGAGGCATCGCGCGTCGCCTCCAACAGAGATTTATCCTCCTCGATGGGCGGCGGTGGGGCCGGCGTGGTGGGCGAGACCAGGATATCAATATCCTGAAACAGCGTCGCCATGGTCCGCTGCCAGGCCTCCCGCGCCCGGACCGCGTTGGCGTAATCGACGGCCGTGAAGCCGCGCCCCACCAACATCCGCTCCAACACGGCGGGGGAGAACAGTTCCGGGTGATTATCGATGCGCTCCGCGTGATAGGCGCAGGCATCGGCATAGACCTGAATGCTGGCCCATTGATGGGTAGCCTCGGCGCCGTCCACGTCAACCTCGACAATCTTGGCGCCCCGCCCCTCCAGAACCCGCGCCGCCGCCAGCACCGCCTCGGTAATTCCGTCGCCGCAATTTTCGAAATAATGGTTGCGGGGCAGGCCCAGGCGCAGGCCGGCCACGCCGTCATGCAAGGTTGGCAGGAAATTGCTCAAATCCGGCGCCTCGGTGGGCGCCGCGCCCGCTTCACCCTTGGCGGTAACCGCCAAAATGCGGGCGATATCCTCGACCCGCCGCGCCATGGGGCCGATGGTATCATACGAGGCGCTGACCGGGGTGGAGCCATGGTTGGGAACACGGCCATGGGTGGGACGCAGCCCGGCCACGCCGTTCATGGCGGCGGGCAGGCGGACCGAACCGCCGGTGTCCGTGCCCAGGGCGGCCTGCGCCATGCCGGCGGCGATGGCGGCGCCGGAGCCGCCCGAGGAGCCGCCCGGCACCTTTGTGATATCCCATGGATTATGGCATTGGCCGCTGACCGGATTGTCGGAGCGGATACCGAAGGCCAATTCCTGCATGGTCGCCTTGCCCACGATCACCGCGCCCGCCGCCTTCAACCGCTGGATGACGAATGCGTCCTGGTTGGGCACCACGTCCTTGAAATGCAGGGAACCGGAGGTGGTGCGCACCCCGGCGGTCTGGATATTGTCCTTGATGGCCATGGGCATGCCGTGCAGCAGGCCCAGCCAACGCCCCTCGGCGGCCGCCCGGTCCGCCGCCTCCGCCGCTTCGCGGGCCGCCCCGGCGGTGACCGTGATCATGGCGTTGATGGCCCCATCGTGTTGCTCGATCGCCGCCAGGGCGGCTTCCAGATTATCGCGGGCGGCATGAGAGCTTTTGTTAGGCGGCATTTAGGTCCTCGTTACGGGTTTTGGCCGACAGAAAGGCCGGGCGGGCATGGGCTCGGTCGCGATAGCTCCGGCAGGAGGCGGGCAGTTCCACTTCATAGCGTTCAGCGAAATCGAAGGCGGTGGCCAAAAGAATATCGGCGGCGCTGAGTTTATCGCCAAAAATATACGGCGTGAATTCCCCAACGGCGGGCGCCACGGCGTCAATCTGTTTTTTGCAATATTCCTCGGCCGAGGCCACGGCGACGGGGGCCTCGCCGTAAATTTCCGAGAGAAACTTATGACGCCGGATCAGGTATAGCGAATGGGCATCCAGCTCCATCATGGCAAAATAGCTCCATTCGTCCGCCCTGGCCTGTTCAATGGCATTTTGGGGCATATGGATGTCCCCCCCGGCGCCATGGGCGTTGAACAGATAGTTCACGATGGCCGGGCTTTCCGTCAGGGTGAAATCACCGTCCTGCAAACAGGGAATTTTCTGTTTCGGATTGTGCCCGGTATATTCCGCCGTCAGGGTTTCCCCCGTGCGCGATTGGATGGGGCGGAATTCATAGGGCAGGCCCAGTTCGTGCAGCGCCCAATGCACGCGCAGGGCCCGCACCGATATGGCGCCCCACAAGATCAGGCCAGCCGTCATTCCCCCCAGCCTTCCTTCAGAAAGCCATCCACCACCCGGTGCAGTTCGCCCCGTTGATTTTCAATCAACATGGAATGGGTGGCGCCGCCGATCACGACATAGCGCCTCGGGATGTCATCCGGCAGCAGGTCGAAGACCGCCCGGCCCTGTTCCGGCCGGGTCTCCCGGTCCCATTCGCCGACGACAATCATGGTCGGCGCCCGTATGGCGCCGGGATCATAGGGCGGAATGTTCGATTGCAGGCGTTCCTGGATGTCCTTGACGACGCCGGCGGGCGCCCGTGCCTGGGGGGGATCATGGCGCGCCGCTTCCGGGTCGGAGGCCACCGCCGCCTCGGCCCATGCCGCCATCCGTTCCGGCGCCGCGATACGGGCGATTTGATCATCATCCAGTTCCCGGCGCCAGCGCTTGATGACCGCCTCGGCATCCACCATGCGATAGGCCCCCGGCGGCGTGCCGTAGGAAATGGAGCCGCCCGCGCCCATCCAAGCCGCGCCATAGAGCACCAGGCGCTCCACTTTGTCCGGCTGTTGGCCCGCGTACGCGCCGCCGATCATGGTGCCCCAGGAATAGCCAATGTAGCAAAGGCGCGGCAAATCCCGCTCCG
>JAYGEB010000005.1:0-8427 GCA_046582595.1 Alphaproteobacteria bacterium | reverse complement strand
GCCGTCGAAGAGGTGATGTTCCAATGCTCCAAGGCGCTGGTGCGTTCGCGCCTGTGGGATGATGATTACCGGGTGGACCGAAAGACCGTCCTGCCGACCTTGGGCAAAATGATCAAGGACCAGATCGGCTTGTCGCAGCCGGCCGAGGAGGTTGAAGGTTATATTCAAACCAGTGTCAAGGAACGCCTGTATTGATGGCCAGTTTGTATCTGGTCCGTCATGGCGAAGACACCGGTTCCGGGGGCGAGGACGCCGATCCCGGCCTGAACGAATTGGGCCATCGGCAAGCGGCGGAAATGACGGCGCGCCTGGCGCCCTTGGGGCCGTTGCCCATCATCGTCAGTCCCTTGCGGCGAACCCGCGAGACGGCCGCGCCCCTGGAGGCCGCCTGGGGCGTCGTGGCGAAGGTGGCCGATGCGGTGCGGGAAATCCCTTCGCCGGCGGCGATGGCAAAGACCCGCCGCCCCGAATGGCTGCGCCGGATCATGCGGGGAACCTGGGCGGAGGTCGAGGAACAGCTCCATCCCTGGCGCCAGGGCGTGATCGATAGCTTGTTGGCGCGCCGGGAGGACACGGTGGTGGTCAGCCATTTCGTCGCCATCAACGTGGCGGTCGGCGCGGCGCGGAATGACGGCCGGCTGCGGCTGTTCCGCCCCAACAATTGCTCCATCACGGTGCTGGAAACCGACGGTGGGAAGCTCACCGTGGTTGAGCTTGGCGAAGCGTCGGAGACCAAAGTCGGCTAGCCAGCACCGGTACCGCCACGGAAGCTGTAAACCGATCCCATCATGATCATGTTGATAATCTCGCCATCGTCGGACAGGGGCATGAACAGGGCTTCATTTATGTCAAAATCCCGTTCCGGAGTCACGGAACGGCCGGTCGAACGCAAGGGCATCCGATTTCGCAGAACCCAATCGGTTCATTCGTGCATGGAGGCCAACGCCGCCATATCATAAACTTCATCCCAATAGCTGCCCGTCCTATCCCGGTCCAGGGCCGTGGTGATATGGGTGCCAATGAGGCGCCAACGATACCGCAAGCGGGGTTCATGCTCCACATCAATCAAAAGGACATGGGGCAACAGTGCCGCCCCAATGCGTATGGGGTCGATATCACCGTGACTGGGCATCGGCTTGCCGGCCGCCGCCGTCCGCCAAGCCTGCAACAAACCGGCAAGAACCGGGCTGTTGAAACTCAGGCCGGGATCCAGCTCGGGATCAAGCATTACCTTGGCCATGACGCCGACAATACGCCAATTAAATTTGCCAATGGGTTAAACACTCTCGCGATTTTCATTGTCGCTTGCCCGCCTGGCCCGACCAGGAAAATGGCGCGAAATGGCCGTTATTGCCCACGCCCGAGAGGCTGAGTTCAAGCCCGAAACCGTTGATGCGGAGATGAGAGGAACGCGCCAGGGCCAGGCGGGTATTGGCCGGGTGGGCGGTATTGTCGATATAAAACGGCTCTCCATTACCATTCCGCGAGGCAACGCCCTCGATCTCATAGGACAGCACGCCGGGGATATCGACCTCATGGCGCAGGCCGTCCTTGACGAACTTGATCGGTTTGAACTGTAACCCGCGATAGTCGCTGACCAGATTGTCCCGGATCCTCGCCGGTATGCCGCCCGCCTCGCCGCCGACGATGGCGCCCAAGGCGGCGCGCTGGGCATCGTCCGCGCCCTCGTCGATCACGCCGGCGAAGACCCAGCCGCCGTCGGCCATGATGCGGCCCGAGCGGATAACCCAGGCGAACCGCAGTCCCGCCAGATCGACCTCGCCGCATCGGCCATGGTCGATCCGATAGGCCTGCAGGGAAACACAATGCTCGTCCGTCGCCTCGCCCTGGGGATTGGTATAGATGCAGGGACATAGATAATCGCAATTGCAACTTTCGATATATTCTCCGCTGATGCTCCAGTCCCGCGCCGTCATTCCCGGCCTCCCTTGCAATTTTCCGCCGCTTCAGGCCGTCGGCGATTATCGCGGCCATGCCGCATGGTTTTTTTATCAAAGCAAGTATATCCGGAAAGGTCCGATTGCGCCAAGTCAGCGCCATTGTGCCCCCCGTGCCGGACGGTTAGGCTGACGCCGGCACTTCAGGGAGCAGAGCATGGATTTCGCATTCTCGGACGATCAGGTGGCGATCCGCGACACCGTCCGGCGCTTCGCCATGGATCGCCTGGCGCCGCTGTACCGCCAGCGGGAACAAAATGGCGAAATTGGCCGCGATGTTATCGGTGAAATGGGTGAACTGGGTCTGATCGGCACCGATCTGCCCACGGAATACGGCGGCCTGGGGCTGGATTGCGTGACCGCCGGCGTCATCATCGAGGAAATCGCCGCCGCCGATTTGAATGTATCCTATATCCAACTGCTCGCCTCCCTGAATGGCCGTATTCTGGCTGACCACGCCACGCCTGATTTTGCCGCCCAGACCATTGGCGAATTGTGTTCGGGTGAAAAAATTTCCGCCCTGGGCCTGACCGAACCGCGCGGGGGCTCGGATGCCGCAGGGCTGATCCTGCGGGCACGCAAGGAGGGCGATGACTATATTTTGAACGGCGAGAAGGCCTCCATCTCCATGAGCACCCAGGCCGACATGGTCATGCTGTTCGCCCGCACGGGCGCGGAGGAAGAACGCTCGCGCGGCGTCAGCACCTTTTACGCGCCCTTGAACCTGCCCGGCGTCAGCCGCACGGCCTTCGAGGACATGGGCCATGGCGCGGTGGGCCGGGGCTCGTTGTTTTTTGACGATGTGCGCATTTCCGGTAGCTGCCTGTTGGGCGAGGAAGGCGCGGGCTTCCGCCAGGTCATGCATGGCTTCGATTTTTCCCGCGCCCTGATCGGCCTCATGGTGCTGGGCCCGGCCCGGCAATCCCTGGCCGAGGCCTGGCAATACAGCACCGAGCGGGAGGCCTTCGGCAAACCCATCGCCGCCTACCAGGGCGTGACCCAGCCCTTGGCCGAATGCGAAACCTATTTGGAGGCGGCCACGACCCTTTGCTACAAAACCTTGTGGCTGCGCGATAACGGCCTGCCCCACACCAAGGAGGCGGCCATGGTGAAATGGTGGGCGCCCAAGGTGGCCTTCGACATCATCCACCAAAGCCTGCTGACCCATGGCCATTACGGCTATACCAAGGATCTGCCCCTGGAACAGCGCCTGCGCGATGTCCTGGGCCTGCAGATTGGCGACGGCACGGCGCAAATCCAGAAAATGGTCATCGCCCGCGAGATCGTCGGGCGCGTGGCCCTGCCCTATTGAGTTCGCTTGGGAGAGAGACATGAGCGCCATGGGAACGGACGTTCTTTACCAGGTGACCGACGGCGTCGGGCGCATGACCCTGAACCGTCCCGAAAAATTCAACTGCATCTCCTCCTCGCTGATGGACGGCATGGACGCCGCCATGGATGCCTTCGAGGCGGACAGCGCCGTCCGGGTGGTCCTGCTGACCGGCGCCGGCAAGACTTTTTGCACCGGCGCGGATCTGGACGAGGTGATGGCGGCGCGCCGGGACCGCGCGGCGTTGCGGACATTCATCAGCCATATCCACGCCATGCTGCGCCGCCTCGAGGCCTCGTCCCTGCCCGTGGTGGTGGCGGTGAACGGTCTGGCCCTGGCCGGGGGGATCGAGATCATGCTGGCCTGCGATGTCGCCCTCGCCTCTGCCAGCGCCAAGATCGGCGATCAGCATGCCCAATACGGCCTGATCCCGGGCGGCGGCGGCACCCAGCGCCTGCCCCGCCTGGTCGGCCTGCGCCGGGCCCTGGACCTGATGTTCACCAACCGCTGGCTGGACGCGGGGGAGGCCGAACGCTGGGGCTTGGTCAACTACGTGGTGGCCGACGACGACTTGGCCCAAGCCTCCCTGGCCTACTGCCGCGACCTGGCCAAAAAAAGCCGTGCCGGCCTGGCCGCCATGAAACAATGGTCCCGCCAGGGCCTGGAAGGCACTCTCGACGCCGGCCTGAAAATGGAAGAAGACCGGGCCGTGGACGGTCTGCTGGGCGCCGATGTGGAAGAAGGCCTGGCCGCCTTCCAGGCCCGGCGCGAACCGAACTTCGAGTAAATATGCCGAGATCTTATCCCGACCGCCCCATCGTCGGTGTCGGCGCCGTGGTTTTCAAAGGCGCCGAAGTCCTGATGATCCGCCGGGGCAAGCCGCCGCGGATGGGCGATTGGAGCCTGCCCGGCGGCATGCAGGAGCTGGGCGAAACCGTCTTCGCCGCCGCCCTGCGCGAAGTTCACGAGGAAACCGGCGTGACCATTCGGAACATCGCCCTGATCGACGTCATCGACTCCATCACCCCCGATGACCAGGGCGGCATCCAGTTCCACTACACCCTGGTGGACGTGGTGGCGGATTGGCAAGATGGCGAACCCACCGGCGGCTCCGACGCCCTGCACGCCTAATTCATGCCCTTCGAGCAGGTCGCCGCCCTGGACCTATGGCGCGAAACCCACCGCATCATCGCCCAGGCCCGGCAAATGCGCGGCCTTTGATGGAGTGAGGGTTGTAATTTGTGAACTGTAATTAGTAAACTGTCACCACAATCCGTCACCAAAATCCACTCGCCACCCGTAAATTTCGGTGCAATTTCGGTGACAATTTACTAATTAGAGCCTGCCTGCGTAGTGTCGTGTCCATTCTGACAGAACGAATTAGGGAGACACGATCCGCTCTTTCCCCCTGAAAAACGGGGGAAAAACGGTCACGTCACCATAATTCTTGCGTTTGGGGGAACGGGAGGGTGGTACCGGTGACGGTTTACTAAATACAAATTTCGCCGAGCTGACTTCAGCGCCACCACTCGCCACCCGGCACGGTCTGGCCCTCATAAATTTCCCACAAAGAGAGAGCGTTGCTATCGCGGCAGGATGCCTTCCGCCTGGTATAGCTCCAGCAATTCGATCAGCATGTCCTCGGTATCGATACAATCCCCGAAGCCGGCTTGGCGCAGCTTGATGGTGGAGACCACCACGGGGGCCGGGTTCTTGCCGGCGGCGAAGTTGAAATCGGCGAATTGCCAGGATGGGCCCACCAGTTTTTCGTAGGGAATGGCGCGCAGGTTATGTTCCTTGGCAATCTGCTCCCAGACATGCGCCTTGGCGGGCATGATGTCTTGCAGTCGCTGCGGCTCGGGCTCGCCCATTTGCATGCCGAAATGGCGGGCCAGGGTGGGCCACAATTCCGGGAAGGTGATGTTGTCGCCATTGGTGATGTTGAAAATTTCGTTCCGTGCGCCATCCGCTTCCGTGGCCCAATTCAGGCAGCGGGCGATCAGGCGGGCGTCGATGGCCTCGGTCACATATGGCCCGCCGCCGGGATGGCATAGCGGCAGGCCCTCGGCCCGGCGGATCACCGCGAAGACGGCCATGGCGAGCAAAATATTCAGGGGCGCGTCCAGGGCGAAGCCGAAAATGGTTTGCGGCCTTAGAATGGTCCAGGTCCAGGCCTTGCCCCGTTGCAGCTCCTTCACGAAATCCTCCTGATACCAGTAGAAGTTTTCGTGCTCGTTGCGGGCCCAGCGCTCCCGCGCCGGCACGGGCGGCGGGCGCAAATGGGCGCCATAGGCCTTGGTGCCTTGAAACAGGGAAATGTGTCTGAGGTTCGGGGCCGCCGCGTCGAGGGGGCCGAGGGCGTTTTGCAGCATGGCCAGGTTGGTCCGCATCTGCTCCTTGGCGCGCCAGCCCCGGATCACGTCCTCCTGCTCGTAAAGCGCGGTGTAGATGATGTGGGTGGTATCGGTCAGTTCGCTCAAGGCGGCTTCGCAAGCGGCCTGGTCGGTCAGGTCCAGGGGGATGAAGCGCCCGCCATGGTCAAAGGCGGGCGGCCGCCGCGAGAGGGCGGTGACGTTCCAGGCGGGCCGGGCATCGAAATGCCGCAGCGCGGCGCCGCCGGCCAGGCCCGAGGGACCGAAGATGACGATGTTTCCGCCCATTTTTCCCGCCATTGCAACGCATCGAACAAGTTGGGCAGAATAGGGGCTAACAAGACCGCCAGGCAATGCAGGAAAGGAAACACCATGAGCCGCCTGTTCGGACCACTGCGCCAGATGGGCTATGTGGTCAGGGATATCGACGCCGCCATGCGCCACTGGATCGATGTTTGCCAGATCGGCCCGTGGTTCTATGTGGACAAGCTGGCCATCAACGACTTCCACTACAAGGGCCAGGCCAGCGACCCCCATCTTTCCATCGCCCTCGCGAACTCCGGCGAGATGCAGGTGGAGTTGATCCAGCAGCGCGACGGCACCCCCACCATGTACCGGGACTTCCTCAACGCCGGCCACGAGGGCTTGCAGCATTTCTCCACCTGGCCGGAGAATTATGACGAGGTCTACCGCTCGGCCCTGGCGGCCGGTTATACGGTGGGACAGGAGGCCGGCAGCCCGCGCGGGCCGTTCGTTTATTTCCTGGCTGAGGGCCACCCCGGCACGGTGATCGAAATGGCCGAATTGAACGAGGCCCGGCGCCGCATCTTCGACGGCGTGCGCGAGGCGGCGGTGGATTGGGACGGCACGGACCCGATCCGCGAACGCTGGCCCAGCTAGGCCATTTTGAACGAGATCATTTTCGGGGTTGAAATGGCCGATCAAGGCCGCGACGGCGGCCCGGCGCTTATGCGCCGCCCGCGCGGACGGGTCGCTCTCGCGCGCAAGCGTGAGCGAAAAGAGCGAGGCCCTGTCCGCGAACGCTGGCCCGGTTAATCGAGGATCCGTTACAGGGCTTCCAACAGGGCTTTGCGGAAGGGACGGTCCCGCTTCAAATGCCATTCCCGGCTCATGGCCGGCCCGCGCGCGGGGTAACGCTCGGCGTAGAGCAGCACCCAGGCGCGGCCACGGGTGCTTTTGGCTCCCGTCCCGTTGTTATGCTTGGCCAGGCGGCTCTCGAGATCATTGGTCCAGCCCACGTAAGTGCGCTGGCCAGCATCGTTCCGGCTGCCTAGAATATAGACGTAACAGGACATGGACGGGATTATATCATGCGAAGAAGCGAGGGACGTATCCTTACCACCCATGCCGGCAGTCTGCCGCGCCCCCCCGCCCTGGTGGCGATGTTCGCGGACCGGGTGCAGGGCCGAGCGGTGGATGCCGCGCGGTTGGCGGCGGCGATCGAGGACGCCACGGCCTGGGTCTTGCCCAAGCAGTTGGAGGCCGGGATCGATATTCCCAACAATGGCGAGCAGCCGCGGGACGCGTTTTTTCTTTATGTGCGCCACCGCATGAGCGGCTTTGCCGGGCTGGGCAGCCGCCGCCCGCTGGGCGATGTGGCCCGCTATCCCGGCTTCCAGGCCATGCGCGAAAAGTTGCAGGCGAACCAACGGGGGGTGACCAACTTCGATGTGCCGAAAGTGGTGGACGAGGTGCGCTACCTGGACCCGGCCTTCGTCGAGACCGAGTGCGGCGACTTCCGCCGCATCCTCACCGCCCAGGCGCCGGACCACGAAGAGGCCTTCATCACCGCGCCGTCTCCCGGCATCATCGCCGCCGCCGTCCCGAATGAATATTACGACAACGAGGAGGCTTATTTAGATGCCCTGGCAGCGGCCTTGCAGGTCGAATACGAGGCCATCGTGGCGCACGGCTTCATCCTGCAACTGGATTGTCCGGACCTGGCCCTGGAGCGCCACATCACCTATGCCGGCCGTCCGCTTGCCGAGTTCATGGGCTTTGTCGAGCGGGTGATCGGCGCCATCAACCGCAGCCTGGCCGATATCCCCCGCGACAGGGTGCGTCTGCACGTCTGTTGGGGCAATTACGAAGGCCCCCATGACCTGGATGTACCCCTTGCCGACATCCTGCCAACGATCCTGCAGGCGGATGTGGGCGCCATCGTGCTGCCCTTCGCCAATCCCCGCCATGCCCATGAATTCAAAATATTCGAGACCGGCCCCCTGGCCGATGATCAGCTCCTGGTCGCGGGCGTCATCGACACCACGACGAACTATGTGGAGCACCCCGAAGTGGTCGCCGACCGCATCGAAGGGATCGCCCGGGCCCTGGGCGATCCCAGCCGCGTCCTGGCCGGCACCGATTGCGGCTTCGACACCTCCGCCGGCATGGGCAAGGTGGCCGAGGACGTCGTCTGGGCGAAACTGGCGGCCCTGTCGGAGGGCGCGAAACTGGCCAGCGGGCGGCTGTTCAAATAGAGCGAATAAGTCACCACCATGCGGTTTATCTCATGGGTCGAATATTGACACACATAAATTGAGGCCGACATCCATAACTGACCCGGCGCCATGGAATTTAGCTCGTGGCCCTGGATGCCCGGATCACGTCCACTGCTGTCCGGTTTAATTTTATAGACAATGCGCATGACATTGATTCTACTCGTTATCAGACGTTTTGCCGCGTTTGAGACACGAAATGGAGATCAATGCCATGCGCCATCAGAATAGGATATTTCACTGTTTGCTCA
>JAYGEB010000487.1:0-2664 GCA_046582595.1 Alphaproteobacteria bacterium | reverse complement strand
CTCCGATTTGCAAACGCTGGCGGACACAATTTGTCAGATTCAAAGCTCAGAGCCTGTATGGGAGTTTCTGAATTTTTCGGTTCGATACCTGTTCTACAACGAGGCGGACTTTGTGCTTGCGGCGATGTCGGAGAAAAATATCGTCAGGTTCTTCCGGGCGTGAGCGGTACGTTGTCCCGGCGCTTCCGTGAATATGCTTTGATAAATCTGCGGTGAAAGATATTTCGCCAGCTTGGTGGCTAATTCCTCCAACTGCCGGCTTTTTTCCTCGATGATTTCGCGGTCGCGCAGTTTTTCCTCCAGCAGCGCTTCCCGCTCCTTTTTCAGGTTCCATTCCGCCGTCCGGTCGACAAATTGGCCCTGAACGCCCTTAAGGTAGGAAAAGGCCTCGTCGTCGGTGCGGGTGGAGAGCAGGGAAAAGACCTTCTCCTCCCCCTCGACCGTGATGTGTACTTCCGGGATCAGGACCGAGCCGGGTCCGGCGATTTTTTCCACGAATTCTTCTATTTGCGCGCCGGGAACGCCCAATTGTTCCAGCACATGGGGGAAATAGACATTCGTGACATTGCCCAGGATGGGGAAAAAGCTTTGGAAGTTGCCGTTGACTTTTTGCACTTCCAACTTGTCGTTGGCGTAGTAGGCCGCCGTGATCGCATTCCTGAAATTAAAGAAACTGAGATCGACGATATTGCGTTGATTGAAAAAATCCTCAATTTTCATAGTGCGAATTACCGGCCGGTAATTTTCAGCCGCCCTGATCCCGCTGCCATTGGGCCCGCTTGCCCATGATCGCGCCCCAGGTGGTCACGCAATAGGGAACGCAATAGGTCAGGACCACTTTTATGAGCGGCGGTGCGCCGCCCGCCAGGATTACGTCGCCATGGTTGATCGCCGTCAGGACGGTTCCCACGACGACAGCCGTGAAAAACGCTTTCTTCGGTGTCTTGTCGCCGAACATCAATTGTGACAGAGGCGGCGCCGAGACTTGATTCATCGTATGGGACATTATTGACCTTATTTCATACAGATTGTTTTTTCGATGCGGGATAATGACCTATTTTCGTTGCTAATTCCATAAATCTTGGATCACAATCTAGCGCGTTGCAGGTATTAGTTTCCATACCTTGCCGCTATTTCCAACGGGAATGCCCTGCGCGGTGGTCAGCAGATATAGTTCGCCGTCCCCATCCTCACTCAAACTATGCAGGCGTACATCCAGTTGTTTCAAGCGCCCGACAGACCACAAGGCGCGCCAGGAGGGCGATGGCGTGGCGGCGAAAAGCTGTCCGGACGGCTTCTGAATGATGGAACTGAAGTCGCCAAACACGAAACGGCCGTACAATTCCGGAATGGCCCGCCCGCGATAGATAAAGCCGCCGATATTGGCCGTGCCCATGGGCTCCGCCCTGACCTTCGACCAGGGCCGCTTCACGGACCAGTTGGCATATTCGATGATCGGGTCGTGGATGCGCTCCCCCAGCGGGCCGTGGCGGGCGCAGTTTTTGGGCGGATCGAAGGCCCGCGCCCGCAGATAACAGTGGCGTCCCTCGCGGATCGCCCAACCATAGTTGCCTTGACGGTTGACCAGATAGACCGTCTCCCAGAAAGATTCCGCGACACCGCTGACGAACAGATCGCCGTTGCCGATACGGTCGAACGAGATGCGGAAGGGATTGCGGAAACCCCAGGCATAGATCTCGTCCCGCCCCTCCGCCTTGCCCCGGAACATATTTGTCGTGGGTATGCCATAGCCGGGATGACCTCTATTCACATCGATGCGCAGGATTTTGCCGTTTAGGCGGCCGGTGTCCTGGGCGTAGCGGTCGTATTTGTGAAATTTCTTTGGGATCTGAAAGGGGTCTTCCGAGATTTTCTTGCTGTGGCGGAATTTATCAGACTTATCGATTTTCGGCGGGATATAGACATCCGGCACGCCATGGGCCCCGCCACCGTCGCCAACGCCGATATACAGATAGCCATCGGGGCCAAAGGCCAGACCGCCACCGTTGTGCTTGCGGTTGACCCAATCGAGTTGCAATAATACTCGTTCGGAAGCGGGATCGGCGCGGTTGGGATCATCGGCGTCAACGCGAAATTCAGAGGTGCGCCAAGTGTAGGCGGTCTTACCCTTGAAAGGGGAGGCGGGGCGGGGCTTGGCGCTGTAATTCACATAGAACAGGCCGTTTCTGGCAAAATCCGGGTGAAAGGCCATGGCCAGCAGGCCGCGTTCGTCGAATGCCTGCAACAGCGGCACGATTTTGTCGCGCAGGTCCAAAAAAAGTTTTGGGCTCAGTTTGCCGTTGGCGCCAAGCACATAGGCGACGCCCATCTGCTCGCCAATGATGCGGCGGCCGCTGCCGTCGGGTGGTTCGACAAGAAAAATTGGCGCATTCAGGCCGTCCGCGACCAATTGAAGCTGAACCTTCGGCAGCGCCGCGCCAACCGCCGCCTGGCCCGTGATCCAAAATATCAACGCGATGATCGCCAGAGAGCAACGCATGGCGGCTCCTGCCCCAAAAAATTTCCGCCGCAGTGTCGGGAGTCTCCAGCCGAATTTCAAGCGCTATCTCCGCGCCCATGGCAAGGTGGGAACAGGTGGGATAAACTTCCCGTCCGGTTCCAAGGCAGGGCGGATTGAAAATATGAGAGATCGGAAGAGCGTCG
>JAYGEB010000417.1:0-9976 GCA_046582595.1 Alphaproteobacteria bacterium | reverse complement strand
CATCGCCCACCAACTGGCCGCCGCCTGGCTGCGCGGAGATTAGCCAAACCGCCAGCCAATCCTCCCGTTCCCCCAAGCCCAAGAATTATGGTGACATGATCCACTCTTTCCCCCTGAAAAACGGGCGAAAAGCAGTCATGTCACCCCAATTCTTGCGCTCGCTGGGACGGGAGGATTGGCTGGCGGTCCGGCTAATCTCCGCGCAGCCATGCGGCGGCCAGTTGGTGGGCGATGGCCGGGGGGGCGGGCATGCGTATTTTGGATTGATCCCGCCAGCTATCGACCATGTCGCGGATCTGATGCTTGGTGAACCAGCGGGCCTCCTCCAATTCGTTGGGATCGATCTTGATCTCCGTGGTCTCGGCCTCGGCGAAACAGCCCATCATCAAGGATGAGGGGAAGGGCCAGGGTTGGGAGAAGACATAGCGCACAGCGCCGATCTTGATGCCGGCCTCCTCGAACACTTCCCGGCGCACGGTTTCCTCGATGGTTTCGCCCGGCTCCATGAAACCCGCCAGGGCGGAATAGCTGTTGGCCGCGAAGATTTTCTGCCGGCCCAGCAGGCAATTGTCGCCGTCCAGGACCAGCATGATGGTGACCGGGTCGGTGCGCGGAAAATGCATGGCGCCACAGTCTTCGCCGCCGCATTTACGGGAATAGCCAGCCTCGCCCATGCGGGAAGGCTGGCCGCAGACGGCGCAGAAGCCGTGCCGGGCGTGCCAATCCAGCATGGAGCGGGATTGCGCCAGGATGGCCGCGTCGTCCCCGCCGCAGGTGGCCGCGGCGCTGCGCACATCGATCCATTTGCCGTAATCCTGCAACGGCGCATCGGCCTTGTGCGTGCCGGCGGCGGAGACATCGACCGCGAAATGCGCCGCGCCGTTGATCTG
The DNA here is from genome assembly GCA_046582595.1 of Alphaproteobacteria bacterium. GTDB lineage: Bacteria > Pseudomonadota > Alphaproteobacteria. The sequence goes on along the minus strand of JAYGEB010000417.1, from coordinate 9,086 downwards.
GCCCAGGAAAACGACATTGGCGCCGGCAATAATAAACGGCTGCACGTCCTGTTTCTGGCACCAGCCGATGCGCAATTCCTCTCCCGGCAGCATCAAGGCGCGCAATTGCCACATGGGCAGAAAGCAGCTGTCGGGATCGTCCATCCGTTGGCGCAGCCAATCGCCGTTGCGCCGCTCGTTGCCCATGCGGTTCATCGGGCTGCCGGCGAAGGTGTTGATAAACTCCATTGTGCGTCCGCTTTATCCTGATCAATACCAATTCCTTGGCGCGGAGGGTGCCACAGCCCGGCACCTTGGGCAAATTCGGCCCAAGGTCTTTCCGTTTGAAGCGGAAATACCGCGCCGCCCGCGCCCCCTCCGGGCCACCCACTGCGATTATGCTCAAGGGGTGGCCGGGAGGGGGCGCGGGCGGCGCGGCGCTAGACGTAAGTCGGAAAGACCCTAATTCAAGCGGCCGTTCACGGGCGTTAGGGGTTTCAAATCGCAGGGCTGGCCAATTTGTTGCAGAAGATCGATTTCTATGACCCGGCACAGCGTGGAAAGGGGTGCGTCATTGAAGGAATTTTCGAACGGATTATCCAAATTCCGTCCCACCTGCTCGATGGTGACAAAAACCGTGGCGATGAAAGCCACCAGAGTAATCGCCGGCAACGAGAGATCATTGACCTGGCTAAAAATAATGATTCCGGCCAAAAACCCAACCAGGATCCGCGTATAGAACGCGTATCCCCAGGCCAGCACGGTGGTCTTGATCGCTTCCGATTGTCCCTGGTGGCCATAGATATCGCGCAAAAGGCCGGCCATGGTAACGTGGCGGTAATCCTCCCCATGATCGAAAAAGGCCGACACCTCGGCCGCCTGCAGCATGATGATTTGCGTCGCTTTATTCGATTTGCCTTCCAGCAGGGCCGCTTCCGCTTCTGAAAACAGCGGCAAGCCATTGATTTTGCGGCGCCAGATTTCCTGGCTCCAGTCGGCCTCTCCCTGGCCGCGCAACTGCAGGCGAAAAGCGTTCACATAGCCGATTTGACGGTAGATGATCCGCCGGTGCAGTTCCGCCTCGTCATCCGACAAGGTGTCCGACTTGCGCATCATGGCGACGACGTACATGCCCAACGTGCGGCTGTCGTTGACAAAACTGCCCCAGACCAGCCGGGCCTGCCACCACCTGGCATAACCGGTGTTTATCCTGAAGGCCAAAAATATGCTGACGGCGGCGACGATGATCGCGACCAATTCCGTGGGAAACAACAAATGCCGCAACTCTAGCTGGGTGGAGGTTATCGCCACCGCCCCGGCCAGAATAAACAGCGCCAGGAATTTGAGCCCGGTGACGCGGAGGAGCTGGTAGACGTTGAATTTATCGTTGATGAGCATTGAAAATCCTTATGACGTCATGCCGAGGGGCAACAATGGCGCCGCCCCGCGGGGTTTCGCCACGGGCGGATATTACCCGCTTGCGCGGCGCTGGACAAAAGCCGATAAAGCGGGCGGAAGAGCGGCTGCGGACGGGCCGCTTGCCAATCCGGTCAGATCCGAGAGGAAGCAGCCGTAACAAGATTGATCCGGGTCGCCGGCCGTTCTTCCACTTCACCGCATTTATAATATCCCGGCGCCGTGCTAGCCTAGGTGCGTGGCCATGAATAAGACAGATACGGATAGCGCGCCCCTGCCCGGCGCCTCGCGCGGGACATCGGATGGCGATGCCGCCTACCGGGTATTGGCGCGCAAATACCGGCCCCAGGATTTCAGCGAACTGCTGGGCCAGGACGCGCTGGTCCGCACCATCACGAACGCCATCCGCGAGGACCGCATCGCCCATGCCTTTATCCTGACCGGGGTGCGGGGCGTGGGCAAGACGACGACGGCGCGGATCATCGCCCGGTCGTTGAACTGTATCGGCGCGGACGGCCAGGGCGGGCCGACGGTAACGCCCTGCGGGGTCTGTGAACATTGCACGGCAATAGCCGATTCGCGCCATGTCGATGTGCTGGAAATGGACGCGGCGTCGCGCACCGGGGTTGATAACATGCGCGAGTTGCTGGACGGCGTGCGTTATCTGCCGGCCTCCGCCCGCTTCAAGATCTATATTATCGACGAAGTGCACATGCTGTCCCTGGCCGCCTTCAATGCCTTGTTGAAAACCCTGGAAGAACCACCACCGCATGTGAAGTTCGTCTTCGCCACCACGGAGATCCGCAAATTGCCGGTTACCGTGCTCTCGCGCTGCCAGCGTTTCGATCTGCGCCGGGTGGGGGCGGAACTGCTGGTCGCCCATTTCGCCGCCATAGCCGAAGCGGAAGGCGCGGGGACGGAGGCGGAGGCCTTGAATTTGATCGCCGGCGCGGCCGAGGGCTCGGTGCGCGACGGCCTCTCCCTGCTGGACCAGGCCATAGCCCATTGCGGCGGCAAGGTGACGGCGGCGCAGGTACGCGAAATGCTGGGCCTGGCCGACCGGGTGCGCATCTATGATCTGTTCGAGGCCTTGATGAAGGGCGATGTACCGGGCGCCCTGGCGCATTTGCGCGAGCAGTATGATTTGGGCGCGGACCCGGAGGTCATCATCCGCGATCTGCTGGAATTGACCCATCTGCTGACCCGTTTGCAGGTCGCGCCCGAGGCCGGCGCAGATCCCGCCCTGTCCGAATTGGAGCGGCTTCGGGCGGAGGCATTGGCCGGCGCGCTGTCCATGCCGGTGCTGGCGCGGACCTGGCAGATGCTGTTGAAGGGCCTGGGCGAAATTCGCGGCGCGCCGTCGGCCCTGGCGGCGGCGGAAATGATCCTGATCCGTCTGGCCTACAGCACGGACCTGCCTACCCCCCTTGACGCGGTGCGCCAGGTCACCGGCGGCGGGGGCGATGGGGCGCCCAATGCCAAGGCCGCGCCAACCGCGCCCGTTGTCGTGGCGCCAACACCGGCGCTAGCGGCCGGCCCCAAGGCGCGGACCGGCGGCGGCGCGGCCGCCCTATCCGCCCCCCGTGAGGCGCCGGTCGAGGACGCGGCCGAACAACCGGCGGCAACGCCGGCCGCGGCGCCGGGTGTTCCGATCGACAGCTTCGCCGCCATCGTGGCGCGGGCGCAGGTCCAGGATGTGCGCCTCTATCATCATTTGATGGAAAACGTCCGTCTGGTCGAATTCCGCCCCGGCCATCTGGAAATCCGCCCCGAGGACAAGGCGCCGCCCGATCTGGCCAATAATCTGCGCCGCAAGCTGGAAAGCTGGACTGGCGAGATCTGGGCCGTGGTGATCAATGGCCAGGCCGAAGGGCGGGCGCCAATCGCCGTCCAACAGCGCCGGACGGAGGCGGATATTCTGGCCAGCGCCGAAGGCGACCCCCTGGTCAGGGCGGTACTGGATACCTTTCCCGGCGCCAAGGTCACCGATGTCCGTCCCCTTGGCGAAGACGGCGGCCCCGCGGCCCCGCCGGAGCCCCCAATCCCATCCGATGAAGTGGAACAATCATGAAAAATCTGAGCCAGATGATGAAACAGGCCCAGGAAATGCAGGGCAAGATGCAGGAGATGCAGGCCCGCGTGGGAGCGGTGGAGATGACCGGCCAGGCCGGCGCCGGCTTGGTCAGCGTCACCTTGAACGGCAAGGGCGAAATGCGCGGCCTGAAGATGGACGTCTCTTTGAAGGACGGCGAGGTGGAGGTCATGGAAGACCTGATCATGGCGGCGCATAACGATGCCAAGCGCCGGGTCGATGACTATACCCAGGAAGAAATGAGTAAACTGACGGGCGGCCTTAACCTGCCTCCGGGCCTGAAGCTGCCCTTCTAGGACAGCTCCAGGACACCGCCCCGCGATGACCGGAAGCCAGATTGACCAGTTGATCCAACTGCTGGCGAAATTGCCGGGCCTGGGCCCCCGTTCGGCGCGCCGGGCCGCCTTGCATCTGATCGGCCGCAAGGAAAGCCTGCTGCGGCCCCTGGCCCAGGCCATGGGCCAGGCGGCCGATACGGTCGCGCCGTGTGAGGTCTGCGGCAATCTCGATAGCGTTCAGCCCTGCGCCATTTGCCGCGATCCCCGCCGCGACCCGGGCCTCATCTGTGTCGTGGAAAGCGTCGCGGATCTGTGGGCGCTGGAAAGAGCCGCCGTCTTCCGCGGCCGTTACCATGTCCTGGGCGGAACCCTGTCCGCCCTGGACGGCGTCGGTCCCGAAGACCTGAACGTCGGTGCCCTGATCGCGCGCGCCAGGGAGGCGGAGGTGGGGGAGGTCATCCTGGCCACCAATGCCACCGTGGACGGCCAGACCACGGCGCATTTCCTGGCCGAGAAACTCGCCGGTTGCCAGGTCGAAATCACCGGGCTGGCCCACGGCGTTCCCGTGGGTGGAGAGCTGGACTACCTTGACGACGGCACCCTGGCCACGGCGCTCGGCGCCCGGCGTCCGCTTTGATGCTGCTTATCAGTTGCCTGTATCAAGGCTGCAAGATGACCGTAGCCGTGGAGCGGGCGGTTCAGATTATATTGAAAATGCGTTAGCGAATCGTCCGGAAACAGGTTCTCAGTTCGTTGACGAGAAGTTCGGGTTGTTCGAAAGCGGCGAAATGGCCGCCCTTGTCCAATACGTTCCAGTGGATGATGTTGTGGAAGGACTTTTCCGCCCAGCGCCTGGAGGAGAAGAAAAGCTCCTTGTCAAACTGGCTACAGCCCACGGGCGTTTTCACATCCTCGAGGGAGCGCCGCCCGAAACTCTCCCAATACAGCCGCGCCGAGGAGGCGGCCGTGTTGGGCAGCCAATACAGCATGATATTGTCCAGCATCTCATCCCGGCTCAGGGCATTTTCAGGATGGCCGTCGCAGTCGGTCCAGGCCCAGAATTTCTCCAGAATCCAGGCCGCCTGTCCGGCCGGGGAATCGCTAAGACCATAACCCAGGGTCTGGGGCCGGGTGCTTTGCTGCTTTGAATAGCCCGAATCCCATTCCGCATATTGCTTGGCCGCGGCCAAGGCCTTTTTCTCAAAATCAGTCAAATCATCCATGGTCTCCCGGTCCGCCCGCTCGGTCACCATGTTCAGGTGAATGGCCAGACAGCCGCCGCCGTCCTGTACGCCGGCCTGCACGCCAATCTGCCGCGTAACGGCTGATCCCCAATCGCCACCCTGGGCAATATATCGGCCGTATTCCAGCCGCGCCATCAATTGCTCCCAGGCGGAGGCGACACGGGGTATCGTCCAACCGGGCGCCGTCGGCTTGCCGGAAAAACCATAGCCGGGCAGGGTTGGCGCGATGACGTGAAAAGCGTCCTCGGCCTTGCCGCCATGGGCTTCCGGATCGGTCAGGGGCGCAATGATATGGCGGAATTCCAGCACCGAACCGGGCCAGCCGTGGGTGATTAATAACGGCAGGGCATTTTCGTGACGCGATTTGACGTGCAGGAAATGAATATCCACGCCATCGATTTCGGTCTGGAACTGATCCCAGCCGTTGAGCAGGCGTTCGCAGGGGCGCCAGTCATAATCGTTGGCCCAGTATTCGCAGATTTCCCGCATATAGGACAGGGGTATGCCCTGGCTCCAGTCATCGGGCGTCTCCGCATCGGGCCAGCGCGTCGCCTTGAGCCGGCGGCGCAAATCCTCCAACTCGCTTTCCGCAATAGCGAGTTCGAATGGCCGGATGTCGTCGCTCATGATCGGTCGCCTCCCAGGGTACGCGGAGCGCCACGTTAGCCTCCGTTGGCGCGGGGCGCAATTGGGCCGTTTTCGAGCGACGTTGAATCGCTGGGCTCCAGCGACGCCCGGTGTAGCCGCGTTGGGCGGTCCCGACCCTATCCTAACCTCGGCTCTGACGGACCAAGGTGTTGGTGCTAGGGTTTACGGTGGTGGCCCCGGAATCGTAGTGTATTTCACCGGGGGTGCCGGCCATCTCTGAATTGGTTTCACCCATGGGTACCAGGGCCAGGCCGATGAGGGCTATGAACCATACGGCCATCCAGGTCAGGGCTGCTTTCGGTTCGGGGCGTCTGATTTTCAACATTGCTTCCTCTTGCCGCGCTTTGCGCGTTTTCCCAAATTTGTCGCCGGTTCGGTTTGTTTTGGTCCGTTGCCGCCAACTGATATGGTTAAGATGGGAAGTTATATTTTAGATTACAATATATCAATTCGATATTAAAAGGTGTTTTTTGACAATTTTTCTCATAATCATGACAATTTTACGAAATCTGACCCGCGCCGACCGGAATTGCGGCCCGAATGACCCTGTCCTGTAACCGGCTCTGTCGAAATTTCTCTTAAAAAATATAATAAAATCAATATCTTAATCCGTATTGATCATGCCGGTTATTTGCAGAACATTGCCCGGCATTCGGTGCAAACTTGACCGGGTTCCCGGGGCATACTACCTAGGAGCCGAAATGTGGTCGAAAGAACAAAATTGAAGCGAACCAGGCATGGCCATCCTGCACATAATCACCGCACCGGACCGGCGCTTGAAAGTGAAGTCCAAGCCGGTCGAAATTGTCGACGGCCAAATTCGCCGGTTGTTGGACGATATGCTGGAAACCATGTACCAGGCGCCTGGCATCGGGCTGTCGGCGGTACAAATCGGCGTGGCGAAATGCCTGATTACGGTGGATGTTTCGCCCGAAAATGAAGACCGCCGGCCGCTTTATCTGGTCAACCCGGAAATCGTGGAATTTTCCGAACGGATTGAAACCTATAACGAAGGTTGCCTGTCGTTGCCCGATCAATTCGCCGATCTGCCGAGGCCGGAGGCGATTACCCTGAATTACACGGACTATGACGGCAAGCCGCAACAACTGCGGACCGAAGGTCTGCTGTCGCGCTGCATTCAGCACGAAATGGACCACCTGAAGGGCCGGTTGTTCGTCGATCATCTATCGGCCGTGAAACGGGGCATGATCCTGCGCAAGCTGGATAAGGCGAGGCGGCAAAAGGTTTCCGCCTGATGGCCGGCCCGCGCGTCGTCTTCATGGGCACGCCGGAATTCGCGGTGCCGACCTTGGCGGCTCTGTGTTCGGCGGCGGGCATGGATGTGATCGCGGTCTATACCCAGCCGCCGCGCCGGGCCGGGCGGGGCGGAAACATCCGCCGCACCGCCGTTCACGCCGCCGCCCTGGCCCATGAAATTCCGGTCCATGCGCCCGCCGATCTGAAATCCGCCGAGGTCCAGGCCGAATTCGCCGCCCTGGGGGCGGATGCGGCCGTGGTCGTGGCCTATGGCCTGATCCTGCCGCCCGCCATTCTGCGGGCGCCGCGCCTGGGCTGTCTCAATCTGCATGCCTCGCTTTTGCCGCGCTGGCGGGGCGCGGCGCCGATCCAGCGGGCGGTGATGGCGGGTGACCGGGTGACCGGGGTCTCGGTCATGGTCATCGACGAGGGCCTGGACACCGGAGCGGAATTGCTGCGCGCGGAACAGGCCATTGGGCCACAAGATACCGCCGGCGAGTTGCACGACCGATTGGCGGAAATTGGCGCGCCGCTGATGCTGGAGGCCTTGCGCGGGGTTTCGGGCGGCCAGCTCGTGGCCCGGCCCCAGCCGGAGACGGGTGTTACCCATGCCAAGAAAATTACCAAGGCCGAGGCGCGCATAGATTGGCGCCGGGGGGCGGCGGAATTGGATTGCCACATCCGCGGCCTGGCCCCTTTTCCCGGCGCCTGGTGTGAATGGCGGGGTGAGCGCATCAAGATTTTATTGGCCGAAGTTGCGCCGGCTAGCGGCGAAGAAATACCGGGCATTGTGGTGGACGACGGCCTTTTGGTGGCCTGTGGCGCCGGGTCCCTGCGCCTTCTAATGCTGCAACGGCCGGGCAAGGGCGTGATGCCGGCCGCCGAATTTTTGCGTGGGACGGCGATTTTGCCGGGCGCCCGATTGTCCTGAGGCCGGCGCCGAATTTACCTTTGATTCAACTTATGTCCTTAGCCTAGGCGTATGGTCGCATGGGGGCCATTGTAAGTTCGATGGGCTGAAATATCATGATCAAGGCGCCGCACCTGGTAAAATTAGCGGTAGCGCTAACGGATCGCTGCAATCTGAAGTGCTTCATCTGCACGCGCGAGGAGTTTGAGGGCGCCTCGGGCAGCATTGGCCGCAATATGGCCCTGGAAGATTTCTACAAAATGGAAGACGCCCTGGCCGAGGCGGAGGTCGGCCTGCACTACGTCGTGCATCGGGACAATCTAACGGAAATGTCCGATTTCGTGCGCCTGGGCAAATCGGTCGATGCTGGCAAGGTTGAGTTCAATCACTTCATGGTCAACCGGATCGAACATATTGATTACGGCATTTATTTTCAAAAGGAGCGCTACAACGCCCTGCTGCAAGACGCCATTGATTTGGGCCTGGAGCTGGGCCTGACGGTGACCGGCCGCAAGTTTGGCGCCGAACCGGAACAAAAATTCGATCCGAACAAGGACTGCAACTGGCCCTCGACCGAGGCCATCGTCTTTACGCCGGGACAAACCACGCCGTGCTGCAATATGGGCGCCGTCAACATGGGCAATGCCCTGTCGGGCGATTTCAACAAGATCTGGAACGGCAAGGCCTACCGGAAACTGCGGCGGGAACGCTGGATGCCCGATTGCCATACCTGCAATTTGTTTCAGACTTTTGACGATTGGCGGAGCCATTTCCATGCCCTTGTGAAACAAAGTCCACGCTTCGAGGAACTGGCCGGGAAAATGGCCGAGACGGTGACGGAGACGACGCGGCCGCGGATATTGGTGCTGGGCGCCGGCCGCGACGGCACCCGGTCTGTGGCAAATCTGATCGCCAATCTGCACGCCGCCAACGGGGCAAAGGCAAGGGTGATGCATGAAGTCGCCTCCTTCCGCACCTTCGCCGGGGTGGCGAAGTATCTCCAGGGCGATGACGAATGGATGCGGAATATTTGCCGCGCCTGGGACGCGGATATTATCGCGGGCGGCGGTTTCAACTTTATCCTGCCGCTTCTGCATGAGATGTTCGGCGGGGATTTGAAGGTCATTCATCTGCGGCGGGAAGCTGGCCTTGGCAAACCGCTATATGCGCCGCTTGATTATCGGCTAAACTCGTCCCTTCCCACGGGGGCGAAAACAATGGCGATCGAAGATCTTGATGGCGACGGCGGCCTGACCATCACC
>JAYGEB010000404.1:0-1623 GCA_046582595.1 Alphaproteobacteria bacterium | reverse complement strand
TGGGTCTGCCCTATGTGATCAAGCGGGTCCAGCCGCGGCCGCCCTGGACATGGTTGCCGCCGGGTTGGTGGCCGTGGCCGTTGGCCGCCCTTGGCGGCGGTGGCCAAAAAGAGATCGCGGCCCCCTGGCCGGATTTGTTGATTTCCTGCGGCCGCCGCGCCGTGCCCTATGCTTTGTTGGTCAAGCGCGAAAGCGCCGGGGCGACCACCATCGTCCATATCCAAAATCCACAAACCAGGATCAGCGCCTTTGATCTGGTCGCCCCGCCCCGCCACGATCATTTGCAGGGCCCCAATGTAATCGAGACCGCGGCCTCGCTGCACCGTATTACCGCCGAACGTTTGGTGGCGGCGGCGGAAATCTTTGCCCCCTCCCTGGCCCATTTGCCCCGGCCCTTGGTGGCGGTGCTGATCGGCGGCAGCAATTCCTGCTATCGCCTGACCCCGGAAATCATCACCAGCCTTGCCAACCAACTGCGCGCGCTTTGCCAGGACCACGGCGTCGGACTGGCCGTGACCCCGTCGCGGCGGACCGGGGATGACAATATCAAAACTTTGCGCCGGGCCCTGGAAGGGTTGCCGGCCGTGGTTTGGGACTTTCAGGGGGACAATCCCTACTTCGGCTATCTGGGCCTGGCCGACCAGATCATCGTCACCTGTGATTCGGTGAACATGGTCAGCGAGGCCTGCGCCACCGGCAAGCCCGTGCAAGTCGTGCATCTGCCGGGCGGGAACCGGAAATTTAATGAATTTCACGACGCCATGCGGGCCGCCGGCTATACCCGGCCCTTTCAGGGCGTGCTGGAACAATGGCGCTACGAACCGGCGAACGATGCCGCGATGGTGGCCGAACGCATACACGAATTGCTCGCGTCCAAAGGTATTGTCGCGGGCTGACTTGAAGCCATTCATGAGGCGCTATACATAGCATTAGGGGGAACCGCCCCTTATTTTGTCAGTTCTGGTTGCTAGTTCGAGGAGCGCGCCATGCCACGGAGCCATCATAGCCGCATCATCATTCTGGGTTCGGGGCCGGCGGGCTGCACCGCCGCCATCTATGCCGCCCGCGCCGGGTTAAAGCCGATGATGATCCATGGCTTGCAGCCGGGCGGGCAGATGACCATCACCACGGATGTCGAGAACTACCCCGGTTTCGCCGAGGTGATCCAAGGCCCGTGGCTGATGCAACAGTTCGAGGAACAGGCCAAATCGGTGGGCACCGAGATTATTCAAGACATCATCGTCGATCTGGACCTGAACTCGCGCCCGTTGCGTTGCACGGGCGATAGCGGCGATAGCTATACCGCCGATGCCCTGGTGATCGCCACCGGCGCCCAGGCCCGCTGGTTGGGCCTGGAGAGCGAACAGCGCTTTCAGGGTTTTGGCGTTTCGGCTTGCGCCACCTGCGATGGCTTTTTCTACCGCGACCGGGCGGTCTGTGTCATTGGCGGTGGCAATACGGCGGTGGAGGAGGCGCTGTTTCTGACCAATTTCGCCTTCAAGGTCACTTTGATCCATCGCCGGGACAGCTTGCGGGCGGAGAAAATCCTGCAGGACCGCCTGTTGCGCCACGAGAAAATCGAAGTTTTGTGGGATCACGTCCTGGACGAGGTTCTGGGCGATG
>JAYGEB010000287.1:0-6080 GCA_046582595.1 Alphaproteobacteria bacterium | reverse complement strand
ACCGGCCACGCCATCGCCATGCCCGTGGTGGCCGGACCCAAGCAACCGTTGATTTTCCGCAATTGGAAACCGGGCGATGCCATGGCGGAGACTTCGTTCGGCATCATGGAGCCGCTTGCGGAGGCGGGCGATGTGCAACCCGATCTCGTCGTCACGCCGCTCGTGGCCTACAATGCGCAAGGCTTCCGATTGGGTTATGGTGGCGGATATTATGACCATACATTGCGGGCCTTGCGCCAATCGGCGCCGGATTTGCTGGCGGTTGGATTGGGTTTCTCGGCGCAGGTGATGGCGGAATTGCCATGCGACGACAGTGACGAGCCGCTGGATTGGCTGGTCCATGAGCGCGGCGTGCAGAAGTTCCAACGTTCATAGCGACGGTAGGTAAAGAGGTCATTGAGTGAAACTGCTTTATCTTGGCGATTTGGTGGGCCGTTCGGGGCGCACGGCGGCGATCGAACATCTGCCCCGGTTGCGCCGGGAGTTGAAGCTCGATTTCGTCATCGTGAACGGCGAAAACGCGGCCAACGGCTTTGGCATCACGCCCAAGATTTGCGATCAGCTTTATGCCGCGGGAACGGATGTCATCGTGCTGGGCAACCATTCCTGGGACGCGCGCGAGATCATTCCCCATATTGACGGCGAGAAGCGCCTGGTGCGGCCGCTGAACCTGCCCGAAGGGACACCGGGGCGCGGCGCCGGCGTCTATGAAGTACCGGGCGGGCGGCGGATCTATATCGTTCAGGTACTGGGACGCGTTTTCATGGATCCCCTGGACGATCCCTTCGCCGCCGCCCTGGGCGCCCTGAAAAGCCAAACCCTGGGCGGCAGCGTCAATGCCATCTTCGTCGATATGCATGCCGAGGCGACCTCGGAGAAAACCGCCATCGGCCATTACCTGGACGGCAAGGTCAGTTGCGTCTTCGGCACCCACACACATGTTCCCACGGCGGACGGCCAGATCCTGCCGGGCGGCACGGCCTATATGAGCGATGTTGGAATGTGCGGCGACTACAATTCAGTGATCGGCATGGACAAGGCGGAGCCCATCCGCCGTTTCACCCGCAAAATGCCCGGCGGCCGGTTCGCGCCGGCCGATGGCGAGGCGACGGTATGCGGCGTCTATCTGGAAACCGATGACAATACGGGATTGGCGACCTATCTCGCGCCCCTCCGCCTGGGCGGCCGCCTGGCCCCGGCTTGGCCGCTGCCGGACGGAGCGGACTCCTAACCGGCGTTCGCGGCCAGTTGTTCGGTCAGATCGTCGCAACGCTCGGCGACAAAATGCAACCGCCTGGCGGCGATGGCGTCGTCGGTCGGCGCCTCGATGATGGACAAGGCGATATCAAGGGCGAAGATCCCGGCCTGTGTGGTGGCCGCGGCCCGTTCCTGCCGGGTACCGCCGAGGGGCAGGTTCAGACGGTCCAATGTTTCAGGTGTCGACACGATGAAAGCTCCTTTTCCCCGGCCTCGATAAACCGTTTCATCATGCTGCGCCCACTCTGTTAAAAATGCCTTACCGCGGGCTGGAAAATACGATCCGCCCACGCCGTTATAGGGAGAGCATCGGCTCGATGAACCATGAAGCCATCGATTTGAAACAGAAACTGTCGCTGTTCGACGAAACCTGGACGCCGAAAGTGATAGCGGAATTGGACGATTACCAGTTCAAGGTCGTCAAGCTTGAAGGCGATTGGATCTGATGCTCTTGCCAAGGCCGGTGGCCGGTAGGCCGCCCCATTGTTGCCATATTGGCCCTTTATGGGTATGTGCTGCGCTTGACCACAATATCTGGTAAAATTTCAAACGAATCTTGCGCCATGTAGCGGATCGCGTGGCGCTTACGGGGCCGGCGTAAAATCGGTCGCGAAATCGGGCGTGAAGCCGGTAATTCGAGGACCAATACGGAAACCATGGCAGGCCATTCACAATTCAAGAATATCATGTACCGCAAGGGCGCCCAGGACGCCAAGCGGTCGAAGGTTTTCACCAAGCTGATCCGCGAGATTACCGTCGCCGCGCGCGCCGGCCTGCCGGACCCGGACGTGAACCCGCGCCTGCGCTCCGCCATCCAGGCCGCCCGCGCCGCCAATATGCCCAAGGACAACGTGGCCCGCGCCGTCAAACGCGCCACGGCGACGGGCGAGGGAGACAATTTCGAGGACATCCGTTATGAAGGTTACGGGCCGGGCGGCGTCTGCCTGATTGTCGAGGCCCTGACCGACAACCGCAACCGCACGGCCTCGGAAGTGCGCGCCGCGTTCAGCAAATATGGCGGCAATTTGGGGGAGACGGGCAGTGTCGCCTATCAATTCGACCGGGTCGGGACGATTGAATATGGGGCGGAGGTGGCGGATGCGGACGCGGTGTTCGAGGCGGCGGTGGAAGCCGGCGCGGACGACGTCGACAGTCACGAGGGCGGCCACGACATCATCTGCGAACCGGGCGAGTTGCACGACGTAGCCAAGGCCCTGGAAGAACGCTTCGGCGATCCGAAATCGGCCCGGCTGACCTGGCGGCCGCAAAATACCATTGCCCTGGACGAGGGCGCCGCCTCGACCTTGTTCAAGCTGCTGGAGGCCCTGGACGACAGCGATGACGTGCAACAGGTCTCGGCCAATTTCGAAGTCTCCGACGACGTCATGCAAAAGCTGAACGGCTAGGAAGCGCGGATATGCGGCTGATAGGTATTGATCCCGGTCTGCAACGCACCGGTTGGGGTATCCTGGAAGTTGAGGGCAGCCGGTTGCGCCATATTTGCCATGGGGTCATCATCTCCGATGCCGGGCGGCCCCTGGCGGAGCGGCTCCGCCAGCTCTACCAGGCGCTGGAAGATGTTTTGCGCCAGTGGCAGCCGGCGGAAGCGGCGGTCGAGGAAACCTTCGTCAACAAGAACCCCACTTCGACATTGAAATTGGGCCAGGCCCGAGGCGTGCTGCTTTTGGCCCCGGCCATGGCGGGCATTCCGGTATCCGAGTACACGCCGAACTTGATCAAGAAATCCGTGGTCGGCGCGGGGCACGCCCAAAAGGCCCAGGTGGCGATGATGGTCAACACCCTGTTGCCCGGCGCCGGGGCCGTGAAGGATGATGCCGCCGACGCCCTGGCCGTGGCGATCTGCCATGCCCATTTGCGGCGCAACAAGCAAATTATCGCGCAAGCGGAACGCGGCCAACCGAAGCGGAGGGCGCGGGCATGATCGCGAAGCTTTCCGGGCGCCTGGATGCCGGTAGCGGCGTTGGCGGCGGCAACGAATGCATCATCGATGTCGGCGGCGTGGGCTATCTGGTGTTTTGTTCAGGCCGTACCCTGGCTAATCTGGGCGATACGGGCAGCGCGGTGACATTACTGATCGAAACCCATGTGCGCGAGGATCATATCCACCTTTACGGCTTTGCCGAGGCGGCGGAGCGGGATTGGTTCAAGTTGTTGCTGAGCGTGCAGGGGGTCGGCGCCAAGGTCGCCTTGGCCATCCTTTCGACTCTGGCGCCGGGCGAGTTGACCCAGGCGGTCCTGGCCCAGGATAAATCAATGCCGACGCGGGCCCCTGGCGTGGGGCCCAAACTTGGCGGCCGCATCGTCTCTGAATTGAAGGACAAGGTGGGCAACATGGCCCTGGGACCCGGCGCGGCGGGCGTGAATGCCGTGCCGCCGGCGCAAGGACCGGCGGTTGACGCCATCTCCGCCCTGGTCAATTTGGGCTATCGCCCGGTCGAGGCGCAACGCGCGGTACAGACCGCCGCCGGGGCCCTTGGCGAGGGGGCGGAATTGCAAACCCTGATCCGCGATAGCCTGAGGCATTTGGCGTCATGAGCGATGGCATGAGCGGCGGCATCCCGGAACGCCTGATCGCCGGCCAGGAAGCCGGGGAAGACGGCGCCAGCGTGGGCTTGCGCCCGGAGGGTCTGGCGGAGTTCGTCGGGCAGCGGGCGGAAAAGGAAAATCTGCGCATCTATATCGAGGCGGCGCGGCGGCGCGGCGAGGCGCTCGACCATGTGCTGTTCCATGGCCCGCCCGGCCTGGGCAAGACCACCCTGGCGCAGATCGTGGCGCGGGAATTGGGCGTTTCTTTCCGCGCCACCTCCGGCCCGGTGATCGCCAAGGCCGGCGATCTGGCCGCGATCCTGACGCACTTGGAAGCCCGCGACGTTTTATTCATCGACGAAATTCACCGCCTCAGCCCCATTGTCGAAGAAGTCCTGTACCCGGCCATGGAAGACTTCCAACTGGATCTGGTGATCGGCGAGGGGCCGGCGGCGCGCACCGTGCGCATCGACCTGCCGCCCTTTACCCTGATCGGCGCGACCACCCGTTCCGGCCTGATCACCACGCCGCTGCGTGAGCGTTTCGGCATTCCCATCCGCCTGCGCTTTTACGAGGTGGCGGAGCTGGAACAGATCGTCACCCGCGCCGCCGGATTGCTGAAACTGAATTTGACCGGCGACGGCGCCCTGGAAATCGCCAAGCGTTCCCGCGGCACGCCACGGGTGGCGGTGCGGCTGCTGCGCCGGGTGCGGGACTTCGCCACCGTCGCCGGGGCCGACCAGATCGACGCGGTCGAGGCGGATGCCTCCCTGAACCGCCTGGAAGTGGACCAACGCGGCCTGGACGCCATGGACCGCCGTTACCTCAACTGCATCGCCCTCGACTTCGACGGCGGGCCCGTGGGCGTGGAAACCATGGCCGCCTCGTTGTCCGAAGAGCGGGACGCCATCGAGGACATTATCGAACCCTATCTTATCCAGCAGGCGTTCTTGCAACGCACGCCGCGGGGCCGGGTTCTGACCCGCAACGGCTATGCCCATCTGGGGCTGGAGGCGCCGGAAATAACTGAACGGGACCAGGCGCAGATCGAACTTCTGCCCTTGGAAGGCGGCGGGACGGAGGACCGGGATGTCTGAGCTCCATTGTTTGCCGCTCCGGGTCTATTGGGAAGATACCGATGCCGCCGGCATGGTTTATTACGCCAACTATCTACGGTTCCTGGAACGTGGCCGCAGTGATCTGGTGCGTGGCGCCGGCATCGACCAAGCCGCCCTGCTGCAACGCGACGGGGTGATGTTCCCAGTGCGCCGGTGCGAAATCGATTATCTGCAACCGGCCCGTCTGGACGACGAGATCGAAGTGCGGACGCGCATAAAGAAGATCGGCGGCGCCAGCATGGAGATGGAACAGGATATCCATCGTGGCGGCGAGGCGCTGGTGCGCGCCAAGGTGCGCCTGGCCTGCATCGGCGATAACGGCAGACCAAGGCGGCTGCCGGCCAACGTGCGCGCCGCCCTCACCGGCTTGATGAGCCCGAGTTTAGGAAAAAGCTGAATGGAAAACCAAGCCGTCGATGCGGTCACCCTGGCCGGCTCCGTCGCCAGCGCCGATTTTACGCTATTGGCGCTGTTTCTGAAGGCCGACGTGGTGGTCAAGGCGGTCATGGTGGTGTTGGTCCTGGCCTCGTTCTGGTGCTGGGCGATCATCTTCGAGAAAGGCATCCGCCTGCGCCGCCTGCGTGCCCAGGCCGACAGTTTCGAAGAATCGTTCTGGTCGGGGGGCAGTCTGGAAGACCTGTTTGACCAGATCGGAACCCGGCCCGAACACCCCATGGAACTGCTGTTCGTCTCCGCCATGCGGGAATGGCGGCGTTCAACATCGAAGGGCCTCGCCGGCGAGGATTCGCTTCGCGCCGGGATCAAGGAGCGCATCTTGCAAGTCATGCATATCACCCTGAGCCGCGAGCTTGAACGGCTGGAACGCTATATGGGCTTTCTGGCCACGGTGGGGTCCACGGCGCCGTTCGTCGGTCTGTTCGGCACGGTCTGGGGCATCATGAATTCGTTTCAGGCCATAGCCTTGTCCAAGAACACCAATTTGGCGGTGGTCGCCCCCGGCATCGCCGAAGCCCTGTTCGCCACGGCGCTGGGCTTGATCGCGGCGATCCCGGCGGTGGTGGCCTACAACAAATTTTCCACCGACCTGGGCCGTTACACGGTCCGGCTGGAAGGTTTCGTGGGTGAGTTTTCGGCCATATTGTCACGGCAACTGGATGAGAGGCGGGAGTGATGGTGGGGCAGACGCAAAATTCTTCC
>JAYGEB010000198.1:0-1801 GCA_046582595.1 Alphaproteobacteria bacterium | reverse complement strand
TACACGACCTTGAGCACCTTGAAAGGCACGCTGCAAACCAAGCGTGACAAAATGGGGCGGATGACACGGGCCTTGTACCGCACCCAAAAATGGCTGCACCGCTCGGACGCCCCGGCCATCGCCAACGCGGTCGCGGAATTCTTCCCTGACCTGCCACGGAAAACCCTGGCCGCCTGCATAACGCGCTACAAGGCGCTCGGCTTATGGGGCATGAACCCAATTCTGCCCAGGGATGGCTTCGACCGCTTAAAAGCTAGCGGCCTGTCCGGTGGGCTGTTTAAAACCGGCGCGCCCTTCGAGGCGTGCGTCGACAACAGCCTGGCGCGCGAAGCGATAGAGGCCGACCCGCCGTCGATGTGATCGAGAAAAGCGGTTGTCGGCAAAAGGATGCGCAGTCTAAACTTCCAAGCGATAGGGAGATTAATCCATGCAAATCCAATTCATGCACGACGCCCTGCCATACCAGAACCACGATGAGCGCGCCCGCCAGGCCTTTGCGCAAAGTCTGAAACTGCATCTGGCCGCCAAGGTTGTTCAGGGCAACCGGGATCTCTATGAACGCCGGGTCCGGCCGGAATTTGAACGCCAGCAAGGCCGGCCGCCGAAAGACCGGCGCGAGGTGGCGGGCGGCATGCGCAAGGAACCATTTTATCAGCTCTGGGGCGCTCTTCAGCGCACCAGCCAGGAGATAGCCTGGAATTCAGTACTGGAAAGCGTCGAGCGGCAGCTTCCCGAGCTGGCCAAGCGCGCCCAACCGCCGGAGAACGCAATCGGCTCCCTGACCCTTGATGGCAACATTGAGCAGCCGTCTTATACCTCCGCCATTGATATCCACTGCATGTCCGGTGGCTACGCCGCCGAGCGCATGGCGGATGACGTCAGCGCCGGCGCCCTCTACGACCGTGGTGTCTATATCTATGCCATGGGTGGCTTTGGCGCCGACAACGGCGCCATGGGCAGAACCATGATCGATGTTTTTCAGCAGCTTTTTCCTGACCGCTCTCCCGCCCGCATTCTCGATCTTGGCTGTACCGTCGGACACTCGACCCTGCCGTGGGCCGAGGCCTATCCGAGGGCGGAGGTACATGCCGTCGATGTCGCGGCGCCCGTGCTGCGCTATGGCCATGCCCGCTCGGAAGCCATGGGCGTTCCGGTGCATTTTCGCCAGGCCAACGCCGAACGCCTGCCCTACGAGGATACCAGCTTCGATTTGATCGTTTCGCACATCCTGCTGCACGAAACCTCGACCAAGGCGGTCCGCAATATTCTGGCGGAATGTCACCGCCTGCTAAAGCCGAATGGCGTGACATTGCATGTGGATCTGTCGCTTTATCAGGGCATGGATCCGTTCGAGGCGTTCATGCTGGATTGGGATACCCAGCACAACAACGAACCCTTTTGGACGGCGTACCGGGAAATGGATGCAAAGACCCTCATGACCGACGCCGGGTTTACCGCCGACAGCGTGGTGTCCGCCCACATCTCCCGAACCGGTCTTGCGGCACATGTGTTTTCCGATAATCGTGATGCCGGCGGCCGCAAAAACTGGCAATGTATCGGCGCGGTGAAAACGGAAATTGGCGGATGAGCGCGAAAGCCAAGGGCAAGCGGCCCCAATTCACCGACAATCCGCAAGTTGACAGTTTGGTGTCGATCGTGATGGCGTTGGCCGGTGAAGTAGCGGTCATGCGCGAGCGGCAGGATACGGTGGAACGGTTGCTGGCCCGCTCCGGCGCCATGGATTTGACGGAAATCGAGGCCTACGAGCCGGACGAGGGGGTCCAGGAAGACCGCGAGCAAT
>JAYGEB010000186.1:0-1723 GCA_046582595.1 Alphaproteobacteria bacterium | reverse complement strand
GAAAAAACTGTCGGGCAACTGCAACAGGATGCCGGCGCCGTCGCCGGCCAGCGGGTCGGCGCCGACCGCGCCCCGGTGGTCCAGGTTGATCAGAATCTGAATGCCCTGGCGGACGATTTCATGGCTTTTGCGGTTTTTTATGTTGGCGATAAAGCCAATACCGCAGCTATCATGCTCGTTCCTGGGGTCGTACAGGCCCTGCGCTTGGGGCAATCCGACCGGCATGGGCCAATCCTGTTGGCTCATCTTCCCTCTCGTTGTTTTCGTTAAACGGCCCACTTTTTAGCCGTGGCGGGCCGTTTATTCCAGCGTAAATTGCGGGGATTTTCCCTCGTTCCACGGGTCATCATACCGCGCCCGGCCCGTTTTGACCACTTCTTGACCGCAACGGGGCCATAGGGGCTTGGGGCGGGGGCCCGGAATTGCTATAAAGCGCTATATTCCGGGGGTTTAATCTTGCCCATTCTACATATTGCGGCTTTGGCCCTTGTTCAGGGCATTACCGAGTTCCTGCCCATCAGTTCGCAGGCGCAATTGCGGCTGGTGTCGGCCTTCACCGGCTGGCCCGATCAGGGCCTGATGATGGATGTCGCCGTCCATGTCGGCACCTTGGGCGCGGTGATGCTGTATTTCTGGCGCGATCTGGCGGCGATGACGGCGGGTCTGGGCCGGCTGACCCAGGGCCGGCGCGATCCGGGCGCCAAACTGGCCGAGTTCCTGATCCTGGGCACGCTGCCGGCCCTTGCCGCTGGCGTCCTTGTCAGCCGCTATTACCCGACCGGGCTGCGCGGGCTTGAGCTCATCGCCTGGGCGACGCTGGGCTTTGGTGTTTTGCTGTATATCGCCGACAAGATGAGCATGACCGTGCGCCGCATCGAGCACCTCGGCTTCGGCGATGTCCTGATTATCGGCCTGGCGCAGGCGCTGGCGCTGATTCCGGGCACCAGCCGTTCCGGCATCACCATGACGGCGGGCCGGCTGCTGGGGATGGAGCGCCGCGAATGTGCGCGTTTCTCCATGCTGCTGTCGATCCCCGTCATCATCGGCGCCGGCAGCCTCAAGGGGTGGGAACTGTATCAATCCGGCGACGCCCGGCTGAGCGCGGATGCATTGCTGGGGGCGGGCCTCGCTTTCGCCACGGCGCTTGCCGTCATGGCGATGCTGATGGCCTGGCTCCGGCGTTCCAGCTTCACCCCCTTCGTGGTTTACCGGATCGCGCTGGGCGGCTTCCTGCTCGCCGTCGTCTACGGCTGGGTTGGATGAACTACAAGGCGTTTAACAAATACTGCGAATCCCTTCCGGTTACGACCTATGTCGTTCAGTGGGGCGGGTCTCATGTTTGGAAAGTCGGTGGCAAGGTGTTTGCCATCGGCGGCTGGGGCAACGGCAAATATCCCGGCGTTACCTTCAAGGTCTCCGGGATCGCCTTTGAATTGTTGGGCGACAAACCGGGATTGCGCCCGGCGCCTTATTTGGCCTCCCGCGGCATGAAGTGGATACAGCACTACGCCGAACCGGGGTTGTCCGATAAGGAATTAAAGGAATATTTGGCGGAATCCCACCGCATCGTTTCCTTGGGGTTGCCTAGGGTCCAGACTCATTCAAATCCAATAACAGATGAGTGCCGCGAGGCATAGGCCGGCCATGAAGTTGTCGGCGTTTTTGTCGTATCGCATGGCGATGCGCCGGTAATCCTTGAGGCGTCCGAACATGCGCTCGATGC
>JAYGEB010000108.1:0-7028 GCA_046582595.1 Alphaproteobacteria bacterium | reverse complement strand
GGCCATTCTGATCATTCCGGCGGAATTCATCCCCGATACCCTGGCCCGCTGCGGCGAACTGGGCGTGCGGGCGGCGCAGATCCTCACCTCGGGCTTTGCCGAGGAAGGCGGCGGCGAGGGCGCGGCGGTGCAGGCCGAAATCCGCGCCATCGCCGAACGTTATGACATGGCGGTCATGGGCCCCAATTCGGAAGGTTTCGCCAATTGCACCACGGCCCTGTGCCCCACCTTCAGCCCGGCGGTGGACAAGACGGAACTGCCCCTGCTGCCGCCCTGGCGCAAGGATGGACATATCACCGCCATCGCGCAATCGGGGGGCATGGGCTTTGCCTTCTACGATCATGGCCGGCCCAAGGAGCTGCCCTTCAATTACATCATCACCACCGGCAACGAGGCCTGTATCGAAACCCTGGACGTGGTCGACTATTTGCTGGACGAGGGCAAGACGGACGCATTTATTCTGTTCATGGAGGATGTGAAGAATGGCGACCGCTTGGCCCAGGTCGGCGAAAAGGCCCTCCGCGCCGGCAAACCCATAATATTGACCAAGATCGGCGCCTCCGATGCCGGCGTCCGGGCGGCGGCATCGCATACCGCATCGCTGGCGGGTTCCCATCGGGCCTATCAGGGCATCTTTCAGCGCTATGGCATGATCGAGGGTCGGGATACGGAAGAGCTGGTCGATATCGCCGCCGCCTTTTCCTTTCACGGCCGCAACCTGCCCAAGGGCAACCGGGTCGGCATCTGCACCGCCTCGGGCGGCGGCGGCGGCTGGCTGGCCGATCAATGCGTCGCCGCCGGCCTGGAAATCCCCGAACTGGATGGCGAAACCCGCGCCACCATCGATGCCTACCTGCCCGCTTACGGCACCTCGCAAAACCCCATCGACGCCACGGCCCAGGCGGTGCGGCGCACCGGCTACGGCGGCCTGGCGCGCATGGCGGCGCAATCGGACGTCCTGGACGCCATCATCGTCTTGGCCTCGTGCCGTAACCCGGCGACCTTGCGGCGGGAGCGGGAGGATTTGAAACAACTGACCCAGGACATCGACAAACCCATCCTGTTCTGTTCCTACACCCAGCCCCACCCGGAGGCCGCGGAAATTCTCAGCCAAGCCGGCATGCCGCTGTACGGCAACATGCGCAATTGCGCCCGCGCCACGGCGGAGTTGGTGAAATACCGCCAGCACCGGGAACGTTTTCTCAAGGCGCCCAATATAATAATCGACGTCGACAAGGACGCCGCCGCGGCGAAATTGGCGGCTGCCGGACCCGTACTTTGCGAATACGAGGTCAAACCATTGCTGGCCGATTACGGCATCGCCGTAGGTGTCGAGGGCCTGGCGAAAACCGCCGCCGAGGCGGCCGCTCTGGCCGCGGCATATGAGGGACCAGTGGTGCTGAAAATTCAATCACCCGACATCCCGCACAAGACCGAGGCCGGCGGCCTGGCCCTCGATCTCGATGGCGAGGCGGCGGTCCGGGCCGGCTATGACCGGGTCATGGCGGCGGCCACCGATCAGACCCACGGCGTGCTGGTGCAGGCCATGGCGCCAAGGGGCCATGAGATGATCCTGGGCATCAATCACGATGCAACCTTCGGTCCCATGCTGATGCTGGGTTTTGGCGGCATTCATGTGGAAGTGGACCCGGACGTGGCGCTGTCCCCCGTGCCCCTGGACAGGGACGGCGCGGCGCAATTGCTGGATCGGCTGCGGGGCCGAGCATTGTTGAACGGGGTGCGGGGCGCGGCGGCGGCGGATATCGATGCGCTGTTGGATCTGGTGGTGAAATTATCCCGGTTCGCGGCCGATCATGGCGAAGTGATTGGCGAACTGGACCTTAATCCCATGCTGGTACATGAAAAGGGGCTCAGCGTGGTCGATGCGTTGTTGGTGAAACGCTCATGACGGAAATCCACCTCCATTACGAGGAACTGGATGGCGACGGCCCTCACATCATGATGCTGCACGGCATGCTGTCATCGAAGGCGCAGTGGGATCTGAATATCGAGGCGATCCAAAAAGTGGCCCGCCCGGTATTGGTGGAGTTGCTGGCCCATGGCCGCTCCGCCGCGCCCGAAGGCGCGGCGCCCTATGATCCGGAATATTATGTGGCCATGTTCGAGGCGATCCGGGAAAAACTGGGCGTGGAGACCTGGTTCCTGTGCGGCCAGTCATTCGGCGCCTCCCTGACCTTGCGCTACGCCCTGCGTCATCCCGAACGCATTATCGCCCAGGTGTTCACCAATTCATCTTCCGCCCTGGCCGGCGAAGACTACCTGAAAACCTACCGCGGCACGGCGGAACAGCGGGCCAAATTGATGGAACAGGGCGGCATGGAAGGCATCAAGAAGCTGCCCATATTTCCCGGCCGCGCCCGCCGCCTGCCAATCGCGGTCCGCGATGCCCTGGTCAGGGACGCCGAATTGCTGCAACCTAAAGGACTGGCGCAAACCTTCCGCTATTCGTCGCCCTTTTTATCGGTTCGGGAAGAGGCCGCGAATACAGCCGTGCCGACGTTGCTCGTCTGTGGCGCGGCGGAAAAGCGTTTCAAGCCGAATTACGAGTTTGCCGTCGCCAACATTCCGAACCTGAAGGTGGTCGAGGCCGACGCCGGCCATGCGGTGAATATCGAGGCGGCGGATGTCTTCAACAGGGCGGTAACGGCCTGGATCAAGGAACATAACCATGACGCAAGCAAAGACCCTGTTTGAAAAATTGTGGGACAGCCACGTCGTCCGCTCCCTGGGCGAAAACCTGGACCTGCTGCATGTGGACCGCCTGTTGATCCATGACTTGAGCGGCAGCCGGGCCCTGACCGACCTGAAAGAACGCGGCCTATCCGTGCGCAACCCCGAACTTTGCCTCTCGACCCCTGATCACAGCGTTTCCTCCCTACCCGGCCGCACCCTGGCCTCCAGCCCCAATGGCGAGCGTCTGGGCAACGCCCTGCGGGAGATGTCGGCGGCGGCGGGTATTCCCCATTATGGCATCGATCATCCCAACCAGGGCATCGTCCACGTGATCGGCCCGGAAACCGGCTTCACCCTGCCCGGCAGCCTGCTGGTCTGCGGCGACAGCCATACCTCGACCCACGGCGCCGTGGGGGCCCTGGCCTGGGGCATCGGCTCTTCGGAACTGGTGCACGTGCTGGCCACCCAGACCATCCGCCAGCGCCGGCCCGCCACCATGCGCATTACCATCGATGGCGAACTGGGCGAAGGGGTCGAGGCCAAGGATGTCATTCTGCACATCATCGGCCATCTCGGCGTCGCCGCCGGCACCGGCCATGCCATTGAATACGCCGGCGCCACCATTCGCGGCATGAGTATCGAGGAGCGCCTGACGATCTGCAATCTGTCCATTGAATTCGGTGCCCGCATGGGCATGATCGCCCCCGACGAGACCACATACGCCTATCTCAAGGATCTGCCCTTGGCGCCCAAGGGTGGGGCCTGGGAGACGGCACTTGCCTATTGGCGCGGCCTGCCCACGGATGACGATGCGGTGTTCGACCGGGAAGTTTCATTCGATGCGGCGGATATCGCGCCGCAGATCACCTGGGGCACCTCGCCCGGCCAGACCGTGGCGGTCAATGCCACCATTCCGGCGCCAGACAGCTTCGCGGAGGCGGAATTGCAAGACAACGCCGAGACCGCCCTGGAATACATGGGCCTGAGCCCCGGCGATACCATCGCCGGCACCAAGGTGGACCGAGTCTTCATCGGTTCCTGCACCAACAGCCGCCTGTCCGATCTGCGCCGGGCCGCGGCCGTGGCCCAGGGCCGCCAAGTCGCCGATGGCGTCACCGCCTGGGTGGTGCCCGGATCGGTGCAAGTGAAGACGGAGGCCGAGGCCGAGGGGCTGCACGAGATATTCCTTGCCGCCGGATTTGAATGGCGGGAGCCGGGATGTTCCCAATGCGTGGCCACGAATGGCGAGACCGTGGCGCCGGGGGAACGCTGTGTCTCCACCTCCAACCGCAACTTCGTGGGCCGGCAGGGGCCGAAAGCCCGCACCCATCTGGCCGGCCCGGCCATGGCGGCCGCCGCCGCCATCGCCGGTGAAATCACCGATGTGCGGGAACTGGCGCACATGGAGCTTGAGGGCAACGTTTGATGGAAAAACTACAGCAGATCCAAGGCGTGGCGGCCCCCCTGCCCCGCGCCAATATCGACACCGACATTATCACGCCGATGAAATACCTGACCTCCGCCGACTGGAAAAATTTGCACAAGCATACCTTCGAACCCCTGCGCTTCCTGAGCGACGGCAGCGAGAACCCGGAGTTTATTCTCAACAAGCCCGGCTACCGCGACTCGGTATTCCTGATCGTGGGACGCAATTTTGGCTGCGGCAGCAGCCGGGAAACCGCCGTCTGGGGCATTCGGGGCCTGGGCATCCGTTGCGTCATCGCGGAGAGCTTCGGCGATATCTTCTTCAGTAACTGCTTCCAGAATTCGGTGCTGCCGATCCGCCTGCCGGCGGAAACCGTCGCCGAGCTGATGGTGGAAGCCGGCGACGATCAGGGCAACATGCAATTCCAGATCGACGTGGCCAGCCGCACCCTGACCACCCCGTCGGGCCGAACGATTACCTTTGAATTGACCCCGGACCGGCAGACCGCCCTGTTGGAAGGTCTGGACGACGTCGAGCAGACCATGCGGGAAGACCCCGCGACCACGGCCTTCCAGAGCAAGGACCGCAAGGAGCGGCCCTGGATCTACGATCTGGGCACCATTGATTGAGAACCAAATGTCAAAAGTAAGCGATCTGATCGCCGGCATGTCGTTGCCGGTGATCGCGGCGCCCATGTTCACCGTATCGAACCCGGACATGGCGCTGGCCACCTGCGCCCAGGGCATGATGGGCAGCTTTCCCGCCCACACCACCCGCAGCGGCGACATGCTGGAAGATTGGCTGATCACCATGGCCGAAGGTGTCGTTCGCCTATCGGATGAAGGTGTGGAGACCGTGGGCCCCTATGGCGTTAACCTGGTGGTCGCCGCCGGTAACCGGCGCCTGGATCAGGATCTGGCGCTGTGCATCAAACACCAGGTGCCGGTCATCCTCACCTCCAAGGGCGCGCCGGGCGAGGTTTTCGACGCTGTACATGCCTATGGCGGCCTGGTCTTTCATGACATCGGTGCGGCCCGCCACGCCGAGAAGGCCTTGGCCGCCGGCGCCGATGGCTTGATCGCGGTGTGCAGCGGCGCGGGCGGCCACGGCGGCACCCTCAATCCCTTCGCCCTGGTCAACGAAGTACGGCAATTGACCGACAAGGCGCTCATACTGGCCGGCGCCATCTCCACCGGGCAGGACGTTCTCGCCGCCCAGGTCATGGGGGCGGATATGGTCTACATGGGCACGCGCTTCATTAATACGGAGGAATCCGGCGCCACCGATGGCTATCGTGAAATGATCATCGAGGCCCGCGCCACGGATATTTTCTGGGGCACGATCACCGATGCGCCGTCCAACACCTTGACGCCCAGCCTGCTTCGCGCCGGCGTCAAACTGGAAGATCTGCGGCGCCAGGACCCCGACGCCATCCTCGCCGTCTCGGAACGCAAGAAGCGCTGGAAAGATGTCTGGTCCGCCGGCCATGGCGTCGGCGCGATCCACGACGTGCTGTCCGTCGAGGCGCTGTGCAACCGTCTGAAAGCCGAATACGCCGCCGCGCAAACCGGATTGAGCCGCTTTCAAGCGGCGGAATAAGGCGCGCGCCCTTGGCCGAAACACAGAATACAAATGCCGGCGGCTGGCGGGAATTGAGACAGGGACCGGGCCTGGTACGCCTGGCCCTGATCATGAGCTGCGTCTCCCTGCACGCCATGGACGTCTTCGTGACCGCCACCATATTGCCCAGCGTCGTCGCCGACATCGATGGCGTCGCCTTCTATGCCTGGCCCTCGGCGCTTTACCTCATCACCTCGATCATGGGGGCGGCCAGCGGCGGCATGGTGGGCGCCAATCTCGGCCTGCGCCGGGCCCTGACGGTGGCCGTCTCCGTCTACCTGGTGGGCGCGCTGGTTTGCGCCGCCGCGCCGCACATGGCGGTCTTCCTGATCGGGCGCACGGCCCAAGGGTTGGGCGCCGGCATGCTGGTGGCCCTGGCCTACACCATGGTCCGGCAATTGTTCGACGAGGGCTCGCGGCCACGGGTCTTCGCCGTCATGTCGGTGGTCTGGGGCCTGGCGGCGCTGCTGGCGCCGCTGTACGCCGGCGCCTTCGCGCAAATGGGTTTCTGGCGCGGGGTCTATTGGCTGGCCCTGCCCATTGCCCTGATCATGCTGTTCCTGGCGGGCAAGGCGCTGCCCGGCGCCGCGCCGTCAGGCAAGGGCAACCGGCTGCCCTGGGGGCGTTTGCTGCTGCTGGGCGCGGCGGTGCTGTGCGTCACGGTCAGCGGTCAGACCGACATCCTCGCCGCGCGCTTGATCCTGATCCTCTGCGCCCTGTTGGGCGTCGCCGGCATGCTTCGGCTGGATCACCTGGCCGGCAATCCATTGCTGCCCAGCGCCCCGACCTCGTTGCGGCACGCCGTGGGCACGGGCTATTGGATATTTTTTCTGATGTCCCTCAGTTTTGCCCCCCTCGGCATCTTTCTGCCGCTTCTGGCCCAGCGTCTGCACCAAGTGGAGCCGATCATGGCCGGCTATGTCGCCGCCGTGCTGTCCCTGGGCTGGTCCACGGGCGCCTTTGCCGTGGCTGGGGCATCGCCCGCCGTGCAACGGATGCTGATTATCACCGGGCCCCTGTGTCTGCTGATCGGCATCGCCGGACAAGGCCTGTTCGTGGCCAGCGGCCCCCTGGTGCCGTTGATCGGCCTGATATTCCTGTCCGGCCTGGGCATCGGACAGTGCCATGTACACATCTCCAACCACGTCATGACCTCCGCCAGGGCGGGCGAGGAAACCTTGACCGCCTCCGCCATCCCGACCATGCAGTCACTGGGCATCGCCTTCGGCGCCGCCACGGCTGGTTTGCTGGCCAATGTGGCCGGATTGTCGGGCGGCCTGTCCGTCGC
>JAYGEB010000047.1:0-2543 GCA_046582595.1 Alphaproteobacteria bacterium | reverse complement strand
GCCAGGGCGGAGGCGGCCATGACCAGAAAGGCCGCCCTGGCATGGCCGATGCGGTGGCCCCATTCGCCCCCCGCCATGGAGGTCGGCACGCCGATCAGGATCAACAGGGTCGCCACCAGAGGGATATTGAAATCCAACGGTATATCGCCGCGCATGGCCACGGCCCAGGTCAGAAAGGTCACGGTCCAGGCGCGCACCCCCAGCAGTTCGAAATTATGGCTGAAGGAGGCGATGACGTAACCCAGAACCACGCGGTTGCGAAGCACCGGGCGAAAATCGGGGATGATCTTGAAGGGCGTTTGCGGTCTCTTGGCCGGCGCCGCGGGCGGCAGTAGCAACAGGATCAGGGCGGCGGCCATCAGGTTGCCGATCGCGGGCAGGGCAAAGGCCCATTGCCAGCCGAAGGCATCCGTGATCTCCGCCGCGATGACCAGGGAAAACGACGAACAGATGGCGAATGAGGAGACATAGATGGAACTGGCCCGCCCCTTGTCGCCGCCCGCGACCCGGTCCGCGATGGCCTTGACGCCGGGCAGAAAGGTCCAGGCCAGGCCCAGGCCCTGCAAGGTGCGGAACGCCAGGGCGCTCCAAAAGCCATCGGCGAAACCCATGCCGCCATAGCCCAGCACATTGATGCAGGCGCCCAGGATCAGCAGCCGGCGGGCATC
This sequence comes from Alphaproteobacteria bacterium, assembly GCA_046582595.1. Classification (GTDB taxonomy): domain Bacteria; phylum Pseudomonadota; class Alphaproteobacteria. The sequence goes on along the minus strand of JAYGEB010000047.1, from coordinate 1,875 downwards.
GATGCGGTCGGTTATGCCGACGAAGGAAACGCCGATGAGGTAGGTCAGATACGGGATGCCGGCGAGCCATCCGGCCTCGGTGTTGCTCAGGGACCACAAGTCCACGAACAGCGGCAGGAGGGCCGGCACCGCATGCATGCCCAACAGGGTCAGACCTAAAAAGGCGCACATCAAGACGATCAGGCGGCCCATGGGCATCTGCTGGTTTACCCCGCCCCGGCCAGCCGTCCGGCGCAATCTCTAATTGACCGGAGGCCCTTTGACGGAACCGCGGCGGCCTGGAGCACAACGAATTTCGCGGTATTGCGCATGAACACTACACATCAACACTGGACAGACTTTGAAATTTAAACAACGTTAACCCAGCGAAACTATATTGTGTCACAATCCTGCGTCCAAGATGGACACAAACCGCAGCATGCGATTGACCGCGAACCGAAGGGGGGCAAATCAAAATGACCGAGACAATAACCCTTGAACATTTCATGGACGGCGTCAACAAACGCAATCCGGGACAGCCTGAATTTCTGCAGGCGGTTCACGAGGTCGCGGGCACCATTTTGCCCTATATCGACGAGCATCCGATTTACCGCGAGATGCAGATATTGGAACGCACGACGGAACCGGACAGGATCATCTCCTTTCGGGTCTGCTGGGAGGATGACGAGGGTAATATCCGGGTCAATCGCGGTTGGCGGGTACAGTTCAACAATTCCATCGGCCCCTACAAGGGCGGCTGCCGATTTCATCCCACCGTCAATGAAAGCGTCTTGAAGTTTCTCGGCTTCGAGCAGCAGTTCAAGAATTCCCTGACCGGTTTGCCCATGGGCGGCGGCAAGGGCGGCGCCAACTTTAATCCCAAGGGCAAGAGCAACAATGAAGTGATGCGGTTTTGCCAATCCTTCATGACCGAACTATGCCGCCACATCGGCCCCAACATCGACGTGCCGGCTGGCGATATCGGCGTCGGCGCGCGGGAAATCGGTTTCATGTTCGGGCAGTACAAACGCCTGACCAACAAGTTTGAAGGCATTTTGACCGGCAAGGGTCTGGAATTCGGCGGCTCCCTGATCCGCACGGAAGCCACCGGTTACGGCGCGATCTATTTCCTGCAATGCATGCTGGACAAGACCGGCGGCTCGCTCGATGGCGCCACGGTGGTGATCTCGGGCTCGGGCAATGTCGCCACCTTCGCGGCGGAAAAGGCCCGGCATTTGGGCGCCAAGGTGCTGACCCTGTCGGACTCGGGCGGCTACATCCATGATCCCGACGGCATCGACGAGGAAAAGCTGGAGTGGATCAAGGAATTGAAGAACGTCCGCCGGGGCCGGATTTCCGAGTATGCGGAGCAATTTCCCGCCGCCACCTTCCATGAAGGGCGGCCCTGGGGCGTGCCCTGCGACTATGCCATTCCCTGCGCCACGCAAAACGAGATTGACGAGGACGAGGCCAAACTGCTGATCGAGAATGGCTGCAAGGGCATCTCGGAAGGCGCCAACATGCCGACCGTGGTGGCGGGCATCAATGCCTTCCTCGAGGCCGGCATTCTGTATGGCCCGTCCAAGGCCGCGAACGCCGGCGGCGTCGCCGTCTCGGGCATGGAAATGAGCCAGAATTCCGCCCGTATTTCGTGGAGCGAGGATGAATTGCAGAAGCTGTTGCTGAGCACCATGGAGGGTATCCACGACAGTTGCTTTCGATATGGCGAAGGCAAGGGCGTCAACGGCGGCTGCGATTATCTGATGGGCGCCAACGTGGCCGGCTTTGTCAAGATCGCCGACGCCATGCTGGCCTACGGCGTACTATAATACCAACCGGCGATGGCCCGCGCCCTGAAAATCGCGGCGCCGGTACTTCCCGTTCAGAGCCGGCTTC
>JAYGEB010000494.1:0-1637 GCA_046582595.1 Alphaproteobacteria bacterium | reverse complement strand
CGTCCGCGTCAAATTCGCCAGATGATCCAGGAGAACCGGATCGGCCCAATGGGCGTCTTCAACCCGCAACATCAGCGGCTGAACCTGGCACTCATGGTGGAGCAATTCGCCCAGCGCCTCCCGTTTGCCCCGGTTGCGGATATTATTATCCATGGCCTGGTAAATGCCGTAGAGATCCGGGGGCTGGGGCAAATCGAGCAGATCGTTCAAGTGGACCCGCCGGACCTCCGCCAGCAGGCCGGAACTAAAGGCTCTCTCCGCCACCTCCGATCTGGCCGGCTTATTGCTGCCAGGCGGGATTTTAAGCAGGCTGCGCACCAGGGCGCGAATGGCGTCCTGGCCCTTGGCGGTGCCGAAATCCAGGATCAATCCGGTGTGGACCGCAAAACCGCGAGCGCCGGCCAGACCCCCGAATTCCTCGACCAGACGGGTTTTCCCGATGCCCGCCTCGCCACGCAGGATAAGGGTTTCGCCTCGCCCGGTTTCGAGACAATTGTCCAGCGCCGTGGCGAATTGCCGCAATTCCCGTGCCCGGCCAACGAAGCCATGGCCGCCGTCACCCCGCCCGGCGCCGAGTTCATCAAGCCGCCAAACCGCGACCGGCTCGGGCATGCCAGCGACCGGTCGTTCGCCTAGGTTGACGCCTATGAAGCGTTCCCCCAAGGCTCGCTGCACGGCAGCGGAGGCCAGGGTTTCACCGGCCTTGGCCATATCGGTTAGGCGGGCGGCAAGGTTCACGCTGTCACCGGTGACGGTATATTCAGTGTGCGCCGCGCTGCCGGTGGAAGAGGCGACGACCTGGCCGGAGGCAACGCCGATGTGGACCCGCAATGGTGGCTCCAGCCGGGCGACCGCCTGATGAATTTCGAGGGCCGCGCGTAGAGCGCGTTTGGGGTCATCGCTATGGGCCACGGGGGCGCCGAAAACCGCCATCACGGCATCGCCGATGTGCTTGTCGATAGCGCCACCATAGCTGCCAACCGCCTCGTCTACAACGGCGAAAAACCTGTTCAGCAAGGCATGGGTTTCTTCCGCGTCCAATTGGCTCGACATTGTGGTGAAGCCGGAAATATCCGCGAAAAGCACCGTGACCTGACGCCGCAAGGCATCGATGCCAACGTCCGCCGGTTCATCGTCCCGGCTCGACAGGTCGGCGATTGCGTTCAACAATTTGCGGCGGTCGCCGACCATCCGCACGCCAATGTCCTTGAGATCGTCGCTCGTCAGGGTCGGCAGGACATCGGCGTCAATTCGGTTTTCGGCGAATGCGGTGGCATATTCGCCGAGTCCAAGATCTTCCAACCAATGCTGAATTTCGATGGTCAATTGACCCTCCCCACATGAATTGACGTTAGCATAGTGGCCGGGCAATGTCCGTAATCGGTTTGCCAGAGTAGTGCCGCCTGGAACCGCCGAATTTCCCAATGACAATTTTCGCTACGCCCTAGAGCAATTTTCGGCTAATTGGATTCGCTCTTGCGATCCAAGTAGTTGGTTCAATTGCTCTTTTCTTAAGAATTCGAGCATTTTCAAAGAGGACATGCTCTAGTGGCCTTGCCGCACTACAATCAGCACCAATCAAGATAGAAAGGAACTCAGCGCCATGGCTGATCTTGACGATATCAAGGAAGGCAAGG
>JAYGEB010000473.1:0-5289 GCA_046582595.1 Alphaproteobacteria bacterium | reverse complement strand
ACCGCGGAAGGGGCGTTAGCCCCGCGTCGTCTGGGACCGCCCCGGCTATCAGAGCGCTCAGTTCAGAGTCGTCAATGGAGCCTGAGGACGCGGCCGTCTGCTCTCGGCTAACTTTCACTACATTTGCGCACAAGCGTGAGCGAAGAGAGCCAGGCCCGATTCATTCAATCTCGAAAATGGTCTAAATGACGCTTGGCCGGTTCCCTTGACGCCGGACCGCGCTCTGGTAAATTGGAGCCTAATAAAGCATGCGATACTTGCGCAGGCCGGTAACGCCGGTCCGGTGAAGGGAAGAACGAATGGTAGGGATTACGGCGTATGGCGGCTATGTGCCCAGGCGCAGATTGCCGCGCAGCGTTATTTTGGAGAATACGAGCTGGTTCAACGGCGCCCTGAAAGCCTATGGCAAGGGCGAACGTTCCATGTGCAATTGGGACGAGGACGCCCTGACCATGGCGGTCGAGGCCTGCCGCGATTGCCTGGACAAAAGCCGCCCCGACGACATCAAGGCGATCTATCTGGCATCGACCACATTGCCCTTCACGGACCGGCAGAATTCCGGCGTCATGGGCACCGCCCTGAACCTGGGCCAGAATATGATGACCATGGACATCACGTCCTCGCAGCGGGCCGCCACGTCCGGCCTGATCAACGCCTTGAGCGTGGTCCAGGGCACGGGCGGCAGCGCGCTATTCGCGACCGGTGAACACCGGCGCAGCAAAACCGCCAATACCAACGAATTGATGTACGGCGACGGCGGCGCCGCGTTGTTGCTGGGCAACGATGACGTGGTGGCCGAATACGTCGGCGCCGGCCAGATCGCGGTGGATTTCGTGGATCATTACCGCGGCCAGAATTCGGATTTCGACTACAACTGGGAAGAACGCTGGATCCGCGACGAAGGCTTTATGAAGATCGTTCCAGAAGCGGTACAATCCGCGCTGGACAACACCGGGCTGGCCGCCGATGACATTGACCATTTTGTCATGCCGGGCACGATCCGCAACATCGCCTCCATGGTGGGCAAAAAATGCGGCATGCGGGAGGACGCGGCGCGGGACAACCTGCACAATGTGATGGGCGAGGCGGGCACCTCGCACGCCTTGGTGATGTTGGTGGATTGCCTGCAGGATGCCGCGCCGGGACAGACCATCATGGTCATCGGCTGGGGTCAGGGCTGTGACGCCCTGATCTTCAAGACCACCGATTTGCTGCCCACCATGGCCTACCGCCAGGGCATCAAGGGTCATCTGGCCCACCGCAAGGAAGAAACCAACTACAACAAGTTCCTGGCTTTCAACGGGCTGGTGGAGCAGGACGGCGGCCTACGCTCGGAAACCGACAAACAGACCGCGCTGACCACGTTGTACCGGAACCGGGAAATGGTGATCGGCTTTGTCGGCGGCAAATGTTCCCAATGCGGCACGGTGCAATATCCGAAATCGCGGATTTGCGTGAACCCCAATTGCGGCGCCCTCAACACCCAGGAAAATCACCGAATGGCCGAGACCTCGGCCACGATCCAATCCTGGACGGCGGATAACCTGACCTACGCGCCGGACCCGCCGCATCATTTCGGCATGGTCACATTTGGCGAAGGCGGCCGCATGATGGCCGATTTCACCGACGTGGACGAAGGCGGCGTCGCGGTGGGCGATGAGTTCCGCATGGTGTTCCGCATCAAGGCGGTGGACGAGAAGCGTAATTTCAATAAATATTTCTGGAAAGCGGCGCCCAAGATTCAGGCGTGACATTCAAGCGCCGGGTGGCGCAAACGGGAGAAAGAAACATGGCCTCAGGTATTAGAGATAAAGTCGCTATTCTAGGCATGGGTTGCTCGAAGTTCGGGGAACGTTGGGATTGCGACGCCGAAGACTTGATTGTCGAAGCCTATGCGGAAGCGATCGAGGATGCCGGCATTGAAACCAGCCAGATCGATGCCGCCTGGTTCGCCACCGCGATCGAGGAAGTGCATGTGGGCAAGTCCGGCGTGCCGCTGTCCGTGGCCCTGCGCCTGCCGAACATCCCCGTGACCAGGGTCGAGAACTTCTGCGCCTCGGGCACGGAAGCCTTCCGCGGCGCGGTTTATGCGGTTGCCTCGGGCGCCGCCGACATCGCGCTGGCGCTGGGCGTTGAAAAACTGAAGGACACCGGTTACGGCGGCCTGCCCCAACGGGGCAGCGGCCCGCTGAACGACATGATCAGAAACAACGGTTCCGCCCCTGGCGGCTTTGCCCAACTGGCCACGGCGTACTCGGAAAAACATGGCGTTGACATGGACACCGTGAAACGGGCCATCGGCACCATCTCGGTCAAAAGCCATGCCAATGGGGTCAAAAACCCCAAGGCTCATTTGCGCAAGGCTATTCCGCTGGAAACGGTGCTGGCCGCGCCGATGATCGCGGCCCCCCTGGGCCTGTACGATTGTTGTGGCGTTTCCGACGGCTCCGCCGCCGCCATCGTCACCACGCCGGAGATCGCCGCTTCCCTGGGCAAGCACGAGCGGATCACCGTCAAGGCCCTGCAACTGGCCGTCTCCAACGGTCAGGAATCGGCCCATAACTCCTGGGACGGCAGCTACTTCCTGACCACCCGCAAGGCTGCCGAGCGGGCCTACAAAGAGGCCGGCATCGAAAAGCCGCGGGAACAGATCTCCATGTTCGAATGCCATGACTGTTTCTCGATCACCGAATTGGTCACCATGGAAGATCTTTATATCTCCAAGGAAGGCGAAGCCTGGCGCGACGTATTGGACGGCTTCTACAACGCCGACGGCCAGGTGCCCTGCCAGATCGATGGCGGCCTGAAATGCTTCGGCCATCCCATCGGCGCCTCCGGCCTGCGCATGCTGTACGAAATGTACGGCCAGCTCCTGGGCCGGGCCGGCGAACGCCAGTTGAAGGACCCGGTTTTTGGCATGACCCACAATCTTGGCGGCCAACCGCATCAGAACGTCTCGTCCGTGGCCATCATCGGCCACGAGGGCGCCTGATCTAGCACCGCCACGCGGTAGCGCGGGAAGGGGACGCCTCGGCGGCCCCTTTTCTTCTTGCGACGATCCCATGAAAACACTGGCCCTCAACATCAACCGGCGTTTTTTCTACGGCTGGATCATTTTGCTGATCGCCGCCCTGGGGATTTTTGTCAGTGGACCGGGGCAGTCCCATACCTTTAGCGTCTTTTTGGTCCATATACAGGCCGACCTGGGGCTGTCGGCGACTTCCGTGTCCTCCGCCTACGCCGCCGCGACGTTGCTGGCGGCCTTTGGTCTGCCTTGGATGGGCCGAATTCTGGACCGCGCCGGCGCCCGCGTCCTGTTGGTGGGGGTGACCGTTGGATTGGGCCTGGCCTGCATGGCGTTTGGCGCGGCGGCGGGATTTCTGTGGCTGGCGGTGGGCTTCGCCGCTCTACGGTTTTTGGGTCAGGGCAGCGTCATGCTGGGCTGTTCGAACCTGGTATCCCAATGGTTCGAGCGGAAGCGCGGTTTTGCCCTGAGCATCATGGCCATGGGCTTTTCCGCTTCCATGGCGGTGCATCCGCCGCTCTCACAATGGCTGATCGACACGGTCGGGTGGCGGCAGGCCTGGGTGTGGCTGGGCGTCAGCACATGGGTGTTGTTATTGCCGCCGGTTTTGTTCCTGGTTCATAACCGCCCGGAAAATCTCGGCCTCGCGCCCGATGGCGATGCGGCGGCATCCGCCACCATCCCGTCCAGCGCCGAGCATGGCCTGACGCTTTCCGAAGCCGTGGCGAGCTCCACATTCTGGATACTTGGCGCCAGTTTGTTTGGGCTCTCCATGCTGGTCACATCCCTGCATTTTTTCCAGGTCTCGATCCTGACCACCCAAGGTTTGAGCGAGGCGGCGGCGACGCGCATTTTCCCCGTTTCCGCCCTGGTCATGGTCATCACCATTCCCCTTATCGGCAAGGCATTGGACCGTTTTCCCACCAACCGGGTTTTTGCCTTTGGCCTGGCCGTCATGGTCGCCTCCCTGACCAGCGCGGCCATGGTCTCCGATCTGACGACGGCGATGATTTACGCCGTGGCCTTTGGCCTGAACAACGGCTGCACCATGACCTTTTTCGGCTATATGTGGCCAAGGTATTTTGGCCGTAAACATCTGGGTTCAATCCAGGGCACCGGCCAGATGATTGGTGTCATAGGCGCCTCGCTTGGCCCCTTGCCCTTGGGCATCGCCTTTGATCTGATCGGCAGCTACCGGGAAACGCTGTTGTTGCTGGCGGTCTACCCGGCATGTTGCGTCATTGCGGTGTTGTTCCTGCGCACGCCGGCGAAATTAATGGCCCAGCAAGCCGGATAGGGCCGGTAAAGGGGACAGTTTACTTAATTCGCGCCCCAACGGAGAACAAGGCGGGGGCAAAGTCGAATTAAGTAAACTGTCCCCTTTTTCCGCCGCCTGGTCCAGCGCTTGCGCGAGATCGGCGATGATATCGTCGATATGTTCGAGGCCCACCGACAAACGGACATAGCCGCCGCCAATGCCCATCGCCAACTGTTTCGCCACGCTCAACTGAGAATGGGTGGTGGTGGCGGGATGGATCGCCAGACTGCGGGCATCGCCAATATCCACCGCGTGACGGAATAGCCCTAGCGACTTGACGAAGGCTTGCCCGGCGGCCAAACCGCCTCTTAATTCCAGGCCCACAAGGCCGCCATGGCCGCCGCGGAGATATTTGTCCGCCCGCGCCCTGTCCTCGCCGCCCTGCAGGCTGGGATGGATCAGCCTGGCCACCTGTTCGTGACGGTTCAAATAGTCCGTCACCGCCTCGGCATTGCGGCAATGTTCGCGGATGCGCAGAGTAAGGGTTTCCAGGCCCTGGAGGGTCCGGAGGGCATCGAACGGACTGACCGCCGGTTCCCGATTTTGCGACAGGGTGGCGCGCGCCTTGATCGCCGCCGTCCAGACGGTGCCGTGATGGCCGGGGTTCAACCGGTTCAGCACGGGCTGACGTTCGGGATGGGCCCGCCATTCGAAGTTGCCGGCGTCAACGATCAGGCCGCCGATATATTTGCTGGCGGCATAAACGATCACCGCCGCGCCATGATCGAAGGGCCGGCACAGAATGGGCGTCGCCGTGTTGTCGATGATCAGGGGAATGCCCAATGCTCGGCCGATGCCGGCGACCTCTCCGATGGGGAAGACAGTCAGTTTCGGGTTCGCCAGGGTTTCACCATGGTAGGCGCGGGTTTTGTGGTTGGTGGCGCGGCGGAAATTCTCCGGATCGGCGGGATCGGCGAAACGGACTTCAATGCCCCGCCGCTTCAAG
>JAYGEB010000313.1:0-20834 GCA_046582595.1 Alphaproteobacteria bacterium | reverse complement strand
GCCCATGGATATTGCCTTGGTCCACGTGGCGCAGGCGGAAGGGCGCTGTGCCGCCTATTCCATCCTGGATAAGGAGTTTACTCTGCACATGGATCATGTGCCCTACATCATTTTCACAATGCCCATGATCGCGGGCGCCGGACTTAGCGAGACCATAGCGCGGGAGCGCCACGGCAATGTTCGAGTTGGAAAATATCCTTATGGCCGAAACCATCGGGCCCACGCAACATACCCGCCAGTCGGCTTTGTGAAGCTAATTGTCGGCCCGGATGGTGACGACAGAATTCTAGGCATTCGGGTGATTGGCAGGGATGCCGATGCCATTGTTGGCGCGGCTTCGATCATGATCGACCAGGCGTTACCCTACACATACGTCCTGAACTCCATAATGCCTCATCCGTCACTTTTGGAATGCCTTCAAGGGGCGGCGCACATAATTGCCGGCGATGCACTGAGTTACGAGGAAGGGGAAGAATTTTTCAATTATCCAATCGACGATAAGTCAGTTGCATCTGAAACATGTTGATGGCGACAACGCGCCGTCTGCAATCATGGCTAACGGTAACATGGGTTGAATTGCCTCCACCATGGTCGCGGTTGTGAGAAAATAGGCTGATCGAATAGCCGCCCAATGACCGCTATTTTGGCACTCTTCAAGCATCAACCGGCTTCAGGCGGATGTCCGCTTGTCACCCCAACAATGTCCACGATCAGTGAAATCGATAGCCCCACGGCCATCCTCGTTGAGGCGATGCCCAAGTCATGGCGCGGCCAGGCGGACGAGGGCGGCCCCCATGGACCGGGTCCATGCCCTGGCGGCGGCGGCATGGGCGGCCAAGAGCGGCATACCTCGTCAAAAGACACGAAACGAACGCCGCCGCGGGCTGCTTAGCGCCAGGCGGACAGGCTGACGATCAGGGCGTCGTTCTTTTTGCGGATGACGGTGGCGATCTTGTGGGCTCGAGCGCATTTGAAGAAAATGCGCCCGGACTCTTAAGAGTATGGAAATTAAATCAATCACTTAGGTCCTGAAAGCGACCCCGATTTATTGAAAATTGTTCCAGGTCCTGCTCGGCCCCGCCACGGTCGCGGCAGGCATCGGCGATGGCCTTCGATGTTTTTTTGCCGCGCGGGGGAAAACCGCCCTGACCCCGCCATAGCTCCCACCAAGACCTTGAACAAACGACCTGAACGACGAAGCAAACAGCAAGAGGGGATCGCGACATGCGAGCGAGAATTCAGCGAAGGAAACAGCATCGGCGATGGCCCGCGCTGGCGATCGGCATGGCCCTGTTGGCGGCGGCGTGCAATCCCATGACCACGTCCCTGCAAAAGGAAGGCATCGGCTTTCGCCAGGCCCGGTATGCCGAGATTTCCGCCATGCGTTCCTACCGCCAATGCCGCGATGACGCCCTGGCCCTGGACGGCCAGGCCCGCGCCGAGGGCTCGTCCGCCCGTTACCTGGCCGCCGCCCGGCTGTTTGAAAAATGCGAGGCCGAGGTCGGCCCGGAAGCCGCCAGCGTCGGCATTGATGAACGCATGCGCGCCTATGCCCTGGGCATCCAGGATCATTTCAAGGGCGGTGACGTGGCCCGCGCGCGGAGCAATCTGGCGGCCTTCAAGAAAACCTTCGACGGGGCGGATCTGTATTTCGCCGATGGCGCCTCGTTTATCGAAAGCATGGAGATTTTGCTGGGCCACCGCGACCGCCGGGTGGTGGGTGAATTCTCCGTCGCCAACGTCTCGTCCCAGATGAAGTCCGAGTTGCGCCGGGTGCGCTATTGGACCCGGAACTAGCAAAAGGGAATTGCCTGATGAATGCGAAACAATATCTCCCGGCCGGCCCCAGTCCGGCCGCCATTCTAATCTTGTCGGGCTATCTGATCCTGGCCATGGCGGCGCCGGGCCAGGCGGCGGCCAAGGGGACGGAGGCGCCCAATTGGCAGCCCGTGGCCAGCGAAAAGCTGATCAAGCTGCCGGCAAATTATCTAAAGAAATCCCTGGATCACGACTTTGCCCAATCGGCTCTGTCGGCGGCCATTCAGGATGCGGATGGAGAAATCGGCCTGAAAGGCCAAACCCTGGAAGATCTGCGCGCCGCCATCGACCGGGCGGATGGCGAGTTGGCGGTGGAACTGCGGCATCAATTCCTGGCCCAGAAACGGGAATTCATCAACCTCATGAAGCGCAAGGCCGATCTGCGGCAAAGACATATCCGGACCAAGCAACGGACCCTGGAAGGTTTGTTGAAAAAGCTGGGCCGGGAAAAAGGCGCCATGACGCCCGCGCGGGTGCAATTGGTATCCCGCCAGCAACAGGCCCGGGAACGCTTCAAAAGCTTTCTGGAGAAGGTTGATCTGTCGATCCTTGCCGTCTCCAGCGTGCCCGACAGCAAATATGCCCAGGAATACGCCGCCAACATGGGGGCCGTGGAATCCCTGGTCGCCGCGATCGGCAACCATCCCATGAACAGCCAGCCGCGGCTGGACGGCGGCCCGGTGACCAAGGGCGACTTCATCCGCCAGATGCTGGCCGATGCCCAGGCCGGCATGGCGATCCTGGAGCAGGAACAGAACATCCTCGGCTACATGGCAAAGCTGGTCGCCCTGGACGCCCTGGCGCTCTCGGAACAGGTGATGGATGGAGAGTTGCTCGACAGCGATATCCCCGCCACCGCCTCGCCCGCATCGGCCGTGAAGTATTTCGTCAACTAGCCACCACCACGCGTCACCTTAGGAAGGAGCTTGACCATGAAACCGACCCTGAAGATCGCCCTACCCGCGGCCGCACTGCTGGCGGCGGTGACCCTGGCGGGTCTGCCGGACGCGGCGAAAGCCGACAGCCTGGCCAACATGGAGCGGGAACGCGCGCTGTTGATCGAAACCATGCTGGATGGGGACATTACCCCGGCCGAGCGCCAGGCGCGCTTGCAGGCCGGGCAACGGCGCCTGCTGGATCTGGAACGCATGGTGCTGCGCGATGACAATCTTGTGGGCCGCAATACCCCCCAGGTGCGCCGGGCCTTCGCCAATTACGATCTGACCTTTCTGGTCCATGCCTCGGCCGAGAAAAGCCGGACCATCGCGGACACCTGGCTGGCGCAACTGGGTATCACCACGCAAAGCCTGATGTCGGCCAAGCGCGGGCGGCGGTAACATGGCCGGCATCATCGCCTTTGCCTCCCAAGGCTCCCGCGCCTTGAGCTATTTTCTCGGCGCCGCCGTCCTGGCCCTCGCCCTCGCCCTGCCCATGGGCGCGCCGGAGCCGGGGAAAATTTTGACCTGGGCGGGCCGCGTGCTGGGGTGTGTTTTTATCAGTTGTTTGGCGCTGTTGGTCCTGGCCACCCTGTATTGCTGGCAGCGCCTGCTGGACCAGGATTTGCGGCCCCTGCAACGCCGGGCCTGGCACGAGGCGGGACTGCACGCCGCCAACGGTATCGCCACCCTGGCCCTGACCTACACCTTGTTCGGCATCAGCCTTGGCATTGGCGAGTTGGCCGGACAGAACCTGACCCCCGATACCGTGCAGGACGTCATTCGCGGCCTGACGGAACGTTTCAGCCTGGCCTTCATGACCACGGTCATCGGCCTTCCCGCCTCGGCCCTGCTGCGCGCCCTGTTGTCCATCAGCGCCGCCTGGGTCGAGGCCAAATCGACAGCCAAGGGAGTACTTCCATGCGGTTCCTGATATTCAATATTGTTGTCGTCGGCGCCCTGTTTTATCTGTTCGCCGGCAGCCAGCCGTTCGTCGCGGCCGAGCGGAGTGGAATGCTGAGCAAGGTCGGGGCGGTCATGGAAAGCACCGTCGCATCCGGGCGCCGGGCCACGGCGGCGGTGATCGAAAAAGTCATGATCCAAAATGCGGACCCGGACGCGCCCGCGCCCGCCGTCCCGCTGCCGGTCATCGAAGTGCCGGTGCAAAAAGTGGTTCCGCCGGTCTTGGCCAAGCTGGCCGCGCCATCGCCCCCCGCCATCGCGGTCAGCGACCCCGCCGTTCAAAAGCGCCGGGCCGAGGTCTTGGCACGGGGCCCCGTTGCCGCCGTCAAGGCCGTCGCGGCCGTCACGGCGGGGCCGAAATTCATGACCCCGCGCCAGCGGCGGCGCGAGTTGCAGGCCCTGTCGGAGGACATGGAACTGCTGTTCGCCAGCTCCCGGGCCCGGTAGGCCATGACGCGGGGGCTAGTCATGGGCGGCGCGTCCGTTGGGCTTTCCGTCTTGCTGGCGGCGCTGTTGCTGACCACGCCGTCGCCCGAGCGGCGCCGGGCGGCGGAGCCCGAGGTTCAGGCGCCGGCCAAACCGCTGATCAAGGCGGCGCCCGTCCCTCGTACGGTCAAGCTGCCGCCGCCGCCGCGAAAAGAGGCCCCGCCGCCCTTGCGCGCACTGAACCCCGCAACCAAGCAGCGGGCTGAAAGCCAGCCCGCGTTGCCCCGGAAACGGCAGATAATGCCGTTGCGGCCACGACGGGGGGAAGCGCCACGGGAGCCGAAACCTTCCGCCCGCGCCGCCCCCGATGCCAAGACCCCCAATGCCAAGGCCGCCGAGGTTAAGGCCCTGAATGCCAAAGTCATTACCGCGCAAGGCCGCGCCTTGCTGCGTCTGTTGGAACACGGCCAAGGGCCGGCGATCGAACTGGCCTGGCCGCGAAAGGCGGACGAACGGGCGCGTCTTTACCGCCGGTTCCGCGATTGCTTCGGCATGCGGGTGGCCTTGCGCCGTGGCGGGGGCGAATTGTTCATCGCCGGCAGCCCCCGCGGGCAATCCTGGCGGCCCAACCGGGACCGCTACAGCGGCTTTGCCCGGCAGCCGGCCGGGCGCTTGGCGGCGGCGGAACGGCGCGATTTGCGCGCCATCGCCCGGCATCACGATTTACCCAACTGGGCCGCCGCCATGCGGATTTTTCCCCGTTATGTCGATGCCCGGCTGCTCGGCGGCCTGGAACAATTGCTGGCGGCGGGATATGCCAAGGCCGGCTCGATCCGGGCCCGCTATCACTTGCGCGGCGGCGGCATCGTGGTCCGCGAAATCCAGGTTGATGGCCGCGCCATCCCAGGCTCTGTTGACCTGGGCGGCATTTGCGGGCGGACCTAGCCATGTTGTCCCGGTTGCTTCTCATTCCATGGATACTGTCCTTTGCGGTGAACGGTGCGCGGGCCGAGGGGCCCTTGCGGGCCTTTTATGACGATCCGCCCCAATGCGTCGTGGTGCTGGCCGGGCCAGTGGCGGCGGGTATCGTGGCCGGTGAGCGGATTGCCGCCGCCTTGGCGCGGCGGTTGAGCGGCCGGGTGGCCAGGGTCATCCATCCCGCGGAACGCCGCCGCCTGGAACGCGCCCTGGCGGTCGATCTGGCGCATCCCGCCGATGCCCGCCATTTTGCCGCCGTCACCCAATGTCCGGCTTTCCTGCGCTGGCGGATTATCGGCGCGGGCCGGGACAACGTGCTGATCTGGGCGCAAAAGCATATCCAGTTGGGCGCGGAGATTATCCGCGCCAGGGACGGGACGTTGTTGTGGCGGGCCCGGTCGGAGGCGTCGCGTAATTCCGGCGACGTGCCCCTGTCTTTGTTCTCCCTGCCCCTCGCCGTGTTGCGCGCGGCGGCCTTCCAGACCGACGACGACACCGTCGCCTCCATGCTGGACGACCTGGCCCGGCGAATACTGTCCAGTCTGCCGGATCTGCGTTGAAGGCTGCTAATTCTCCGGCAACAGCGGGAAGGCGCTTAACACGTCCGGTGGGCTGACCGCCGGCGCGGCGGTCAGATCATCGGGCGATAAATCCCCGTAGCGCGTTTTGCCCATCAGGCCCATGGCGATGTGCATTTCCTCCGCCAGCAGGTCGATGGCCCGCACCAGGCCTTCCTCGCCCGCGGCGCCCAGGCCCATGGCGGTAAGGCGGCCCAGGGCGACCAGATCGGCGCCGAGCGCCATGGCCTTGATCACATCCGTGCCGCGCAGGAAGCCGCCATCGACGATCACCGCCGCCCGGCCCGCCACTACCTCCACCACCTCGGGCAGCACGGCCATGCTGCCCTGGGCCTGGTCTAACTGCCGGCCGCCGTGGTTCGAGACCCAAACCCCATCGACGCCCAGATCGCAGGCCATGGCGGCATCTTCCGCCGTCATGATGCCCTTGAGCAGCAACGGGATATCGTGGGTCTTCTTGAAGCGCTCCACGTCCTTCCAGTTCAGGGAGGCCTGATAGTTATGGCCCGTGGCGTCGCGCCGCCACGGCTTGACGAAGCGGTTGACGATGTCCCGCTCCCGCCGGCTGTAGACGGCCACGTCCACGGTCAGGCAAAAGGCGGTGTAGCCGGCGGCGATGGCCCGGTGCGCATGTTCATCGACCCAGCCGGCATCGCCGCGCACGTAAAGCTGGAAGATTTTGGCGCCCGGCGCGGCTTCCGCCGTGGCTTCCAGGCCGGGCGCGGAGACCGAGCTCAACGTGGTCATCATGCCGTGGCGGGTGGCCGCCCGCGCCGCCGCCGCGCCGCCCATGGGATCGAAGGATTCCAACGAGCCGATGGGCGCGAAGGTCAACGGCAGTTCGAGTTCCGCGCCGAGGAAATTGTGACCAAGGTCAATCTCGCTGACGTCGCGCAGCATGCGGGGCCGCAGGGCCAGGCTATCGATGGCCAGCCGGTTGCGTTTGGCCGTGGTCTCGGTCTCCGCCGCGCCACGCATATAATCCCAGATGTTGCGGGGCAGGCGGGCGCGGGCCTCCGCCGCGATTTCATGCAGCGTCTGAAATCGGTTTTGCGTGCCCAGCTGGCTACGTGGTTCACGCACCGCTCAGGCCTCCACCAAGTCCAGTTGCAAGGCCTTGGCCTTGGCGTAGGTCAGTTTGCTGGTGATCTTGCCGGCCTGGTTGAAATGCAGGATATCCAGGCCCCGCCAGCCGGTCCGCCCCCGTTTGGTATCGAAGGTGCAGAGCCAACTGATCATGGTTTTGTCCTGCTCGGGGTCGATGAATAGATCCTCTACGGCGAACCCCATGACGCCATAGTCGCCGTCGAATTGCGGTTGAAAGGCCGCGCGGATCGCCTCCAAACCTTGCGCATGGGCGCCGTCGTGTTGATCGTAGACGGTCGCCCCCTCGCTGTCGGCGGCGAAATAGGACATCATGGCGTCCAGGTCGTTGCCGTTGAAGGTTTCGGTGAAGGAGCGGGTTAGCTCTTCCAGTCTTGCTCTATCCATTGCATCTGCCTCAATCATAGCCAAACAGCCAACGCGAGACGCCGTCGTGAATATTGACGACGGAATGCCGCGCCCTGGCCGGAATAAACAATTCGTCGCCCGGTCCCATTTCCACCCGCGTTTCGCCCAGCGTCAGCTCCAGCCGGCCTTCGATCACCGTGACCAGTTCGTTGGTGGCATGGGTGAAATCCAGCCATTGCTGGCCTGGTGGGTCCGCGAACAGATTGCAGGAAAAGCCCCGCGCGCGCCATTCGGCGGCCACGGCGTCGGCATCGAGGGGCAGGGGGTATTTCTCCCGGATCAGAATATCGCGCATCGAATATTTCTCACTTTGTCCGGGACGAATTTAAGCAGGCTTGCGGGGTGGCGCCAGAGTTTTCCCACTTGACCGCCCCGCCAATGTCGCGAAACCTACCGCAATATCTGGGGAGAAGAAAATATGCCGCAAACCGTATTGAGCAACGGCCTGCTGTTCGATGGGCAATCGCCCGAACTTCAGCCTAATTCATATGTGGTTATCGAGGGCGGGCGGATCGCCGTGGTGGGTAAGGGCACGGCGCCGAAGGCGGACCAGGTTATCGATCTGGGCGGCCGGGTGCTGATGCCGGGATTGATCGACGCCCATGTGCATTTGATCGCCACCACGGCGGATCTGGGCGCCATTGGCGATGATCCCGCGTCTCTCACCACCATGCGGGCCAGCAAAATCGCCGAGGGTATGTTGCGGCGCGGCTTCACCACCGTGCGGGATGCGGGCGGCGCCGATTGGGGCCTGGCCATGGCCATCGAGGAAGGCCTGATCGCCGGCCCCCGGTTGTTCTATTCCGGCCGGGTGTTGAGCCAGACCGGGGGCCATGGCGATACCCGGCCACGGGTCTATGACTGGTCGTCTTGCCAGTGCTGCCTGCCCAGCGCGCAGTTCACCACCATTGCCGACGGCGTGGACGAGGTGCGCAAGGCGGCCCGGACCGAATTGCGCCGCGGCGCCAGCCAGATCAAGATCATGGCTTCGGGCGGTGTCGCCTCGCCCACGGACCCGATCTGGAACCTGCAATATTCCGAGGAGGAGATCGCCGCCGCCGTCTGGGAGGCGACCTCATGGCGCACCTATGTCATGGCGCACGCCTACACGCCCGAGGCCATTGCCCGCTGTGTGCGCCTTGGCGTGCGTTCCATCGAGCATGGCAACCTGGTCGACCAACCAACCCTGGAATTGATGAAGGAGAAAGACGCCTGGCTGGTGCCGACCCTGGTGACCTACGACAGCCTGCACCGTTCCGGGCCCGAATTCGGTCTGCCCGCCGTCAGCATGGCCAAGGTGAACGATGTGCGGACCCAGGGCCTCAAGGCCCTGGCCCTGGCGCACCAGGTCGGGGTCAATATCGGCTTCGGGACGGATCTGCTGGGCGGCATGCACAAGGACCAATCTAACGAGTTCGCTATCCGGGCCCGGGTCATGCCCGCCCTCGATGTCCTGCGCGCCGCGACATCGGCCAATGCCCGGCTGTTGAACCGGACTGGCGAACTGGGCGTGATCGCGCCCGGCGCCGTGGCCGATCTGCTCGCCGTGGACGGCAACCCCCTGGACGATATTTCCTGCCTGGATGGCCAGGGCGAAGCCCTGGCGCTGATCATGAAAGGCGGGGTCGCCTATAAGAACGAACTGGCCGCCTAGTGGGCTGCTGAAATACGATTTGAAGCGCCGGATTTTACCCCAAATTTGTCATTCCCGCGAAAGCGGGAATCCAGGGAACGGCCAAAAACTGCGGGAAATTGGAGAGATTTAGATTCCCGCCTTCGCGGGAATGACATTTTTAGGATAAATATTTGAGTTTTTCACCAGCCTGCTAGGGAAGAGCATCGCCAATGTCTGAACTACGCCGAAAGACCATCACCGGATATTGCGACCCGCTTTCCATCCGGGCGGGGCGGCGCCTGGATTTCAAGGTCTGTTGTTACGAGGACGGCGACTATGTGGCGGATCTGGTGCGCCTTATCGCGGGCGACGATGCGCCGGGCGGCGTTGGCGTGATCGAGGAAGTGGTGTCCGCACCTTTCGCCAAGACCTATCCGGGCCGGTTTCAGGTCCTTAATCCAGGCTCCTTCGGGATCGTGCAAGGCGGCGGCGCGCTGGCGGGTTTGGCGAGCTTTACCCTGCAGGCGATGATCTACCCGACCCTGCCGGGGCGGCAACGGCAGGTGATCATGGGGCAGGCGGAGCGTTTCGCCATGTTGCTTGATGACGATGGCGCCCTGGCCATCGACGTTGGCGGGGTTGAGGTGAGCACGGCCACGCCCGTGCGCCGGCACCAATGGCTGTTCGCCGCCGTCAGTTATGATCATCAAAGCGGCGCGGTGCGGCTGATCCAGCGTCCCTTGGCCAATTCGCCGGGCGACCGTCTGATCTCGCCGGCCGTGGAACGGCAAGGCGCCATTACCACCGCTTTGGCGGCCTCCACGGCGCCGTTGCTGTTCGCGGCGGGGGGTAATGGCTCCCGGAGCGATCATTTCAACGGCAAGATCGACCGTCCCCGTCTGGCCGGCCGGGCCTTGGGGAATGATGAAATGGCGGCCCTGTCGGGGCCCGGCATTCCCGATAACCTGGCCGATTGCGTGCTGGGGTGCTGGGACTTCGGGGCGGATATATCCAGCGACCGGATCAGCGATCTATCCCGCCACGGCCTGCATGGCGAAGTGGTCAACCTGCCCACGCGCGGCGTTACCGGCCACAACTGGGACGGCGGCGAATTCAACTGGCGCCACGCGCCCGATCTATACGGCGCCATTCATTTCCACCAGGATGATCTGTACGACGCCCGTTGGGACACCGATTTCAGCTACACCATTCCCCCCGAGCTGCCCAGCGGCGTCTATGCCGCCCGTCTGCGTCATGGAACGGACATCGACCGCATACCGTTTTTCGTTCTTCCGCCCAAGGTGACGGCGACGGCGGATGTGGCCTTCCTGGTGCCGACGGCGTCCTATTTGGCCTACGCCAATACGCGCCAGCGCCTGCGGCCGAACCTGATTTTCGGCGACGGCCGGCCGGAATGGGTCAACGATGGCTTTTTGGCGGAACATCCGGAGCTCGGCGGGTCTTTGTATGACCTGCACGACGATCGTGGCGTCATTCATTATTCCTCCCGCCTGCGCCCGGTGATGAACATGAAGCCCGGCGGCAACCGCCCCTGGGGCTTTCCGGCGGATATGAATATTGTCGCCTGGCTGACGGCAATCGGTCAGCAATTCGATGTCATAACGGATGAGGAGCTGCACCGGGAGGGCGCCGCGCTGTTGCGGCCCTACCGCTGCATCCTGACCGGCAGCCATCCCGAATACCATTCCACCGCCATGTTGGACGGCCTTGAAGGCTATTTGGATCAAGGTGGGCGCCTGATGTATCTGGGCGGCAACGGCTTCTATTGGCGCATCGCCTTCCGCGACGACAAACCCGGCGTCATCGAGGTGCGCCGGGCCGAGGACGGCACGCGCGCCTGGATGTCGCCGGCGGGGGAAGCCCATCAATCCTTCGATGGCGAATATGGCGGTCTGTGGCGGCGCAATGGCCGGCCGCCAAATCGCCTGGTGGGCATCGGTTTCGCCGCCCAGGGCTTTGATCGTAGCGGCCATTACGAACGCCAGGCCGGCGCCGATGACCCCCGCGCGGCCTTCGCCTTTGTAGGGGTGGCGGACGGTCCCATCGGCGATTTCGGATCCATCGGCGGCGGCGCGGCGGGGGAGGAGATCGACCGCTGGGACACCCGCGACGGCACCCCCATCCATGCCCTGGTGCTGGCCCGGGCGGATAAATTCGGCGCTGACATGCTGCGTACCAAGGAAGATTTCCTCTCCACCATGCCGCAATTCGATGATCCCAACGTGCGCGCCGACATGGTGTTTTTCGAATGTCCCCAGGGTGGCGCGGTGTTCTCCACCGGCTCCATCACCTGGATCGGCGCACTGGCCCACAACGGCCATGACAACAACGTGGCGCAAATTACCGCCAACGTACTGCGCCGCTTCCTCGACCCGGAACCCTTTCCGCCGCCACCCTAGCTTGCCAGAACGCGGTGCCTTGGCTTACCCTTGCGTCCGAAGGGAGAGAGATCATGCGTATCGTAAATCCATCATATGGCCGGGAGGCGCCCGGTACCGAGCGGGCCGGCGCCAATTCGGTCGATTGGCGCGTCGACCCCATTATCCTTTTTGCCAATGCCAAGCCCAATGCCAGGGAGCTGTTGGAAGGCATCCGCGAGAAGATGTCCGATTACCGCGCCACGGACAATATCGACTACATGACCAAGGACAGCCCGGCCCAGCCGGCCTCCGATGCGATGTATGACGAAATGGCCGGCAAATACCGCGCCGCGCTGTTGGCCATAGCGGATTGAGGGGCATGTTCGTCGTGGAGTTTCCATGACAGCATCGAACTTGAAAAGCGCGGCGTACAAAACTTTATCCTGACCACGGATACCTTCCTGCCCCTCGTCGAGGCCCAGGCCAAGGCGCGCAAGATGGAGCCGCACGTGATCGTGGTGAAACACCCCATCGGCGGCCTGAATGCCGAGGAGTTGGTGGAACGTATCGAAACGGCCGCCGCCGGCCTGCGGGCGGCGATCGCGGATTGAATTTGGAGGACGCACCGGAATTTGCCGGCACCGCCGCCGTCATTCCCGCGAAAGCGGGAATCCATGGCAGCATATGGACTCCCGCTTTCGCGGGAGTGACATTGGGGGTTGTGTCAGGCGATCGCGTGCAAAATAACCATCGTGAACAATAGTGAAATAGATTCCGCACCGGATACCGAGACCATCGAACTGGGTGAAATGGACCCGAGCGCGTGGAGCGAATACGCCCTGGCCCAAGGGTGGAGCGATGGTTTCCCCCTGGTCATGCCCAGGGAGGAGGTGGTCGAACGTTTCATCGATACGGTGCGCGGCGATAACGAGCCGCTGCCCGCGATGTCGCCGCGCCGGGTGATCCCGACTTTGCAGGCCATGGCCGCCAATGCGGTGATGGCCGGCTGCCGGGCGGAATATTTCCCCGCCGTCCTGGCCGCCGCCCGCGCCGTGTTGATGGAGGAATACAATCTGCACGGCAGCCTGGCCACGACCCATTCCTGCGCGCCCATGCTGTTGTTCAACGGCCCGATCCGCAACGAGTTGGAGATCAACTGTTCTTCCAACTGCTTCGGCCAGGGGCGTCAGGCAAACGCCACGATCGGGCGGGCCTTGCAGTTGATTCTGTTGAACGTGGGCGGGGCCAAGCCCGACGTCATGGACCGCTCGACCCAAGGCTCGCCCGCCAAATACACCTTTTGCTTTGGCGAGAACGAGGAAGAGAGCCCGTGGGAGCCGTATCATGTGCGCCGGGGCTTCGCGCCCGGCGACAGCGTGGTCACGGCCATTCCCAGCGAGGCGCCGCACAATATCAACGATCATGCCTCGACCTCCGGCGTCGGTGTCCTGACCACCATCGCCGGCACTATTTCCCAGCCCGGCGCCAATTCCATCTACTGCAACGCACCGATCTTTGTCGTGCTGGGCCCCGAACATGCCCAGACCCTGCACCGGGACGGCTGGACCATTCCCAGCATGCAGGAGGATCTATTTCACCGCTCCCGCATTCCCCTGGACCGGGTCTCAACGGAAAATCAGGAAAGCTATGCCGACATGGACCGGCCCCTGATCGACGGCCACTATCACCTGACGCCGGCGCCGGAAGACATCCATATCCTGGTGGCGGGCGGGCCGGGCAAGCATTCCGCCTATATCCCGCCCTTCGGCTTCACCGCCGCCTGTTCCGTGCGCGTGGCGCATATTTAGCCTGCCATGGATGGTCTGGGCGAGTGGCCGCTGTTCCCGGAAGCAACGGGTTGGGAGGATGCCGCTGCGGTTCTGGAAGATCACGGCCTGGGCGACGGCCTGCCCATGGTGCCGCCGACCCCGCGCCGCATGAACGCGATGTTGGAGGACGCCGCTCCGGCGCGTTCGTTTGGTCAAATGCCGCCGCTGTTTGGCGAACTGACGGCCGCCGCCGCCGCCTATCAATGCGTCCTGGCCGGTTGTTCGCCGGGCGCGCTGCCGCTCGTTCTGTGCGCCGCCGAGGCCTGCCTGGAGCCACCCTTCAACCTGCTCGGTATTCTGACCACGACCGGCGCCCCGGCGGTGGCGGCCATCGTACATGGCCCCATTGCCCGGGCCCTGGGCATGAATGCCTCCACCAATTGCCTGGGCCCCGGCAACCGGGCCAATGCCACCTTGGGCCGGGCCCTGGCCCTGGTCATGACCAACATCGCCGGCGCCCGGCCCGGCGTGGGTGATATGGCGACCATGGGACAGCCGGGGAAATACGGCTTTTGCCTGCCCGAAGGCGATGACGAGACGCTGCCGGGGCTGGCCCATCGCCGGGGCCTGGCGGGCGATGCGGTCACCGTTCTGGGTGTCTCGGGCACGGCGGAGGTGTTGCCGGGGGAAAATGGCGATGCGCCGGAAGATATCCTGGGGCCCATGGCCGCGGCCATGGCCTCGGCCCGCGCCGTCGCCTCGGCCGGGCGGGAGCGGGCCTTGGGCGAGCAGTTTTTTCTGCTGCCGCCCGAATTGGCGCGGCAAATCACCAAGCGCGGCTGGGACCTTGACCGCATCCGGGATTTCATCTTTGCTTCCGGCGGAAATGCCCGCGCGCCGGAGGATATTCACCCCATCGTCACCGGGGGGCCGGGCGTGAGGATGACCTATCTGCCCCTGTGGGCCGGCGGCACCCTGTCGGTAACCAAAACCATCCGAAATTTAGGGAGCTAGTTCCCATGCCAGTTAGCCGTTTTGAAATTCTCAGCCGCGAGCCTTACGAAAATGGCCGCGCCTTCGGCGATACGGGCCCTTACGAGCGGATCGAGGCCATCGCCCACTACGCCGTCGATCCGGACCATGATGCCAATCAGGGCGTCGTCGATCTTGAACTGGCGGAACGCGGCGCCGACGGCCTGGTGCATTTCAGCGGCGATGTCACCCTTCTGCGCCCTATCTCGGGCGGCAGCCGCACTTTGTTGATGCAGGTGCCGAACCGGGGCAAGCGCAATATCACCCGTTTCAATATGACGGTGATGAGTACCACCGATACGGTGGAGATCGCGCCGGGTGATGGATTCCTGTTCAACAATGGATTGACAGTGGCCTGGGCCGGCTGGCAGTGGGACGTGCCCCGCACGCCGGAACATCTGCGCCTTGGCCTCGCCCCGCCCCAGGTGCCCCTGGCCGCCCGCACGCCACCTAGCCAGATGCAGCTTCGCCTGCAAATCAACGCCGACGGCGACGGCATCTCCCTGACCGACCATCATGTGGGCGCACTTGGCATGCATGAGCCAATCTCTCCGGCGGATATGCATGACCCCGGCGCCAGGCTGTTGGTCCGGGACGGCGCCTATGGAGAGCCGGCGGAAATTTCCCGCGCCCAATGGCGCTTCGAGCCGGACGATCACGTCCATCTGGAAGGCGGCTTCGCGGCCGGGCGCATCTATGATCTGCTCTACACCCCTCGGGACTGCCCCGTGGTGGGCGCCGGCATGCTGGCGACGCGGGATCTTGCCGCGTTTCTGCGCCATGACGGCGAGGCGCCAACCGCAAACAGCATTGATTATGTGGTCGCCGAGGGTCAATCCCAGTGCGGTCGCTTCCTGCGTACCTTGCTGCATCTCGGCCTGAATTTGGACGAGGCGGGCCGCCCGGCCTTCGACGGCGTGCTGGTCCATATCGCCGGCGGCCGGCGCGGCGAGTTCAATCACCGTTATGGCCAGCCCTCGGTGCAGCCGACGCCGTCTTTTGGCCACCTGTTTCCCTTTGCCGATCTGCCCCAGACCGATCCCATCAGCGGCAATACCGCCGGCCTGCTGGACCGGCAGACAACCAAGGGTGGCTTGCCGAAAATCATCTATACCGATACCTCGTCGGAATATTGGCGCGGCGATGCGGGATTGAGCCACGGCGATCTGGCCACGGACGGCGATGCGGCGTTGCCCGGCGGCGTGCGGCGTTATCTGTTCGGCTCCACCCAGCACGGCGCCGGCGTGGCGAAATTCGCCGACCGCACCATGTTCGGCAGCCACGGCCAAAACCATTTGAACATTGTCGACTACCGCCCCCTCTACCGCGCCGCCCTGATGAACCTGGCCGCCTGGGTGCGCGATGGCACGCCGCCGCCCGCAAGCGCCTATCCCATGGCGGATCGGCGCGGCAGGCGGGCGGAGGTGATGGCTGCGCTGTCGAACATCCCCGGCCTGGCGCTGCCAAATCCCGATGTCATGACCGCCGTCTACCCCATGGATCTAGGCACCGACGCGGGCCGGGGCATCGGCGCCATGCCGCCCGTATTGGCGGCGGAAGCTTATCCGGATTGGGTATCGAGGGTGGATGAAAGTGGTAACGAAACCGGCGGTATCCCCATGCCCGACATCACGGTCCCGGTGGCGACCCACACCGGCTTCAACCCCCGCCATGGCGACACCGGCGGGGCGGGACAGTTACTGGAATATGTCGGCTCCACCATTCCCCTGGCCAGGGACCAGGCGGCGCGCCTGGCGAACGGCGATCCCCGCCCCGCCCTGGGCGAACGCTATGACGGCCGCGATGATTATCTGCATAAGGTCCGCCGGGCGGCGGAGGATCTGGTGGAACGGCGTTACCTTCTGGCGGGAGATGTCGAATTATGCATTGATATCGCCGCCGTCCGGTACGATGCCTGCCTGGCGCGATAGACCCTAAGGAGTGAGATGCCATGGCGGACGACCCCACGAACCCCGACGGCCGCATCAACACCGAACGGCGCGGGCCGCTGTTGCTGATCGGCATCGACCGGCCGCACAAGTTCAACGGCTTCACGCCGAAGATGGGCCAGGAACTGGGCGATGCCTATACCCTGCTGGAGCGCGACGACGATCTGCGCTGCGGCGTCTTGCACGCGGTCGGGCCCCATACCACCGCCGGTCTGGATATGCCGGCCATGGCGCCGCATCGGGCCAAGGGCGGGCCGATCTATGGGAAGGGCAACATCGATTGCTTTGGTCTACAGGGTCCGCACCGGACCAAGCCCATGGTGGCGGCGGTGCAAGGCATTACCTACACCATCGGGATCGAGTTGATGCTGGCCTGCGATATCGTCATCGCCGCCGATGATTGCCGTTTCTCGCAATTGGAGGTGCAACGTAATCTGGTGGCCACGGGCGGGGCCACCATCCGCATGGTGCAACGCGCCGGTTGGGGCAACGCCATGCGTTATCTGCTGACGGACGACGAGTTCGACGCCGGGACCGCCCTGCGTTTCAACTATATCCAGGAAGTGGTTCCCGTGGGCCAACAACTGGACCGGGCCATCGAGTTGGCCGGGAAAATCTGCGCCCAGGCGCCCCTGGCCGTGCGCGCCACCATCGCCAATTCCCGAAAGTATCTCGAACAAGGCTTCGAGGCGGCGGTGGCGGAATTCGCCACCATCAATGTGGAACTGGGCAAAACCAACGACGCCAAGGAGGGCCTGGCCGCCTTCATCGAAAAACGCCCGGCCAAATTTAGTGGCACCTGATCCGGCCCCAATGCTTCAATATGAACGATCACACGGTCTTGCTTCAAAGGTAGCGTATTCATGAATGACGGGGCGCGGCTGGCTATTGATATCGGCGGGACTTTCACCGACGTGGTTTTGGAATATGGCGGCCGTCTGGACAGCCTGAAGCTGTTGACGACGCCGGAGGCTCCCGAACGCGCGGTCCAGAGAGGCGTTGACGATATTCTGCGGCGGTGCGGCGTCAATGTCTCTGATGTGGCATTGATCATTCATGGCACCACGCTCGCCACCAACGCCTTGATCGAACGCAAGGGCGCGCGCACGGCCCTGGTGACCACCGAGGGTTTTCGGGATTCCCTGGAAATCGCCTACGAACACCGTTTCGAACAGTATGATCTGTTTATGGAGCGGCCAGCCCCGCTGGTCGAACGGGACTGGCGCTTCACGGTGCCGGAGCGGATCGCGGCGGACGGCTCCGTATTGCTGGAACTGGACGAGGCTGCCTTGCGCGCGCTGGCCGCCGATCTGGGCAAGACCGCGGTCGAGGCGGTGGCCGTCTGTTTTCTGCACAGCTATGTCAATCCGGATCACGAACGCCGCGCAGGCGCCATCCTGGCCGAGGCGCTTGGGGAGGTTTCCATCACCCTGTCGGCGGAGGTCTGCCCGGAAATCCGTGAATACGACCGCGCCTCGACGGCCTGCGCGAATGCCTATGTACAACCGATGATCGCGGGATATCTGAGCCGGCTGGAGGGCGGTCTGCGGGCGGCGGGTCTGGCCTGTCCCTTGCTGTTGATGATGTCCAGCGGCGGCGTGACCACGGTGGAAACGGCCGTGCGCTTGCCCATCCGTCTTGTCGAATCCGGCCCGGCCGGCGGCGCGATCCTGGCGCGGGATATCGCCAAGGAGAATAATCTGGACAAGATCCTCTCCTTCGACATGGGCGGCACCACCGCGAAGATTACCCTGATCGATGATTTCCAACCGCGCATCGCCCGCTCGTTCGAGGTCGCGCGGATGCGCCGGTTTCTGAAGGGCAGCGGACTGCCATTGCGCATCCCGGTCATCGACATGGTCGAAATCGGCGCCGGCGGCGGCTCCATCGCCGATATCGATGCCATGCAACGCATCTGGGTTGGACCGGAAAGTGCCGGCGCCGTGCCCGGACCCGCCTGTTATGGCCATGGCGGCGTGGCGGCGACCGTGACGGACGCCGATACGGTGCTGGGGCGGATCGATCCGGCGCGCTTCGCGGGCGGCCAGGTGAGGCTGGAACCGGAACGCGCCGTGGTTGCGATCGACCGGGATATTGGCGAAATTTTGCAGGTGGAAAGCACGATTGCCGCCGCCGGCGTCTCCGAAATTGTCGATGAGCACATGGCCAATGCGGCCAGGGTTCACGCGATCGAGAACGGCAAGGATATGGCCGGGCGCGCCCTCGTGGCCTTCGGCGGCGCGGCGCCCTTGCACGCGACGCGGCTGGCGGACAAGCTGGGGATCGACCGGGTGATCGTACCCCAGGGCGCGGGTGTCGGCTCCGCCATCGGTTTCCTCCGCGCGCAGATTTCCTACGAGGTCGTGCGCACGCGGTATATGGATCTGCGCCAATTCGACCCGGGCGCGCTCAATGAGATTTACCAGACCATGCGGGCCGAGGCGGTATCGGTGGTGCGGCTTGGCGCGCCGGACGAACCTCTGCTCGAAACCCGTTCAGCCTTCATGCGTTACCGGGGACAGGGCCATGAAATCATGGTGCCGCTGCCGGTGAGGACGTTCGGGGCGGACGACGGCGCGGCGCTGGCGGACTGGTTCGCCGAGGCCTACCAGGCGCTGTTCAGCCGCACTATTCCCAACCTCGCCGTGGAGGCGCTGACCTGGACATTGTCGTTGGCGACGGACCGGCCCGGCACGGCAGAGGCGCCTTCCGTACAAACGCACTATCGTCCCGAACCATTGAGCCAACGCAAGCTGTTCGATCCGGCCAGCGGCGCCTGGATCGAGGCGGCTGTTCATGCCCGTTCGGAATTGCGGCCCGGCGCGGAAATTCCGGGCCCGGCGGTCATTGTCGAGGATGAAACGACGACGTTGGTGACCAACGGCTTCGGCGCGACCATCAACGGGCTGGGTCAAATCGTCCTGGCCAGAAAGGAGACGGCGGCATGAGCGGCGCGGACATGGATCGGATCAGATACCAGGTGATGTGGGACCGCCTGCTCTCCGTGGTCGAGGAACAGGCCCAGACGCTCACGCGCACGGCGTTCAGCACCTCAAGCCGGGAAGCCGGCGATATCTCCGCCGGGGTCTTCGATCTGAAGGGCCAGATGCTGGCCCAGGCGGTCACCGGCACGCCGGGGCACATCAATTCCATGGCCAGGGCGGTGGTGCATTTCCTCGATGTTTTTCCCGCCGGCGTGATGCGGAATGGCGATGTCTACATCACCAACGATCCCTGGAAGGGAACCGGGCATCTGCACGATTTCACGGTGGTCACGCCGACCTATCGCAATGGCGCCATGGTGGCGCTGTTCGCCTGTACCAGCCATGTGGTGGATATTGGCGGCGTCGGCATGTCGCCCGACGGGCGGCAGGTCTATCATGAAGGACTGAATGTTCCCATCATGCCGCTGGCCAGCCAAGGTGAGATGAACCAGTGGCTGTTGAACCTGATCCGCGCCAATGTGCGCGAGCCGGTTCAGGTCGAGGGCGATATCTACGCCCTTGCCGCCTGCAATGACACCGGCGCGCGCCGGCTGTTCGCGATGATGGATGAATACGGACTGGACGATCTCGACGCCCTGGGCCGCCATATCATCGAGCAGAGCCGCACCGCGATCACCGCCCGCATCAACGCCCTGCCGCAAGGCAGTTGGAAACATGCCATGCGCATCGACGGTTTCGAGGAACCGATCGACCTGGTGGCGGAACTGACCATATCGAACGGCATCATTCACGTGGATTATGCGGGCACCTCCGGCACCTCGGACTTCGGCATCAACTGTCCCATGTGCTACACCGAGGCCTACACGGCGTTTGGCGCGAAATGCGTCGTGGCGCCGGAAATTCCCAACAACGCGGGAACCCTGGACGCCATTACCGTGTCCGCGCCGGACAATACCATCGTCAACGCGCCGCATCCCTGCGCCGTCGTGGCGCGCTCCACCATTGGCCATATGCTGCCCGATGTCATCTTCGGCTGCCTGCATCAGGCCCTGCCCGGCCGCGTGCCGGCGGAAGGAACCTCGAACCTGTGGAACGTCAAGCTGGGCGCCGGGCACGGCATCACCAAACGCACCGAGACCGAGACCACGGCCTTCATGTTGATGAGTTTTCACAGCGGCGGGGCCGGCGCCCGGCCCATGCTGGATGGTTTATCGGCCACGCCCTATCCCAGCGGGGTGCGCAATGTGCCGGTCGAGATTACCGAGGCGATCACGCCGATCGTCGTCTGGCGCAAGGAATTGCGCATGGATTCGGGCGGCATCGGCGCCCAGCGCGGCGGGCTGGGGCAAACCATGGAGATCACCAGCCGGGAAGATGCCCCCTTCGGTATTTTCGCCAGTTTCGAACGGGTCTTGTTCCCGGCGCGGGGACGCGATGGCGGCGGCGCCGGGGCGAGGGGACGGCTACGGCTGGCCTCCGGAGAAGAATTGCGGAACAAGGGCTTCCAAACGATCCCGGCGCAAGACCGTCTGATCATCGAAATGCCCGGCGGCGGCGGTTTCGGCGACCCCAAGGCCCGCGACCGGGAATCTGTCGCGCAGGATGTTCGTCTTGGCTTGGTCAGCCCGGAAGCCGCGGCCCGTGACTATGGCGTCGTGGTGGGGGACGACGGCGAGGTCGATGGCGAGACGACGGCGAAACGGCGTGACGAGCAGGCTGTTGAATAATTCAAATATCTCACATTACGACGTCATTCCCGCCCCCGCATTCGCGAGGACAGGCTTCGCCGGGGGGCCAATGGCATTGAAAAAGATCTGGATTCCCGCCTTCGCGGGAATGACGACACGAATAGAGGGGATTGGCGCCTTCCTAAAGCACGTCCCGCATATGGCCTTCCGGATCATGCTCGCCCTTGTCCTGGATGGCGCGCCAT
>JAYGEB010000240.1:0-4558 GCA_046582595.1 Alphaproteobacteria bacterium | reverse complement strand
GATCGCCCGGCTTAAACACTGGCATGAGTTTTTTGGAAGCGGTTTCGAAAGCCGAGGGCGCCGACCTCATGTCGGCCAAGCTTACGCTCTCCAGGGCGACCTGAATGGCGCGGTTGACTTGGTTCCAGTGGCCGCTCAAGGCGCAGAGGGCTATCGAATTGCAGGATGTATCGGCGCCATGAATGCAGGCGGTCAGGGCGATGGGGCCCTCCAGGGCGATGACGATTTCCGCCACCGAAATATCTTTCGCCGCCCGGTCCAGGCAATAGCCGCCGCCGGCGCCCCGGTGGGAGTTAAGGATGCCCGCCTTGTTCAACTGCTTCATCAACTTCGCGGCGGTGGGCAGGGGGACGGCGGAATTCCGCGCCAACTGTGCGGCGGTGACCACTTTGCCATCGTCGCCGGCCATATGGCTCAGCATGACGAAGGCGTAATCTGTCAATTTGTTCAGGCGGATCATCTGTCACCTCATTAAAGGGACCAATTTGGTACTGTTTAAATAGCTGATAAAATAGACTTGTCAAGCAGCCCGCCGCCGGCCCGCTTATTCACGCCGCGGGAGGCGATCGGCTTTGCCTTTTCACCGAGTTTTTTGTTAGAAATGTGCTATTCATTCGAACGATCCGAAAGACCCTCATGGCGCCTTCCACAATCTGCAAGATACTGCTCATAACGGCGATCGGCGCCTTTTCGCCCTTGCCGGCGATGGCGGAACAAAAACCTTTGTTCGAATTGGGTCTGGCCGCCGGCGGGGGCTATGTCCCGGACTATCCGGCGGCGGGTCAAAACCATGTCAACGGCATTGTGCTGCCCTTTCCCATCTACCGGGGCGAATTCCTGCGCTCCGATGGCAAGGGGCTGTTGCGGGGCCGCTTCATTCACGGCCGGGATTTCGAACTGGATGTCTCGCTGTCCGGTTCGCTGGACGCCGATTCCGATAACAACGATGCCCGCCGGGGCATGCCGGACCTCGACCATCTGGCCGAATTCGGTCCGCGCCTGCAATGGACCATCGCGCGGGCTGAAAAATGGGCCAAGATTGATCTCGAACTACCGCTCCGCGCCGTGTTTTCGACGGATTTCTCCTCCGTGGAGCATCGCGGTTACCTAGCCGAGCCGCAGATCGCCTACCAACACGAAAATTTTCTTCGATTTGGCCTGAAGTTGAAGCTGGGCCTGTCCGCCGCCTTCGCCAGCGAAGACCTGCAGGATTTTTTCTACCAGGTGGATGCCCCCTTCGTCACCGCCACGCGGCCGCTGTTCGATGCCGAAGCCGGTTACCTGGGCAGCCGCCTGCGCCTCTCCCTGCTCTATCCCCTGGGCAAACACCTGCGGCTATTTCTGATCGGCGATGCCGAAAGCCACCATGGCGCCGCCAATGAAGACAGCCCCCTGTTCCGCGAAAAACTGACCTACGGCGCCGGGATCGGCCTGATCTGGTCATTCTATCAATCCGAACGCACCGTCAATGAATGAATGGCGCCAGCCCGGTCAATCCAGACACCCACTAGATATAGGGTTGCCGCACACATCTTGTTTGCGGCGGCAAGGTGCCACGAGGCGAAATTGACCCGTCTAGCATTTGCCCTAATTTCATCTAAAATGCCGGCAAAGGGAGAGCTCAACTTTGGAACGCCGGCTTACCGCCATATTGGTCGCCGATGTGGTCGATTATTCCCGTCTGATGGGCGAGGACGAGATGCGCACGCTTGCCGCCATAGCGGAACTTCGCCGGGAGTTATTTGAACCAATAGTGGCCAACCGTGGTGGAACGGTCATCAAGCGCATGGGCGATGGTTGGATCGTGGAATACCCGAATATCGCTGATGCAACAGCCGGCGCCATTGAGATACAGGAATGGCTTTCAGATCACGAAGTCATCCAGCTTAGGATCGGTGTGCACATTGGTGATGTAACTTTTCAGGACGACGATATTTACGGCGATGGCATCAACGTGGCTGCCCGGTTGGAGGCCTTGGCCGAGCCAGGGCAAGTGTTGATTTCCGACACCGCGCATCAAAGTTTGGACGGCAAGGCCGTGGAAAACTTTGCTGGCGGTGAACCACACCAGCTCAAGAACATCGCACGCCCCGTCGCGGTCTGGCGCTGGCCGCCGACAGAGGCCAAGGCAACCGCAATTCAAGGGGTGGACAAGAGTGAGCCGTCGTCTCTTGCCGACAAACCCTCAATCGCCGTCCTGCCCTTCAACGACCTCTCCAATGATCCGGAAAACGAAACCATCGCGGATGGTCTCAGTGAAGATATCATTACTGCCCTATCACGCAATCGTTCGTATCATGTGGTCGCGCGCAACTCATCCTTTGCCCATAAGGGAACGTCGCCGGATATACGCGACGTCGCCCGCCAATTGGACGTGCGCTACGTTCTCGAAGGGAGCGTCCGAAGTTCGGGCGGCCGTGTACGCATTACCGCTCAGTTGATCGACGCGGAAAGCGGCAATCACGTTTGGGCCGATCGTTACGACCGCTCCTATGATGATTTATTCGCTTTGCAGGATGAGATCTGTCACCGGATCGTCTCGTTGCTGGGCGAACTGGTGTGGCAGGACGTCGCCCGCAAGATTGGCAAAATGGCGCCGGAGGACTATGGCCCCTACGAAAACGGAATGGCCGGCGCGGAATTGCTGCACCGGCTTGAGCCTCGCATGGTTCACCAATCGGAAGATTATTTCCTGAAATCCCTGGCGCAGGATCCTGATTTTTCGTTGGCGCATTCCGCCCTTGTCCTTGCTTATATGGCCGAGTGGTATTTTTGGGATGTCGGTGAGCGCGATTTGTTGGCGTTGGCGGAAGAACATACATCCCGTACCCTGTCGCTGGCGCCGGATGATGCTCTAACTTATCGCGTTCTTTGCCGGCTGGCATTGGCGAAGGGCGCTTTCGAGGAAGCCCGCCGCCACGCCGAACGCGGCCTCAAAATAAATCCCGACGACGGCGACATCATCATCGTTGTGGGGGTCTACGAAACCTTCGCCGGCGATGCCACGAAAGCTGTCCGCCTCTTCAATGAGGTCATTGAAATTCACTCCGAGACGCCGCATTCGGCCGATATCGTCCGCTTCTGGAAAGCGCTTGCGGAATTCGTCCTCGATGATGCGGTCGGCGCAAAGGCCACGGTACGGGAAATCAGCGGGATGACTTACCTCAGCAACTTGATGCTGGCCGCCAGTCACGGCGCCCTGGGCGAAATCGAGGCGGCAAACGCGGCCATTTCCGCCGTGCTTGAAGAGATTCCAGGCTTAACTCTGTCGAAACTCGGTGTGTTGAAGTGTTTTCGCAACCCTGAAGTCGCCGAGAGGTTGGCTGATGGCTGGCGCGCCGCCGGACTGCCGGAATGATGGTAATGGGTCATACAGGACGCTTGGGCGGTGGAGCCATGGCGTATGATTTACTCTGAATGTCGTGGGCGTCCGCATTAACCGGATGGGCACTGAATGAACCATGGCGCGTGCTCACGAGGCGCAGGCTTTCGCCGATGATAGGTCCACCGGCTCCAACTGCCGCAGATTGTTCCAGCCCGAGAAATAGGATTTTGCGGGCAGGGGCGGCGTCTCAAAGCCGAAATAGGCGGCGAAAATATCGCGGTAGATGTTCACACTGTTGTAGGCTCCGTTTTCCCCGTCCCTGATGAACGGCGCCTCGGGCGAGGCTTGAACGGCAAACAACGTGCCATAACGTTCCCGGATGCAGGCAAGTTCCTGTTCGTCGTGATTGTAATAGGCACTGCCGCCATGATCGCTTTGAATGATGATCACGCGCGGCTCGGGAATGGCGGCCATGATACGGTCGATATGCCCGATCAGGGCCCGGTTGGTGTAGCGCAGTTTCTCCAAATAGCCCTGGATGTAGTGTTCGCGCCGTTCGGGCTGACCATAAATGATGGCGTTGCCGGTGGCGATGAACTGGGTATAGGGCAGCCACCGTTGCGTATCGCCACCCTCCACGGTGATGGTGAAGGGCGGATGGGGGGCCAAGATATGTTGATAGAGATGGATGGGCACACCCTCGGCCAGGGCGGCGGCGATCGGCGCGCCGAAACTGTTGTAATCGAAGCTGAAGCGCAGATCCCGGTTCAACTGCCGCAAGCCGCGCCACGCGATCCAATCGGCCAGGGGCGTAATGGTCTTGATATTGCGCTTATAGAGAAGCGAGTGTTCAAAAGTCCACCGGGCGCCCCGCGGCGGCGCGCCCAGCAGCATGGTGTCTTCGGGGTAACGGTAGAAACCGGTCAGGCCCACGTGGGTGGCGAAGAAATTATAGCCCCGTTGCTTCAAGACCGCATGGACCGGACCGTCCGTGATCTTGTCCATCAGGCGCCGGCGCAGCCAGACGTCGTTTTCGTCCAATTCCGCCAGTTGGTCCGGGTCCAGATAGCCGCCCTGAAAGGTGGCGGCGAGTGACAGGGTGGTTTGGTTGTAGGGCGTTGTCGCGCCCGCCGCGATTTTGAAACCCCGGGCCGTCAGGGCGGCCAGGAAATTCGAATTTTCGTAGCCATAGTCCCGCGCCAGCACATCGTCACGGGAATAGCCGTCCAGCAC
>JAYGEB010000231.1:0-4790 GCA_046582595.1 Alphaproteobacteria bacterium | reverse complement strand
TGGTCAGGGCCAGATCATCGGCGATGCGGTTGGCGTGGTGGATATCATCGCCCTGCACCAGGACGCCGACGCCCAGATGCGCCACGTCCGCATAGGGGAAACCCCAGGCAATGGAGGCCGCCCAGATGCCGCCCTCTTGCTTGCTCTCGCGCAGTCCGGCCATGATGCCGGCCACCGGTTCGGCACTGGTGCCCTGGACCTGGGGCGGCGGCGCGAAGGGCAGTTTGCGAAAGGCCTTTACCGGGCGCTTGGCGCTCCACAGCATGCGGTGGAGAATTTGGGCCGCCTCCCGCCCGCGCTCGCCCATGTCATTATGGGGGTAAGTGTTGTACCCCACCAAGGCGTCGGCGCCGGCGAGCAAGCCTTCCGATAGATTGGCGTGCAGATCGAAGGTGGCGACGATGGGCGCTAGGGGCAAGCGCCGGCGGATGGCGGCCAGAAATTCCGCATCCGCCTCCCCGACGCCCTCGGCCACCGCCGCGCCATGCAAATGCACCAGCGCGCCGTCGACCTCTCCGGCCGCATCAAGCAGCTCCAATGTGCGTTCGAGCAGTGTATCGTAGGCCGGGGCGGTGATCATGCCGGATGGCACGGCGCCCGCGAACAGGCCGGGGACCAGGTTTAGGTCCAATTCCAAGGCGGCAGCCATGACGCCGCCGATTTCCGTATTGGTATCGGCGAAGGTGGCGAACAGGGCATCGCCCTCGGCATATTGATAGGCATGGAAAGCATCCAAACCGGTTTGCGATTTCGCGAATGTATTGGTCTCGTGCCAGAAACCGGTGATGAAAATTCTCTTGCCCATGACCCAGTTATGGCGCGAACCGCCGCCCTATGACAAGTTCAAGCGCCGGCCGTCCCAGTTTCTGGCCAACAGCAAGGCCGCTACCATGGCGGCGGCGGCGATTCCGGCCATGAAATAGTACGCGCCATTGGCGAAGCTCTCGTACAAAACCCCGGCCACGGCCATGACCAGGCCGACCGCGATGCCCGCGCCCACGGCGCCATGCAGGCTTTGCGCCGTCGCCGACATTCCATCGGGCGCGGCGCGGGCGATGAAATGCATGGCGCCCAGATGCGCCGCGCCAAAAGTGAAGGCATGCAAGCCTTGGGTCAGCAGGGCCAGCCACAAGGCGTCCGACAGGCCCATGGCGGACCATCTGACAACACCCGCGGCCGCGCCCAGGACCAGTAGATTGGCGGCGCCGAAGCGGGACAGCAGGCGGTTACCCAGCCAGAACAGAATAATTTCCGCCACCACCCCTTCGGCCCACAGCAGGCCGATCAGGGCGTCGGAATAGCCCACGTTGCGCCAATGCAGGGTGGCGAAGCCATACAACACCGCATGGCTGGCACTGCCCAGGCCGCCGGCGACCAGGAACAGCAGGAACACCGGCTGGCGCAGAAGAGCCAATACCGAACCGGCTTTTTTTGGCGTTTGACGTTCAGCCGGGGCAATTTCGGGCAGCAGGACACAGGCCAGCAGCACGGCTCCCATCAGAGCCAGAATGGCCCACAAAACCGACCAGGAGCCGAACGCCGCCAGCATCGGGCCGCCGGCGAGGGATGTGGCGATGAAGGTCAGAGACCCCCAGATGCGCAGGCGGCCATAATCCAGGCCCAGGCGGTAGACGGTGGCCAGCATCACGGTCTCGCCCAGGGGAATGATCGACGAGAAGGCGACGGATGCCACCAGATTGACCGCCATCAGACCCCAAAAGCCTTCCGCGAACAAAAAACAGAGGAAGCCCGCCATGGCCGCCGCCGATAGGATCAACAGCGGCCGGCGGCGTTCGCCCCGGCGGTCCGCCCATTGGGCAATTAGCGGGTTAAGGATCACCCGCAGCCACAGACCGGCTGACAGCAGCAGGCCGATCTGGGGCGCCGACAAGCCGCGGGCCGACAAGAACACCGGCCAGAACGGCGCCATCACCCCGACCACGGCAAATACCGCGCCAAAGTAGAAGGACAGGGGCCAGGCCCGTGTTGGTGATGCTGTTGTTGCCTGCATGAAACTGAATTGGCCCGTGACGTTGCCAGCTTGCCACCCGAATGTAACCATTGGGCGGCATTGGTAAATGGAGGAATTGCAATGAACTATGACAAATATACCTGCTTCGAGGCCAGCCGGCGGGGCCGTGTGTTGACCTTGACCATGAACCGCCCCGAAGAGCTCAACGCCGTCAACAAGGAGATGCATGACGAACTGGGCACGATCTTTTACGATGCGCAACTGGACGACGAGGCGGATGTCATTGTCCTGACCGGCGCCGGGCGGGCTTTTTCCGCCGGCGGCGACCTGGCCATGATGAAACGCATTGCCGATGGCTCGGACGAACCCATGCTGCGTCTGGTGGACGCCAAGCGCATCGTGTTTTCCCTGCTGGATTTGGAAAAACCCATCATCGCCGCCGTCAACGGCCATGCCATGGGGCTGGGCGCCACCATCGCCCTGCTATGCGATACCATCTTCATGTCGTCCAAGGCCAAGATCGGCGACCCGCACGTGAAGATCGGCGTGGTGGCGGGCGATGGCGGCTGTGTCATCTGGCCGCAGTTGATCGGCTATGCCAGGGCCAAGGAATATCTCATGACCGGCGATCCAGTCGAGGCGGAAGCGGCGGAGCGCATGGGCCTGATCAATCATATGACGGCTCCGGAGGAGACCCTGGAAAAGGCCCAGGCCTTCGCCCAGCGCCTGGCGGACGGCCCCACGGCGGCGATCCGCTGGACCAAGGTTTCGGCCAATATCGGCTTGAAACAATTGGCCCATTCGATCATGGATACATCCCTGGCTTATGAATGGCTGACCTTCCAACATGGCAACGATCACAGGGAGGCGGTGACGGCATTTCTGGAAAAACGGGAACCGAAGTTCACCGATAGATGAGGGATAAAATATGTTGAAGGTTTATGGCCGCACCAGTTCGGTCAATGTGCAAAAAGTCATGTGGATGGTTGGCGAATTGGGCC
The DNA here is from genome assembly GCA_046582595.1 of Alphaproteobacteria bacterium. Taxonomy (GTDB): domain Bacteria; phylum Pseudomonadota; class Alphaproteobacteria. Next base: position 1,817 of record JAYGEB010000231.1, on the reverse strand, counting down.
TGGAGCACGAACGCATGGATGTCGGCGGCGCGTTCGGCCAGAACGATCAAGACTGGTATTTGGCGCTGAACCCCATGGGCCGGGTGCCGGTGCTGGACGATGATGGCTATGTCTTGTGGGAGAGCCATTCCATCCTCCGTTACCTGGCCAAGAAGCACGGCGGTGCTTTGTACCCCGGCGAGCCGCGGGCCGGCGCCGATGTGGATAAGTGGATGGACTGGCAGTTGGGGTTTTTGCAGCCGGCCATAACGCCGGCCTTTTGGGGTCTGATCCGCACGCCCGAGGCCGACCGGGACCTGGCCGCCATTCAGGCCGCGTCGGCGCAAACCGCCAAATTGTACGCCATCGTGGATGGGCATCTGCGGGGCCGTGATTTCCTGGCCGGCGATGGTTTCAGCATTGCCGACATGCCCGTGGGCGCCATGACCTACCGCTGGTATGGCCTGGACGTGGAGCATCCCGATTACCCCAACCTGCGCGCCTGGTACGAACGCCTGAGCGAACGGCCGGCCTTTCGGGAACATGTCATGCTGCCGATTACCTGAACGAAGTGGGGCGCCGGGATGAGCGATATGGACACAACGAACCTTGATTTCATATTGGCTGGGCTGAACCAGTTAGACAGCGGCTTTGCGCTGTACGATGGCGCCAAGATCCTGGTTTCGTGCAACCGCCGTTACGCTGAACTTCGGGATCTTCCGCCGGAGTTTTGCCGGCCCGGCGCGTCATTTCGGGCGATGCTGGATTTCAGCGCGGCCCGCGGGGATTACGGCGAGGAACCGGACGCCGAGGTCGAGCGCCGCCTGGCGGCCTTTGGCGACGCCGAAGCCATCCAACTGGATCAGGCGACCCGGTCGGGGCTCATATTACGCATTCACGTCAGGCCGGTCCCCGGTGGCGGCATGTTGGTCAGCTATACCGACATCACCGATTTGCGCCAGGCCGAGGACCGCTTGCGGGAAAGCGAAACCCGCCACGCCCTGGTCACGGAGGCTTCCACGGAAGGCTTGTACGATTGGAACGTGGTTGACGATATACTTTATGTCTCGCCCCGCCTGAACGAGATATTTGGTTTCGAGGAAGGCCAATTGCGCTCCAAGGAGTGGGTAAGCCGTATCCATCCCGACGATCAATCCGGCTACCGCGATGCCATGGTCGAGCATTTCAAGGGTGGCGCGGCGCGGCAGGAAGCCGCGTACCGCATCACCGCGCATGACGGCGCCATCCGCTGGGTGCACGACAACGCCATCGCCGTGCGGGACGAAACGGGCAAGGCCATCCGTCTGGTCGGCGCGATCACGGATGTGACCCCGCAAAAACGCGCGGAAGAAGCCCTTCTCGAAAGCGAAGAACGGCATATTCTGGCCTTGGACGCCGTGGGAGAGTGGGTCTTTGATTGGGATGCTGTGTACGACGATGTGTATTATTCGGACGGGATGTAAAAATCCCTGAATTTGGCGCGGGATCAGCTCCGGACGGCGAAGGATTGGCAGGATCGTATCCTGCCCGAGGACCTTGAAGAGTATAAGCGGTGTTTCGTGCGGCTGCTGAAGGGAGAGGCCGATCATTTCGGTGTCGAATACCGTTTCATGGGCACGGATGGCGAGGTCCATTGGGCCTCGACCCACGGCACGGCGGTGCGTGACGATGACGGCAGGGTGTTGCGCGTGGTCGGTTCAACGGGTGATATCACCGAGCGCATGAATATGACCGCCGATCTGGAAGGGGCGCGGCAACGGCTGGTCGAAGCGGATAAACTGGCCATGTTGGGGCAGTTGGCCGATATGGCCCTTGATGCCGCTAACCGGCAGGCCGCG
>JAYGEB010000519.1:0-2124 GCA_046582595.1 Alphaproteobacteria bacterium | reverse complement strand
TTAGTCGATTGGTATTATTCGTTGTCAACGATTACAATAACTTATTGGCCTCCGTCTCGTGCGGGCGTTGGTAATGTGTAAGAAATTCCGACAGTTTCGGCGGCAAGCCCGTCACCGCAGGCAATCGGATGCTGGCACGGATCCGGCCCGAGGTGACCCGATAGCGCGGATTTCGATCGAGCAGACTCGGATTAATGGTTCAAATGATTGATGCAACCAATCTTTTTCATTACGGTTTGAGCGTATTCGAAAGGGAGGTGCCCTAGACTCGTAAAATCGTCAGGGCTTCCTCCAAGAACGGCATGGAGCGGTCGACGGCGGCTTTGCCAAGCTCGATCAACTCTTCCGCCTGATCAAAATCCAGCAAGCCGATATGGCTTACCCGGGGCGCGATGGTCACATCGGGGGGATCGCCGGCCAGGCGGCTGCGGCTCAGGCGGTCCTGCAAAATATTCAACGCCGCGGCCATGACATTGAACATGCTCGGCGTGCCGTCCCGGCGGAACAGGCCTTCCAGCATGCCGCCGCCGTTCTCCCTTGCCCCGCCGCCGCTGCCGCCGTCCTGGCCAACTGCTCCGCCGTTCCGGCTCTTGTCGCTGCCCAGCATATCGGCATTCAGATTGACCGCGATCACCAGCCGGGCGCCCATGGCGCGGCAGACCGACACCGGCACCGGGTTGACCAGGGCGCCATCGACCAGGGAGCGGCCCTCCAGTTCCACGGGCGGAAAGATGCCCGGCAGCGCGTAGGAGGCCTTCAAGGCCTCGACCAAATGTCCTTGGCGCAGCCATATTTCGTGCCCCGTGGCCAGACGATGATAAAGGGTTTCGGCAGATCTTCGATGGACATGTCACGCAGATTTTCGGTCAGGATCCGGCTCAGGCGCCTGCCGCCGATGATGCCGCCGCTTTGCAGGGACAAATCCAGATACCGCATGATGCGCATGCGGTTCAGGCTGCGCGCCCAGGTTTCCAGGGCGTCCAAATGGCCGGCCAGATGAACGCCGGCCACCAAGGCCCCGATGGAGGTGCCGGCGATCATATCGATTTCTATGCCGGCTTTTTCAAGGCCGCGCAGGACCCCGATATGGGCCCAACCGCGGCCCACGCCGCTGCCCAATGCCAGTCCGATTTTGGGCCGTGTCATGGTTTCCTCATCGCAACGATCTCTTTTCATCAAAAACATCATAAAATTAAAACATCTCCACTTGATTACCAAATGGGTTGCCGATATAAACATCGTCCGCGCGGCGCAATTGTCATCGACGGGCGCGTCGCGCAGTCCCGCAATGTACAGACCTTTCCAGGTATTTGCCTGGGGGTTGTGCTGCGCGGTGCCTTTATCGACCCTTGTTCTTTGATATTGTTGATTTTCGGAAGAGAAGCGTGGGCGGCGGTGTTTTTTGGACCGGTGCCTAACGTTTTAGGCTTTGCGTATTCACATTATGTTTGGGCTTATGTCTGGACGGCTGGGATAGGGATATCCTGGTTGGCTGATGGATACGCAATTAATCGTTGATTTTGTTCACCGCCTTGTTTTTGGCTTCTGGATTTATCCGGGTGTTTGAAGCAATGCTCCAGGTGGGCCGTTGGTTTAAGCTGACCGGCGACGTATCCCACGTGAGATCGACGGTGCCGAGTTCCTGGTTTTAGCTTTTGTTTTTTGGGACGTTGTTCTTCGGGACGTCGTTCCTTGGGGCGAAGGTTTGAAACAACCTGAGAGTTTGATCCTGGCTCAGGACGAACGTTGGCGGCAGGCTTAACACATGCAAGTCGAACGAGAAGGTGGCCTTCGGGCTGCTGGACAGTGGCGGACGGGTGAGTAACGCGTGGGTACTTGCCTCTTGGCACGGGACAACCTTGGGAAACTGGGGCTAATACCGTATATACCGGTCATGGTGGTTCTTGATCGGGAAAGATTTATCACCAAGAGATAGACCCGCGTCCGATTAGCTAGTTGGTGTGGTAACGGCGCACCAAGGCCTCGATCGGTAGCTGGTTTGAGAGGATGATCAGCCACACTGGGACTGAGACACGGCCCAGACTCCTACGGGAGGCAGCAGTGGGGAATATTGGACAATGGGCGCAAGCCTGATCCAGCCATGCCGCGTGAGTGAAGAAGGCC
>JAYGEB010000465.1:0-9734 GCA_046582595.1 Alphaproteobacteria bacterium | reverse complement strand
CTGGCCCAGCGCACCATCGGACAGGCGGGCAAGGTCGAGGCGGACCTGCGGTCCCAAGTGGCGGATTTGGGCCTGGCCGTCGACGATATGATCTCCCGCGGCAGCGAGATGAGCCAGGAGTTGCGCCAGGAAAGCGGCGCGCTGCATCAAATTTCGGCGCAAATCGATGTTGTCGCCAAACAGACCGGCGCGGCCCTGCGCGAGGACGGCAGTGTCCTGCAACAGCTTTCATCCGAGGTCGCGGCGGTCTCGGAAGGGATCGAGTCGCGGGTGCAACGGCATCTGGAGCTGCTTGAGACCACGGCGGGACAAACGGAAGCGCGCCTCGTGGACGCGGGAAACCAATTGGCGGCGACGACCGCGAACCTGCATCAGGCTGCCCTGCAGGCCGATCAACGGATCGTCAAGACCAACCAAACCTTCGCCGCACGGGCCGACGCCATCACCGGCGCCGCGCGGCAATCCGCCGACACCATGACCCAGGCGGGCGAACAAATCGAACAAACTTTGGGCCGGATCAGAACCACGGCCGCGACGGCCGCCAATCAAATCGAAAGCCTGACGGACAACGTGGAAATCCGCGTCGAAACCGCCGCGGCGGCCGCTTCGGGGCAGATCGAGAAATTGGCGTCGGGCACGGAAGAACGTGTCGAGGCCATGGCGATCACGGTGCAAGGCCGGATCGACGATTTGACCAGCGGCACGGAACAACGGATTGAAGGTTTCGCCAAAGGCACTGAACTGGGCATTGATGAATTGACGGAGACGGCGGAACAGCGCCTGAATGATTTCACCCAAGGGACCGAGACGCGGGTCGGCGAAATGACCGGCGCGGCGGAACAGCGGCTAGACGAATTCACCCAAGGTACCGAAATACGGGTCAACGATCTAACCGACACAGTAGAAAAGCGCCTGAACGACTTCACCCAAGAGGCCGTGACACGGGTCAACGATCTGACCGATGCGACGGCGCGGCGGGTGAACGACTTTACCCAAGGAACCGAATTACGCGTCAACGAAATGACCGGCGCGGCGGAACAACGCCTGGGTGAATTTACCCAAGGAACCGAGACACGGCTCAACGATCTAACCGATGCGGCGGAACGGCGCCTGAGCGACTTCACCCAAGAGACCGAGACGCGGGTCGGCGATCTGACCGATACCGTGGAACAGCGCCTGACCGACTTCACCCTAGAGAGCGAAACGCGCGTCAACGAAATGACCGGCGCCGCGGAGCAGCGCCTGGATGAATTTACCCAAGGGACGGAGACGCGGGTCAACGTATTGACGGACGCGGTGGAACGGCGCCTGGATGATCTGGGCCAGGGGGCGGCGGCAAATGTGGAACAGATCGGCCAAACTGCGGCGGCCCAACTCACCGGGGTCTCGGACACGGCGGCGCGGCAAATCGAGGGCGTGCGGGAGGCTTTGGACGAGAGCACGGCCGACATCGCGGCGGCCGCGGAACGGGCCGAAGGCGCGGGACAAGCCCTGGAAGACCGCATCGCCGGTCTAGGCCAGGCCGGCGCCGAAGCCGAGAGCGGCCTGCGCGCCGCCGAAAGCGCCTATGCCGAGGCCGCCGATACCCTGGCGACCGAGGGGGAGCGCGCCCTGGCCCAGGTCCATGCCACCACCTCGTCCCTGCGGGAAGAAGCCGATGGCGTCGCCGCCGCCGCGCGGCAGGCCAACACGGCCATCGATGCGACCGGCGAAACCTTGCGCCACAACGCCCAGAACATAACGGCGGCGACGGATCGGGCCCAGGCGGAGGCGGCCGCCTTGAACGCCGCGATGCAGCGCCAGGTGAAGACCCTTGAAGAGGCTGCCGGGATGGCCGAAAAAAGCGCCGCGCGCCTGACCGAGGATTTGCACGGCCGGGCAAGCGAGCTACAACAGATTTCCGGCGGCATCACCACACAGGCCGAACGGATCGAAGCCATTTTGGCCCACGGCACCCAGGCTTTAACCAATGCCTCGGCGTCCGCCATGGATGATTTGACCAAGGCCAGCGGCGCCCTGCAATCGGAACTGCAAAATCTGGATCAGACGGCGGCCAAGGGTGGCGCCTATCTGAACCAGATCATGGAACTGCTTGAAAAGGGCGGCGCCCAGGCCGAAGGCGCCTCCGACAGGGCGGTGGAGAACCTGACCAGGCTGGCGCAGTCCCTGCATGGACAAAGCGATCAGCTTGACGGCGTGGCAGCGGCGGCCGGCGCGCGCATTGATACCGCGCTGAACCGGTTCATTGAGCAAGCCCAGTCCCTGACCCGGCAATCAGGCGATATAAGCGCGGAACTGCTTGAACGCGCCAATCAGATGAGCGCGGTTGCCAGCCAATCCAAAACCGATCTGGCCGATGCCATCGATGTCCTGGGCCGGGGCACCGCCCGCGTGGCCGAGGCGGCGGATGAGGCGACGGCCCGGTTGCGGGGCGCCCATGGCGGTTTCGAAAGCGCCACGGCCGCCTTGAGCGAGGCATCGGGCAGGGAAGCCACCCGCATCTTGGGCGCCGGTATCGCCGTGCGTCAGGAAATCCAGAATGTTACCGCCGCCGGCGAACGTGGCGTGGAAAGATTGAATGCCGCCAGTCTGGACATGGCCCGTCAGGGGGATGACCTGCGCGGGGAAGCCAACCGCCTTGCCCAGCAAATTGCCGCCCTAAACAAGGACCTAAACGGTACTGTCGAGGGCCTTTCGGAAGCCGCCCTGGGCAGCGAGCGGCGCCTGGCCGATCTGGGCGCGCAATTGGCGCGCAACGCCGAGGCATTGGAGCAATTAACCGAACGCACGGGCAAGGCGGCGGACAAGGTCGGTGAAAGTTACCGCCGCCAGGCCGATGAAATTCGCCAGGTCAGCGAGAAGGCCGTATCCGATGCCGCGGCGATCGACAAGACAAGCGCCCTCAATCGCCGCAAATCCTTCATGCGCAACATGACATTCGTCACCGAACGGATGAACTCCCTGGCCATTGATCTGGACCGGGCCCTGGAAAAGAACGTGCCCGAAGATGCCTGGGAACGCTATCTGGACGGTGACCGGGGCATTTTTGCCCGCCGTATCGTTCGCAACCGCGACCGTTTCTCGCTCGACGCCATTCGCGCCAACTACGAGGAAGACTTGGCCTTCCGGGAACATGTGGACCGCTATCTCGGTCAGTTCCAGGAAACGCTGGAGTTGGCGGAAGCAAACGATCCCGAGGATATTCTGGCGGCCGTGCTGCTGTCGTCCGACGTGGGCAAGTTATACATGCTCATGGCCAAGGCATTGGGGCGCCTGAACTAATGTGCTTCCGGACTATCGTGGGCTAGGTCCGGCGGGGCGGGATCGGCGAAAATGATGTCGGCGCGGGGACGCAATCAGCTCGTCGGCATACTGCTCGCCATCGGCGCTACTTTCTTGTTCAGCGTGATGGATTTGCAGGCCAAATATCTGGGTCAGACTTTGTCCGTGACGCAAATCGTCTGGGCGCGGTATTTCACGCTGTTCGTAATCATGATCGTGATGTTCTGGCCCAAGCGAGGGCTGGGTCTGATACGGACCAAGCACCTCGGCCTGCAAATAATCCGCTCCCTCCTGCTACTGTATTGCACGGTAGCCTTTTTCCTGGCCATTCAATACATGCCCCTGGCGGACGCGGTCGCGATCAGCTTCCTTTCGCCGCTGCTGGTTACCGCCCTGAGCGTTCCCTTGTTGGGCGAGGCCGTTGGCCGTCATAGATGGAGCGCGGTGTTGTTCGGTTTCCTGGGCGCCATGATCATCGTGCGGCCCGGCCTTGGCGTCATGCACTGGTCGGCCTGGCTGTTGGTAAGCGTGTCTTTCGGTTATGCCCTGTATCAAATCACCACGCGCATGATCGCCGGCAAGGATGACGCCGTAACCTCGTTGTTTTTTACCGCCGTTATCGGAGCCGGCCTGGCCAGCCTGGCCGTGCCCTTTTTTTGGCAAGCGCCGCCCGAACCGCAACATTGGCTGATGCTGGCCTCCCTGGGGGTTATTGGCGGGCTGGGACATTACGCCTTGATCAAGGCCTTTGAATATTCCCCGGTCGCCGTCCTGGCCCCGCTTTCCTACACGGCGCTGCCATGGAACACCGCGTTCGGCTACGCCGTGTTCGGCGACCTGCCCGACCTCTGGACCCTTGGCGGCGCGGCCATCCTGATCGCCACGGGCGTCTATGTGCTTTACCGGGAGGGAATTCGCGGCAAGGCTTAACATGCGAAATAATGCTTTCTGTCTATTTTTTATGCATTATAATGCCTATTCAAATTGGGGAGCGGAAGGCATGATTGATTTTCGGACGGAGCCGGCGGCCTACCGCCATTGGCAATTGTCGGTGGAGGGCCGAGTGGCGACCCTGGCCATGGCCGTGGACGAAGGCGGGGGCCTGCGCGACGGCTATGAATTGAAGTTGAATTCCTATGACCTGGGCGTGGACATCGAACTTCACGACGCCATCCAACGCCTGCGTTTCGAACATCCGGAGGTCGCCGCCGTGATCCTCACCTCCGCCAAGGAGCGGGTATTCTGCGCCGGCGCCAATATCGGCATGCTGGCGACATCCTCCCACGATCAAAAAGTCAATTTCTGCAAGTTTACCAACGAAACCCGCAACGGCATCGAAGATGCCTCCCGCCATTCCGGCCAGACCTATATCGCGGCCGTCAACGGCCCCTGTGCCGGTGGCGGCTATGAACTGGCCATGGCCTGCGACCAGATCGTCATGATCGACGATGGCGCCACCACCGTGTCCCTGCCCGAAGTGCCCCTGCTGGCGGTTCTGCCCGGCACCGGCGGCCTGACCCGGCTGTCGGACAAACGCAAGGTCCGCCGGGACCGGGCCGATGTCTTCTGCACCCTGGAAGAGGGCATTCGCGGCCAACGCGCCGTCGATTGGCGCCTGATTGATGAAACCGCGCCGCGCTCCAAATACGACGCCGCCGTGGCCGCCCGCGCCGCCCGCGCGGTCAGCCAATCCGACCGGCCGGCCAATGCGCAAGGCATCATTCTGACACCTTTGGAGCGCACCATGGACGGCGATAGGGTCCGTTATTCAACGCTACACGTGGACATCGATCGAAAGGCCCGCGCGGCGGCCATACACATCCAGGCGCCGACCGAAGCGCCCCCCGCCGACGGCGATGCCGCCCAAGCCATGGGCGATACCTTTTGGCCCCTGCGCCTGGCCCGCGAATTGGACGATGCCATCCTGCATCTGCGCACCAACGAGAACGAGATCGGCACCTGGCTGTTTCAGACCAGCGGCGACAGCAATCTGGTCGCCGCCCACGATGCCGTCCTGGCCGCCAACCAGGAGCATTGGCTGGTCCGCGAGGTGACCTTGTATCTCAAGCGCGCCTTGAAGCGTATCGATGTGACCTCGCGCAGCATCTTCGCCCTGATCGAGCCGGGGAGCTGTTTCACCGGAACCTTGCTGGAACTGGCCCTGGCGGCCGACCGCGGCTATATGCTGGATGGCCAGTTCGAGGGTGACAACCGGGCGGCGGCCACGGTTAGGCTGACGGCGATGAATTTCGGACCGTATGAAATGGTCAACGGCCTGACCCGCCTGGCCTCCCGCAACCTCCATGAGCCCGGCGCGGTCGCGGACCTGGAAGGTCGCCAGGACGAGGCGATGGACGCCTTGGCGGCGGAAGAAGCCGGCCTGGTCACCTTTGCCCCCGACGATATCGATTGGGCGGACGAGGTGCGCATCGCCATTGAGGAACGCGCCGCCTTCTCCCCCGACGCCCTGACCGGCATGGAAGCGAACCTGCGCTTCGGCGGTCCGGAAACCATGGAAAGCAAGATATTTTCACGCCTCTCCGCCTGGCAGAACTGGATCTTCCAGCGCCCCAACGCGGTTGGCGAAACCGGCGCCCTGCCCCTTTATGGCAGCGGCCGGCGTAGTGAATTCGACAAAAGGAGGGTCTGACGCAATGGCCATTGATTATCAGGAGCGCATCCCCAATAACGTTGATCTGTCCGAGGACCGCCGCCTGCGACGGGCCCTGGAGGCCTGGCAGCCGAACTTTCTCAACTGGTGGCAAGAGATGGGGCCGGCGGAGTTTCAGGCCAACGAGGTCTATCTGCGCACCGCGATCAGCGTGGACGCCAAGGGCTGGGCCAATTTTGGCCACGTTAAAATGCCCGATTACCGCTGGGGCATCTTCCTGGCCGAACCCGAAGTGGACCGCAAGGTTAATTTTGGCGAACACAAGGGCGAGGCGGCCTGGCAGGAGGTGCCTGGTGAATACCGTGGCAATCTGCGCCGTCTGATCGTCACCCAGGGCGATACCGAGCCGGCGTCGGTGGAGCAGCAGCGGCTATTGGGCCTGACCGCGCCCTCGCTTTATGATCTGCGCAACTTATTACAGGTCAATGTCGAGGAAGGCCGGCATCTATGGGCCATGGTCTACCTGCTGCACGGCTATTTTGGCCGGGACGGACGGGAGGAAGCCGAGCAGATGCTGCAACGCCACTCGGGCGATGTGGACAAGCCGCGCATCCTGGGCGCCTTCAACGAAAAGACGCCGGATTGGCTGTCTTTTTTCATGTTCACCTACTTCACCGACCGTGACGGCAAGTTTCAATTGGCCTGCCTGGCGGAAAGCGGCTTCGATCCACTCTCGCGCACCTGCCGCTTCATGTTGACGGAAGAGGCCCATCACATGTTCGTGGGCGAAACCGGCGTCGGCCGGATCATCCTGCGGACCTGCGAATTGATGAAGGAATATGGCGAGGACAAGGTGCGGGAGATGGGCGGAATCGATCTCGCCACCCTGCAAAAATACCTGAACTTCCATTTCTCGGTCTCGATCGATCTGTTCGGCTCCGAACGCTCCACCAACGCCGCCAACTTCTATGCCATGGGGCTGAAGGGCCGGTTCGAGGAAACCAAAATCGACGACGATCACAAACTGGGCAACGACGTCTATCCCATCTTGGAGCTGGAGGGTGGCAGATTCGTCACCCGCGAGGACAATGCCCTGACCGTGATCAACGAGCGCCTGCGCGACGATTATGTCGCCGATTGCGCCCGCGGCGTGCGGCGCTGGAACCAGATCATCAAGCGCCAAGGTATCGATTTCGAATTGAAGCTGCCCCATCGCGCCTTCAACCGCCAAATTGGCGGCTTCAGAGTGGAAAACCTGGCCGGCAAACGGGTCGATCCCGGCGGCGCGTTGATCAGCGAGGCCGAATGGACGACGAACCACGGCGACTGGCTGCCAACGGAGGGGGACCGCGCATATGTCATCGGCCTGATGCTGGCGGTCACGGAACCGGGGAAATTCGCCAACTGGATCGCCCCGCCCGCCCGCGGCATCAACAACCAGGCACCGGATTTCGAATATGTACGGTTGAACTGAGCCGCGCCGGTGATAAATTGAGTTCAGGCATTTCGTAATTTGGACTCAAAAATTTACCGCCATGACTTTGCCGAAACCGCAAGCCGATTGGGCGCTTTTTCTCGATTTCGACGGCACCTTGGTTGAAATCGCCGAGCGTCCGGAAGGGATCGAACTGGGCGCCGATCTTTCCGGCTTGCTGGCGGCCTTGGATGATACGCTCGGTGGCGCGTTGGCCGTGGTCACCGGCAGGGCGCTGGAGCAATTCGATGCTTTTTTAAATGGCGCGGTCAAGGTCGTGGCCGGCCACCACGGCCACGAACTGCGCCGGCCGGACGGCACCGTCCAGCAGCAAGACTTCCCCCGTGAAGCCTTGGCTGAAATACGCCGGGAATTGGAGGTCTTCGTGGCCGCCCACCCCGGCCTGCTATTGGAAGTCAAGGGACGCTCCCTGGCCCTGCACTTTCGCCAAATGCCCGAACTTGAGGACGCCTGCGACCGGATTTCACGGCGGCTGGCCGGAAAATTTGGCGATCAATTGTTCGTGCTTGACGGCAAGATGGTGCGCGAGATTAGGGCGGCGGGCCAAGACAAGGGCGATGCCGTCGCCTCTCTGATGAGCCTGCCGCCGTTCAATGGGAGATTTCCCGTCTATGCCGGGGACGACACCACCGACGAGGATGCCTTTGCCGTCGTAAACAAGATGGGCGGCGTTACAATTAAGGTGGGGGATGGCGAGACCTGCGCCCGGCACCGTGTCCCCTCCGTCGACGCCTTGAAGCGTTGGCTGGGAGAATTCAGGCACCTATCGGACCGGGAGGTTGGACGGTGATGGCGGAAAGCGACCTGGAACTTGGCGTCATCGGAAATTGCGTGATCAACGCTCTGATCGACCGCGACGGAAGCATTGTTTGGTGTTGCATGCCACGGTTCGATGGCGACCCTGTGTTTTGCCAACTTCTGGCGGGTGGCGGCGAGCTGGAAGGCGATGGCGCGTTTGCCGTCGATCTCGAAAATCAGGTGGACTCGCAACAGCATTATATCGAAAACACGGCCGTGCTGATAACCACGCTGACCGATGCCGATGGGCAGTCATTGGAAATCGTTGATTTTGCGCCACGCTTCAATCAGTTCGGACGGCGTTACCGGCCGATCGCCCTGACCCGCATCATTCGCCCGGTCAAGGGCGCGCCGCGCATCCGCATACGATTGCGGCCATTGTTCGATTATGGCGCCACGAAACCGCAGACCACCCATGGTTCCAACCATATTCGCTATGTCGGACCGGATTTTGCCATGCGTCTGACCACGGATGCGCCGATTTCCTACCTGCTCAACGGAACGTCATTCCATCTGGAAGAACCAATATCCATGTTCCTTGGGCCCGACGAAAGTTTCTCCCGCTCGGTCCGCGAGGCGGCGTCGGATTTCCTCGGCAACACGATTGCCTATTGGCGGGAATGGGTGCGTCATCTGGCGGTGCCGCTGGATTACCAGGACGCCGTGATCCGGGCCGCCATCACCTTGAAGATGTGCTGGTTCGAGGAGACCGGCGCGATCATCGCGGCCATGACAACCTCAATTCCGGAATCGGCCCATTCAGCGCGCAACTGGGACTATCGGTTTTGTTGGCTCCGGGATGCCTATTTCGTGGTCCGGGCGCTCAACCGCCTCGGCGCCGTCGATATCATGGAAGGCTATCTGCGCTATTTGCGAAATCTAACTGATTTCGGAGAAGACATTCACCTGCAGCCGGTTTACGGCATCGGCCTGGAGAGCAGCCTGACGGAACGGGAGGTCACCTCGTTATCGGGCTACCGCGGCATGGGGCCCGTGCGGGTCGGCAACCAGGCCTATGAACACAAACAACATGACGTCTATGGCCAGGTCATTCTGTCGAACGCCCAAGCTTTTTTCGACCGCCGATTGCTGCGGCAATTGACACAACAGGATTTTGCACAACTTGAGAAAATCGGCGACCGCGCCTTTGCCTTACACGATCAACCGGACGCCGGCCTTTGGGAATTAAGGACCATATCCAAGGTTCACACTTATTCCAGCCTGATGTGTTGGACCGCTTGCGACCGGCTGGCAAAAATAGCCCAGCACCTGGACCTGAGCGAACGCGCCAGCCATTGGCGGGCCAGGGCGCGGCAAATTCACGATGTTATCACCGATCGCGCCTGGGAAGCAGACAAGGGCATGTTCTCGGATGCCTTCGGCGGCGGCGACCCGGACGCCAGTTTGCTTTTGATGCCCGAGCTTGGGTTTTTGCCACCCAACGATCCGCGCATTGAAAGCACGGTGGAGAAGCTGGAGGAAAAACTGCTCAAAGGCAGTTTCATGTTCCGCTATGCCGCGCCCGATGATTTCGGAGAACCGGAAAAC
>JAYGEB010000321.1:0-5513 GCA_046582595.1 Alphaproteobacteria bacterium | reverse complement strand
CCGAGCATCCAGATGCTGCGCCGCCGCCGACGGGCCATGCGGCGCAATGGATTGCCGGGTCAAGCCCGGCAATGACGAAGGATTGGCCGTGGGGGGATAACTCATTTCTAGCGGTATTCTTAATCCGGCCGGGCCAGGGAGAACACATTTTCGGGCAGAATGGCGGCATAATCGAGATAGCCCAATCTGGCCAATGGCTTAAACTTTCGGGCATCGATCATGCCATCGACAATGACATCATCATCCACGTGAATGCCGATGACCTGGCCGATCACCATGTTGTTGGGCGGGGTATTCTCGGATGCGGGCAGATCGATAATCTGCAACACCTTGCATTCCAGGGCGATGGGTGAATTGCCGACCCGCGGCGGTTTCACCTGCTCGCAGGCCACGGCCTCAAGCCCGGCGGCGGCCATCTCATTCACGGACGAGGGTACATGGGCGGAGGTGGCGTTCATGGCGTCCTTTAGATCGAGGGTACACATGTTGAAGACAAACTCCCCGGTATCCCGCACATTGGTCAGGGAATCCTTGGGCTCCGTGGTGCCGGTCTTATAACCGTTCGGGCAATACATCACGCAGGGCGGCGCCCCGCACAGGGCGTTGAAAAAACTGAAGGGCGCCAGATTAATCACCCCATCGGTAGAGATGGTAGAGATCCAGCCAATGGGCCGGGGCACCACCAGGGCGTTGTAAACGGTGTGGGTGAACGGCGGCGGCTTCATGCCGTCCTTGGGGTCGAAATACATAGTCTTTACATTCCTCAATACGATCTAAATGGGATCCCAGGCGTAGTATTCGCCGCTGCCTTCCAGGCCGTACAGGTCATGGCGCAGGGCGGGCTCCAGGGTGGTGGCCAGGTCCTCGGGCGTCCAGCCATCGCCCTTGTGCAGGGTGCGGATGGGGCGCGGCTGGCTCATGAGATAGATTTCATTGCCCCGCACGCCAAAGATATTGCCGGTTACGTCCTTCGCCGCGTCGCTGACCAAATAGGTGACCACGGGAGCGACATGCTCGGCGGAAGCATTCTGGCGGAACTTGTCGAATGCCTCCGCCATTGCATCGGAGGTCACGGGAATAGCCTCGATCATCCGGGTCCAGGCAAAGGGCGAGACGCAGTTGGAACGCACGTTGAAGCGCGCGCCTTCCATGGCGATCACGCGGGACAGCCCGACGATGCCCATCTTGGCGGCGGCATAGTTGGCCTGGCCGGTGTTGCCCACCAGGCCGGAGGTCGAGGTGAAATGCACGAAGGCGCCCGACTCCTGGGCCCGGAAATGTTCCATCGCCGCGCGCGCCACGTTGTAGGTGCCGTTCAAATGCACATCGATGACCGCCTTCCATTGCTCCGGCGTCATCTTGTGAAAGTAGGAATCCCGCAGAATGCCGGCCACGTTGACCACGGCGTCGATTTTGCCGAAACTGTCGATGGCGGTTTGCACCATTTCCCCCGCGCCTTCCGCCTCGGCGACGGAGCCGCCATTCGCCACCGCTTCGCCGCCCAGCCCCTTGATCTCGGCCACGACATCCATCGCCGGCGTCTGTTCCGTCGCCTCGCCATGCAGATCGCCGCCGAGATCGTTGACCACAACCTTGGCGCCCGCCTGGGCCAAGCTTATCGCCACGGCCCGGCCAATGCCGCGCCCGGCGCCGGTGACCAGGACCACCTTGCCATCCATCAAACCCATGCCGCATCCTCCATCATTCATTGAGAGTTTCTCTGGGGGCGACGCTAGCATTGTCCACCGGCTCCTGCTATAGCGGGCCGCATCAGCAAGCGGAATTGGCAAAAATATGTCAGCCTTCATGCAGCGACGACGACGACGTTCCATCCAACGCCCCGAACATTTCGCGGGCGCCGTGGGGATCGTTCGCGCGTTGTATGGGCCCGGCTAGGGATCATTCGCGGCAATCCGGACCCGGCGCCTTAATAAACGCCAATCCGGAAGCCAAATCATGTTTCAAGTTAGCCTCGAGTTGCCTGGCGACGGGCCGGGAATCGAATACTTACTGGATCGATCCTTCGGGCCGTCGCGGCTTGACAGCGCCGCCTATTGCCTGCGCGCGGACAATCCGCCCCTGGCAGAGCTGTGTTTCGTCATCCGCGAGCGGGGTTCTCTTTGCGCCGCGATCCGCTATTGGCAAATCATGATAGCGGGCAACCACCCGGCCCTTTTGCTCGGCCCCCTTGCCGTGGGACAATCCTGGCGGGGCCGTGGTTTCGGCGGAGCTTTGATCTCGCACAGTCTGGCTCGCGCCAAGGCCCTTGGCCATGGCGCCGTTCTGGTCATCGGCGATCCGGACTACTACCGTCCATTTGGTTTTTCGGCCAGCCTTGCCGCCAATCTTGAGCTGCCTAAACCGGCGGCGCCGGGCTGTTTGCAGGCCCGTGAGTTGGCGCCGGGCGCATTGTCCGGCCGCGCGGGGCGGCTTGCTGTTTTCGTTTTGGAATGACCGCGCGCCAGAGTACGATAAAAGTGGTCACGTGGATGGCCAAATAACGGAAGGGAAGACACATGAGCACTGACACACTTGTCGATGCCGTTGCCCTGAGAGCGGATGTAAAGGACAAGTACCGGGACGTCGCGCTGGACCCGCACGGAAAGTTTCATTTCCACACCGGCCGGCCGCTGGCCAAACGCCTGGGCTATGATGACGCCGTGGTGGGCGCCCTGCCCGATGCGGCGGTGGAATCATTCGCCGGCGTCGGTAATCCTTTTTCCCTGCGTCCCCTCGAAACGGGCGAACGGGTGGTCGATATCGGTTCGGGCGGCGGCTTTGACTGCTTCATCGCCACCCAGCAGGTGGGGCCATCGGGACAGGTCATCGGCATCGATATGACGGAAGAGATGCTGGACAAATCCCGCGCCACGGCCACGGCCATGGACCTGGACCACGTGGAATTCCGCGAAGGGCTGCTGGAGGAGATGCCCGTCGGCGATGGCCAGGCGGATGTGGTGATCGCCAACGGCGTGATCAATCTGTGCGCGGACAAAAAGCACGTCTTTGGCGAAATCTGGCGCATCCTGCGCCCTGGCGGCGTGCTGCAATTCGCCGACATCGCCAACGGCCAGCCGGTACCAGAGGAAGCCGTCGGCAACATCGATCTTTGGACCGCTTGAATTGCTGGTGGCATGCCGTGTGCAGGCTGGCGGAAGATGATGCGGGACACGGGCTTTGAAGACGTCCGCATGGGCCCGGCGGTCGATACCTTCGCCGGCGCGGGCGGCGAACCCAACGCCCGCAAGTTCGAGGTCTTCGGCTACGCCTTTATCGGGCGCAAGCCGTAGCGCCGCTTAAACGTCAACCGCGTTACCGTTCCGGTCATCCCGTCCGAGACGCCGGAAGCGCGGAGCGTGGCGGAAACCATGTGCGCCGCCGTACATAAACCGTAAAATTCGGCCCAACGTGTAAAGGGAAAAACCAGGGAATGGCTGAAGAGAGGGTACAGCGCAGGCTTGCGGCCATCCTGATTGCCAATGTCGTCGCCTACAGCCGGTTGATGGAGGCGGACGAGGAAGATACGCGGGCGCGCCTCCGCTCCCTGCACGCCGATGTGATCGAACCATATGTCACGGCGGATGGCGGCCGCGTGGTCAAGACTTCCGGCGACGGCATGCTGGTGGAATTTCCCAGCGCCGTGGATGCGGTTCGAAATGCCGTCCGCACCCAAGCCGAAATCCACCGGCGCAATGACGACGTCCCGGAAGACCGCAGGATCGTCTACCGGGTCGGCATCAACGTCGGCGATATCATTGTCGAGGGCGACGATATTTTCGGCGACGGCGTGAACGTCGCCTCCCGGCTGGAGGGCCTTTGCGCGCCCGGCGGGGTTTATATTTCTGGCAATGTTTACGCTCACGTCAACGGCAAGCTGCCCGTGGACTTCGAAGACCTGGGCGAGCAGACGGTGAAGAATATTTCCAGTCCGGTGCGTATGTTTCGGGTCTTCGCCGCCGGTGCGGAGCCTGTATCGGCGGCGCCATCCGATGCCGTGCCGACGCCGGCGGACAAGCCCTCGATTGCCGTTCTGCCGTTCGACAACATGAGCGGAGACCCCGATCAGGCGTATTTTTCCGACGGCCTTGCGGAGGACTTGATCACGGACCTTTCAAAGATGTCCGGCCTGTTCGTCGTCGCGCGCAACACGGCCTTCAGCTTTCGCGGCCAAATGGGTGATGTTGGCCGCATCGGCCGCCAACTGGGCGTGGCCCATGTGCTCGAAGGCAGCGTCCGCAAGGCCGGCAACCGGGTGCGTATCAATACGCAGTTGATCGAGACGGCGACCGGCGGGCATGTCTGGGCGGAGCGCTATGACGGCAGTCTGGACGATATTTTCGCCGTGCAGGACGAAATTACCGCGAAAATCGTCGCCGAGTTGCGGGTCCGGCTGACGGCGCGGGAAGCGGCGGCCGGGCGGCGGCGCATCACCGACAATGTCGAGGCCTATGAATTGTATCTGAACGCCCGCGCGGAGCATGTCAAGATGGACCCCAAGGGGACCAGCGAGGGCGTGCGCCTGCTGAAGGCGGCGATCGCCATCGATCCCGGCTTCGCCGCCGCCTACGCCACCCTCAGCGGGGCGCTGCAACATGGCTGGACATTCCTATTTCCCGGTTTCGAGGATGCGCTTGAGCGGTCTCTCGAGATGGCGCGGCGTGGCGTCGAGGCCGACGGCAGCATGGGGCTGACCCACGCCCGTCTGGGTTGGGCATTGACCTTCGTGCGCCGTCATGACGAAGGGATCGCCGGTTTCGAACGCGCCGTCGAACTCGAACCCAAGGCGCCGGAAACCTACCTTTGGTTCGCCGAAGCGCTGAACTATGCCGGCGATCCGGCGCGTGGTCTGAAAATGGCCCGCCGCTTCATTGAACTCGATCCGGCCATGGGGCCGCTGCATCCCTTGGTCGAAGGCCATTCGCACTATTTGATGCGGAATTACCAAGCGGCGATCGATTGTTTCAAGTACTCGATCAGTTTGGCCGAAGGCTTTCAGTTGCCCTATCTCCTGCTCGGTATTGTTTACAGCGAGCTTGGCCGTGAGGATGAGGCCGCCGCCGCGATCACCCTCATGCGCGAAAGTCTGCCGCCAAACATGTTGGAAGCCGTGGTCCAGCGCCTGCCCTACCGCGATGAGGAACCGAAACGCCGCATGGCCGAAGCCGTGGCAAGGGCCGCCGCGTCAAATTCGACAACGGTTTAGACATTTTCAATGTAGTCTGAACCACCCGCTCCCGCTTCCCGTCCACCCACAGGGTACCATTAATGGGTGGACGGGAAGGGGGAGCGGGTGGCCCGGCGATTCTACAATCGTTGAAGACGGTCTAATCCCGCGCCGGGACGGGGGCCGGTTCGACGTCGGGGGGCAGAATTTCCACTTGCGCCCCGGTGTCCGCCGAACCCGGCCCCGCGGCCTCCGCGAAGGCGCCGGCGGCATAGGGCAGCACCGCGCCGGCGCCGGACGGGGGGCGCCAGATGAAGGCGTCGAAGCTGCCGCAATCGGGGCAATGGGC
>JAYGEB010000349.1:0-4217 GCA_046582595.1 Alphaproteobacteria bacterium | reverse complement strand
GCCAAAACCATACGCGCGAAAAGGCTTTCAGAGTTTTTTACAGACGACTCTTTATCATCGCACCTTGGTATTAAGTGCCACTGACGCGGTTCTCCACATTCAAACCAGCGTATTAACGGCCAGCCAATGCAGGTAGGTCAGCGCACGACGACCTTTCGATACAGGTGCCATGTCGCATGCCCGAGTATGGGCATGACCACGGCTAATCCAACGAAAAGGGGCAAGGCGCCAATTATCAAAGTGCCCGCGACGATAAGACCCCATATCGCCATCGTCCTCGGATTTGCGGCGACCGCGCGTATTGAGGTCAGGATGGCGGTCAGCCAATCGACGTGCCGATCCAGGAGCAGGGGAATTGACACGACGGAAATGGTCAACACCAGCATTGCAAAGACCAGGCCGACGCCGCTGCCGACGATAATGAGCGACAAGCCAGAAGACGTCGTAAAAATTTGTCCGGCGAAGGCGGTGACGGACGCCGGCACGGCGTCGCCAAAATAGTACGTGTAGATGCCTTGCGCCACGGCCAGCCAGACCAGGAATATGCCGGCAAGAACCACTCCCATCATGGCAATCGCCAATATCGACGGGGATCGCAGGACGTCGAAGCAATTCAGCCAGGAGAGTTCGAGCCCTTCTTCCCGGCGGCGGCTCAATTCATACATGCCGGTCGCCGCCAATGGACCCAATAGCGTGGAGCCGGCGATGATGGGAAAGACGAGGGGCAAAAAATCGGTGCCCGAAAACGTCCTGGCAAATATGACCATCAGGATTGGATAGATAATGGCAAGGAAAAATAAGTGCGTCGGCTTGGCGTTAAAATCGGCCACGCCCTTGGTCAAGGCATCCAAAAGGTCCGCCGTGGTGATCGAACGAACATCGGGCATCGTGTGCGCGGAGCCCGTGTAGGCCATAACTTTTTTAACTACCATGTCAGCGCCTCCTAAACCGCCTATTTGAGCGGCCGCAAAGCCCAACGTGATACCAGGGGTACGCTACACCTACTGGTCACGCCAAACTGTGACCGACAATTGTTCACCTCGAAACGCTCGATCACCTCGATAGTGAGGGAGCGTTCCTTCGAGTGAACCGCGACGGCTGTCGCACGTTTCTTAAATTCGACTCCCAATCATTATAATCCGTCAGGCCGCAAATTATGTCAAACCTAATCCATCCCACGGAAGCGGAATTCAACGCCGATTTAGGCGCCGTTGGGCACATCACCGCATGGCACGTGAATAGGCGCGGATTTACGGAAAACGCGCCGCGGAAATAATAATATGAAGGTCCGGAACAAAATTTTTGGGTGCGTACCGGCCCATCAAACCTATGGTTTTTCGAGCGACCGCCCCGCCGACCAACCCACGCTCAGATGGTAAAGTCCCCAAAACAAGGCGGCGGCGCCAACACTCCACGCCAACGTCCATTCAATCACCTCCGGCTGCAGCCAATAGGCCCAATCAATAGGCCATGGGGCCGTGAGGACGGCGACCGGCAGGCCAACAGCCAAAACCAACAACAACAAATACGCTACATAGTACTTCACGAAGATTTACCCTTTACAATATGCCGCTCTGAATGCCCGGCATCCGTTTTAAGGGCCGGCATTGTCGAGTTTTCCAAAACGAGGCAGAGACGGGATCACATTCGAGGAAATAGGCCCCGACTCTTAAGAATTGAGTAATCGAACCAATTACGCAGGTCACGCAGGCAACTTCGATCGAACGAAATTTGCCCTTCGTGCAAGCCGCGCCGACGCCGATTTCAGTGCCGAATGCGAGTGGTCCAATGCCCAATAATTTGTGCCGCGTGGTCGCGGCGCAGCCGTTTATCGCAGCTCATTCGATGGATCACAATTGTGCCCGTATGGGCATATTGTCGCAGGGTGCAAATGCCGTCCGGCCAAGACTGTCATGCCGACGGCCCTGGACGCGCGGCTCAGCGCCGGAACGGCGCCATGTGGTCGTCGATGTTTTTCGACATCACCCGGTCGAAATCCATGACCGCGGCTTCGACGAAGCTGTAGAGGGCGGCATTCCGATCATTGATGCTGTCGGCTTCGGACAGCGTGCGTTGGCGGCTGGCCTTTGCCGTGGCGAAGCCCTTGCCTAGACCGCCCGAGGTTTCGACTTCCAGTCTGGCTTCCAGCGTGGCGTCGTAGCGCATCACCTGGTTCAGGGTAAAGATCGCCTTCAGGCCCTTTTTCTTGGCCAGGGTCTCGGCTTTCACGGACGCGTTTATGATGATAAATTTGGCGACGCCGCTCTTGCCGGCGGCGCGCAGGCGGTCGGTGGCCCAGTTCCGCATGGCCAAGGCCGGGGCCAGGGGTATTTGATGCTCCACATGGGGCGGCCGCAGCGGCGCGCGGAAGCTCTCGATGATCTCGATGCGGGCCACATCGAGCTTGATTTCCGGCAAATGATTGAACCGCAACTCCGGATAACTGACTTCCGGCAAGGGGCTTTCGCAGGAGGTCAACAAAAGGCCAAGGCAGAGGGCGGAGAGCGTGGGTCGGAGCCGTGAATAAAACATCATTCAAGCCTTTTGGCTGGGGGGGTCAAATTGGTCGATTGAAAAGGTATAGGAGGCGTTGCAAAATTCACAGGTCACAATTAGGTCACGCTCCACGGCCAGCCCCGGCAATTCGCTTTTTGGCAGCTGCGACAAAATGCGTTCGGCCCGTTCCCGCGAACAGCGGCAGCCGGGCGTCAGGTTCGTGGCTTCGAAGATGCGGACGCCGTCTTCGTGAAACAGGCGGTAAAGCAGATCGTCACCGGACAATTTCGGATCCGCCAATTCACCATCCTTGGTGCTGGCCAGCAAGGTGACGACCCGGCGCCAATCGTCCTCGGAAATTTCGTCCCGCTCCACCTCCACGCCGCGCGCCAAAAGGCTGGGATCGCCCTCGGGCAGGCGTTGCAGCATGATCGCGCCGCCGCGCCAGGGTCCGCCGCCCGACACCTTGCCGCTGGCCAGGACAATGGCCGTTTCAATTTGCTCCGACTCTCGAAAATAATTGTGTGCGCAATCGGCCAGATTTTGACCCTCCAGGGCGACAATACCCTGATAGCGCTCGGTATCGGCGCCCTGATCCACGGTGAAGGCGATATGGCCGGCGCCCAACAGGCGCGGGATGGATGGCTTTGACCCGGGTTCGAACCCGGCGATGGCCGGCCCATCGAATTGCGCATAGCCACGCAGATCGCCGGGCGACCGGAAATCGGCCACCATGGTCGTTACAGGGCCGTCGCCTTTGGTCTGCAGGGTGAAAACGCCGTCGAACTTCAAGGTCCCGGCCAAGGCGGCGGACAGGGCGACCGCCTCGCCCAGCAGACGGCAGACCAGTTCGGGATAATCATGGCGGGTCAGGATTTGATCCAGCGCCGGGCCGAGGCGGACCAGCCGCCCGCGCACGCCCATGCCTTCAATCTGGAAGGGCCGGATCAGGTCGTCGGGAATGGCGGTCAACGCTTCATACCGCCGGCATTTATCCCAGGCACCACATCAGAATGCCTTTTTGGGCGTGCAAACGGTTTTCAGCTTCATCCCAGGCCAGGGACCGGGGACCGTCGATGACCTCCGCCGTGACTTCCTCGCCGCGATGGGCGGGCAGGCAATGCATGAAAACGGCATCGTTCTTGGCTTGGGCCATCAATTGTTTATTCACCTGATAGGGCGCCAGCAGGTTATGGCGGTCGGCGCTATCTTCGTCATGCATGGAAACCCAGGCGTCGGAAACCACGCAATCGGCGCCCGTTACGGCCTGCTCGACCGATTCCGTCACGGTGATGGCAGCGCCCTGATCCCTGGCCCAGCGCACCGCGCTTTCGGACGGCTGCAACGGCTTGGGGCAGGCCAGGCGCAACTCGTAGCCAAACCGGGCGGCGCCATGGATCCATGACGTGGCCACGTTGTTGCCGTCACCGGCCCAGGCCACGACCTGGCGGTCCGCCGCGCCAAGATGTTCTTCCAGGGTCATCACGTCGGCCATCAACTGACAAGGGTGGGAGGCATCGGTCAAACCATTGATCACCGGCACGGTGGCATGCGCCACCAGCTCGTCCAGCATTGCATGGGATTTGGTGCGCAGCATGATGGCATCAACATAGCGCGATAGCACTCGCCCCGTGTCCGCCATGGTCTCGCCCCGATCCAGTTGCAGATCATCGGAATTCAGGACGATGGTCTGCCCGCCCAATTGCCGCATGCCCACATCG